>OKRF01000513.1:12066-25375 GCA_900290315.1 Candidatus Sulfopaludibacter sp. SbA3 | reverse complement strand
TGGCGATCACCTGTTTGTAGGCATCGAGAGCACCCTCGCGGGGCACGTTCAAGACACTGAGAAACTGGCCGGCGTAGGTTCTGGCGCCGCCTTCCCCCTTCGAGCTGGAGCGCACGGCGAGTGTGCCGCCATTCTTCAGCAGCGTTTCCGTTCGTGCGGCGACAGCCACTTCAATGGCCCGTGGAAGAGCGCAGCTCATGGCCTCGCGGCGCAGTCTTTCAGCCGCGGCGTGGAGTGCGTTGAGGTCGTTCAGATCCAGATTGTGGGTCGCATCGCGGATTTCCTGCCACAGAGACAGGCCGCAGTATCGAAGGTACGCTTCGGTGGTGAGCACGAAGCCATCGGGGACCGGCAGGCCCAGCTTATTGCGGATTTCCCCCAGCGCCGCGGCCTTGCCGCCCACTTCCTGTTCCGATGCGGCGTTCACTTCCGACAGCCATGCCGAAAGACGTGGCCGGGCGGTCTCTTGCAGTGCGGCAGCAAAGCGCTCGATTTCCTGCTGTTGCGATACCAGCGCTTCGAACAGAATCCGGTGGCGCGTTCCGGTGAGCTTTTCCAGTGCACCCACAACACACCGAACGCGTTCGAAGATCCCGGAAATGGGAGATTCAATCACGTCGCGGTGCGGCGGGACGTGCTGCAGATCTTCCTGCAGTCGCGCCATAAGCTCCAGACTCTCGTTGTTCGAAGCGAGCAGTTCCCGAAAGCTCGCGTATTTGGTGCGCACCCGGTTGGCCACCTCGGCAGGTGGCGCTGGTGCAGGGGTTTCGCGATGCCAGAACTTCATATGTCCCGGTCCAACCAGACACCACTATATTGCACACCTCACCGGGAAGCCACAGCGATTTCGTCAAGTGTTCTGGCTGCAACCAATAATTCCCATAGGCTCGTCGAACAACCTGTCACATAAATTTATGGATTTTCGAGCGGAGTGGACTGCGCTGTCGAGCCTATAGACAATCGCAAAATATCAGGCTGTTTTGTCTTGAATCAAGATCGTCTTGGTTGTAGAGTAATGCCGAATACTCTTCTAAGAGCTAGGTTAGCCATAGGATTGGAGCAAGCAGGCGATCAGACGAGGATGAGGCTGCCGCGGCGCGCCACCCGGCAGCGCATCTCAAGGGCTTCCTGAATCGAAGCTCGGCACCGTTCGACGAGTTTGACTGCACGAACGCCATGATCTCGCGCCGCCCGCGCTCCCCCGGGAGTCACAAGATGAACGCGCCCCGTAGTGCCATTCAATTTCCTCTTCTTCTCATTCTTCTCGTTACCCCACGGATCGGTCTGGCGGTTGAGTCCAGCGGTCCGCCTCAAGACAATCAGGTCGGCCAAAGCCCGGCGACCGTTGCCCCATCCAGTTCCAGCCCGACTCGTATCAGCGAGACATCGGCGGCCCAGCCTGACGACCCGCAAAGCGCCGATCAGAAAATCCAGCAACTCCAGCAGCAGATCGATCAACTCGATCAAAAACTCAAGGCCGACGAAAACAAGAAAAAACTGGAGGACGATGCCGCTGCCGAAAAGGCCAAGACCACAGCGACCGTCACTGCCGATATCACAGGATTCACGATCCGGTCGCCGCGCGGCAATTTCCTGCTCAAGATCGGCGCCGACCTGCAGGTCGACAGTCGCACCATTGTGAGTGAGGGCAGCGGAACGGTGACTGACAGTATCGTGCTCCGCCGCATTCGTCCCACTTTTTCCGGAACGGTCTTCCAATATGTCGACTACTTCTTCCGGCCTGACTTCGGTATGGGGTCCACCATCATTTACGACGCCTACGTGGAACTCAAATACTTCTCTCACTTCAAGGTGCGCGCCGGCAAATTCAAGCCGCCTGTGGGACTGGAGCGTCTGCAGTCGGATGACGATACCAGCCTTGTCGAGCGCGGCTTGCCCACGCTGCTGGTCCCCAGCCGCGATATCGGCTACCAGATCTCCGGCGACATCGTGAATCGCCGGGTGAACTACGCGGTCGGCGTGTTCAATGGAGTGCCGGACAACAGCCTCGGCGATACTGCGGTGAGCAATCATCGGGATTACACAGCGCGGCTCTTTCTGACGCCGTTCCAGCCTGACGAAAACGCGCTGAGCGGTCTTGGGTTCGGCATGGGCTCTTCGTTCGGCAGCGTGGATGGCCAGGCGATGCCTTCCTACAAGACATTCGACCAGAACGCCTTCCTGCCCTTCGCCTCAGGAGTGACCGAAGCCGGCCACCGTTCCCGCCTGGCGCCAGGAGCTTACTATTACCTGGGGCCAGCCGGCCTGTTCACGGAGTACGGCCTGACCGAGGAAGGGCTGCAGAAGGGAACAGTCCGGCGAGATGTGGCTTTCCGCGCATGGCAAGTGGCGGGCAGTTACATTCTGACCGGCGAAAAGAAGACCTTCTTGAGTCCCACGCCGAAGAAGAACTTCGATCCAGCCAACCACGGCTGGGGAGCCATCGAATTGGCCCTCCGAGTGGGAGAGTTCAGCGCCGAGCAAGGCCTCTATAACTACGGATTTGCGTCCGCCACAACGGCAGCGCGGCGTGCCCATGAAGTGGTGGGCGGCGTCAACTGGTATCTCAACCGGCTGGTCCGTTTTTCGGTGGACTACGGACGTACTAACTTCTTAGGCGGCGCCACGCTCGCCGCGGGAGGGAACCGGCCCACGGAGAAGGCCGTGATCGTCCGCTTCCAGATCAACTTTATCTGAGGATTCAAATATGCATTTGACTAAGCACAGGTTACTCCACTGGAAGCGCCCCTTGCTGTTCATACTGGCCGCACCGTTGCTGTCGGCCGCGGAGAAAGCCCAGATGATCGTCATCGTTGCCGATGCCCGCAAATTTCACGGCTTGCGGTTGTGGTGGGCCAATCTGTACAACGATAGCCACCTTCACTTCGCCGTGATGACGGTGATTCTGATTCCGCTCGCCGGCGTGATTCTGGGATCTCTGGCAGATGTTGTCATGTCCCGGATCGGCATCGATTTGAAATCCAGGGCTTTGAGAGAAGGATAGGTTCACCGGAAGACACAGGGAGGAATTACATGCATTGGTTATACGTACTCATGCCGGTGGCCGGGATCAAGATCTTCTGGCCCGGTCTGTTGATTCTGGGACTCGGAGTGGGCATTATAGGCGGTTTTTTCGGAATGGGCGGCGCCTGGATGGTCACCCCGGGGCTCAACATTCTGGGGTTTCCCATGGCGTTTGCCATCGGAACCGATATCACCCACATGGCTGGTAAGTCGCTCATTTCCACGATGCGTCACGCAAAGTTCGGAAATGTCGACTACAAACTGAGCTGCATCATGATCCTCGGGACAATCTGCGGGGTAGAGGTAGGTTCGAGGAATATTATGTGGCTGGAGCGGATCGGAAAAGTGGACGCGTACGTCCGCTACGGCTACTTGATCCTGCTGACCTTGATCGCCTGGATGGTGTTTGCCGACGTCCGGAAACGGCAGAAGAAGGAAATGGAGGCTCGTGCGGCCGGCCGGCAACTGGATCCGTTGACCACCGGCTTGGATTTTTCCAAAAAGCTGGCCCGCCTGAACATCCCGCCGATGATCTATTTCAAGCGCGCGGGCGTGCGGTGCTCGGCCTGGTTGCCCATCGGAATCGCGCTGTTCACTGGTTGGCTGGCCGGCGTGTTGGGCATTGGCGGCGGCTTAATCCGCATGCCGTCGCTCATCTACCTGATCGGATGCCCGACCCATGTGGCGGTGGGGACGGATTTGTTCGAGGTTGCCATCTCCGGACTCTATGGCGCGGCAACATACGGCTTCAAGGGCCGGGCGGAGTTAATGGCCGCTTTCATCATGTTGATTGGCGCGGCCGTGGGTGCGCAGATCGGAACCGTCGCGACTAAGTACGTGAAGGGATACGCGATCCGGGTGTACTTCGGCCTCGCCGTGGTGGGCTGCGGCATCTCCGTCCTGATGAAACTGGTTGGCGCTTCCTACGCGAGCCTGAAACCCGCACTGGACGTTTCCGCCACGATTCTGATCCTCGGCCTCGTCACCACGTTGTCGTTGTTCATTGTCGTGAAATTCGTGAAGGGCGTCCGCGAAGAGCGAAAGGCCAGGAAGGAGGAACTGGCTCATGTCTAACAAGCTGGTATTTGCCCTGATTGGCGCCGCCCTCTCCACGGCGGGGTGTACAACGTACGGTAGTGTCGAGCAGGGACGAGTCATCGCCTTTAACAAGAAGAGCGGTCAAATCACCCTGATCCGGGAGTCCACGGGGGGACGGACGGCCAAGCCGGCGTACGATGCCCTGCCTCCGATCTCGGTCAAGTCACCCCAGGATCCCGACGAAATGGGCCCGGAACCACAAGCCGGCAAACTGATGCAGGTCGACTTGAAGAACCGCGAGATGGTGATCTTCGACACCGCCGTCAACCAGATGAGGACCATCCACTACACGCCCCTCGAAGAGCGACACAATGTCGCCAAGGGCACCGGCCTCCCAGTCATTGACAAGGTAAAACGCACCATCACGATCTACTGGTCCGCGGAACGCACCGTGGTCACGTTTGCGGCCTCCGAAGATCTGCTGGCCATGCCTGCCGATACCTGGAAGGTAGGAGACGAAGTCCGCTATTATTTCAAGGATCCCGCGCAAGCACTGCGCATGATGAACGTCAGTAAGACGGATCTTAGTAAGTCGTGATGGGCCGCGCCTCTCTCGAAAATCCCGAGCCGCGGGTCCGCCGCAAACCCTGCCAGGCTCGAAATTCGCCGCCTTTTGGCGAATCTTCGTGCCTGGCTCGTGTTTGCCCCCTGCGCAGAATCCCGACGCGTTTCCCCGGCCCCATTTTCATCCCACCGGGTAAGCCATCGCCTCATGAGCCGCCTCTCTCGAAAATGGCGTCTTCTTGCGGCGCGCGCTAGTGAGACACGCTCCGCTTCTTGCCGAATAGGAGCGTTGCCAGAAAGTCGATTCCGAATCCTGCCAGGGCGCCGATCACGACTGCCGACGTACCGTACAGAGATGCATGATCCCCCGCCAGACTGGCCAGCCAGGCGGGAAATCCCGTTCGTACTACCGGCATGAGTACCTCCGCCTGGCGGATCACGGCGGCGTCCTTGATCTCATACACGTGAATGGTGTATGCGCCGGGGGCAGCCTGCTTGGGCCATGGAAACCGGAGCACAAACGAGGCTCCGCCGGACGTATCGGCCAGGCGGACTCCCGCGCTGGCGAAGGCATAGCTGCCGTCGCCTTTTTTCATGGACAGATAGCTTCTGCACCAGGCGGCTTCGGCTCGGCCATCGTGCGACCGGGGCGCGATCCGCATGTCCCAAATCAGTGACGCCTCGTCCAGGCGATACTTCGCGATCATGCCCGGCGGAAGCAGGCATGCAATGGGAGTGCTACTGAAGCGCAGGAACACGGAAGGTGTGCTGGAGATCCGGACCTTTCCGGAGTTGATCCAGATAGGGCCAAAGCGGACTTTCTTGTTGAAGACAGCTTCATTTTCGGACCCAGTGACAGTAACGATCACGCCGGATCCCGCCTCCACACTGCCTTCGACTGCGACATTCGTTCCGTTGTAGAACGCTCCGACCTGGATCGACTGCGGCGAGACCCTGCGCACCAACGGCTCCCGCGGAATTACTCCACCGTACAGCACCGCGGCGAAGACCGGCAACGCGACCATGCTGGCACGAGCCATACCTCAGGACCTTGCGGCCAACCGCCAGATGTGCGGTCCGGCGGCCGGGATCAAGGCGGAATGAGCGGCCGGAGTCAGAAGACTCGACGGCGTCAACAGGATTCCGATCACCATTTTGACGGCCACCGCCAGCGCCAGCGATGCCAGAATGATGAGTAGTTGGTCGCCCCTCATAAAGCGAGTCATGCGCGCGCCGATTTGAGCCCCGATCGTGGACCCGAGGGCCAGTAACAGGGCCAGCACCAGGTCCACCGTATGGTTGGCCGTGGATTGCATGTAGGTCACACTCGCACAGGTGAACAGAATCTGGAATAAGTCCGTCCCCACCGCCACGTGTGCGGGCATGCGGAGGAGATAGACCATCATGGGCACCATCATGAAACCGCCGCCGACGCCCATGATAGACGCCAGCATTCCAACCACGACGCACAGGAAGAATGGGACCAGAACAGAGTGCCGGACCCCGGAGCGCTGGTAGTCTACCTGCCAGGGCAGGCGTTTGAGCCAGGCCCCGCCGGAGGAAGGCCGGCGAGTCTTGATGGCCATGGGCCCGCGCCGCAGATTCCGCAGGCTGCCCACGAACATCGCGCCGCCCACGAAACCGAGCACCACAATGTAAGTGAGCGAGATGAACAAATCGGCATTACCGAGGGCGCGGAGCGCCTTGATGGCCTGCACTCCCAGGCCGGCCCCGGTCAAGCCTCCGGCGAGCAAGGTGATGCCCATCTTGAAGTCCACATTTCCTTGCCGGAAGTGCGCCGCGACACCGGAGGAAGAGGCGGCCACAATCTGACAGGAGTCAGAGGCCGCGGCTACGGTCGGCGGAATGCCGACGATCATGAGGATGGGGGTGAGCAGGAATCCACCGGCTACCCCGAGCAAGCCCGAAAGGAAGCCGATCAGGCCGCCCGCACCGATCAGGATCCAGACATTGATGCTAATTCCGGCAACTGGCAGGAAAATCGACATTCTTCAACTCCTACCCGATTCCGGATTATCGGGCCTGAGAATACTATTTACAGTACTATTTACAGTTCGATAGACTTATAGCATACTTTTTTGGTCCGAGCCAGAAATTTGATTATTTTCGCGCGGATGCCGACTAAGACGATTCGAGGAAGGTGACGACAATGCAGAACAAAGTCTTGACCCTAACCGATGGACGTACGGACAAGGTCTATACCATACCTATTGACCAAGGCACGATCCGGGCGATGGACCTTCGCCAAATCAAGGAAGATGCGGAAGACTTCGGGCTCATGACCTATGACCCGGCTTTCATGAACACCGCATCCTGCCGCAGCAGCATCACGTATATCGACGGCGATCGCGGCATCCTGCGATACCGCGGCTATCCGATTGAGGAACTGGCTGAGAAGTGCACCTTCCTGGAGGTCGCCTATCTGCTCCTCAACGGAGAACTGCCCAACGAACATGAGTTGGATGAATGGGTCGGCCTTGTGAGGCGTCACACGATGCTGCATGAGACCACCAAGAAATTCCTGGAAGGTTTCCGCTACGACGCCCATCCCATGGGCATGCTGGTGAGCACGGTGGCGGCGCTCTCCACGGTCTATCCGGAAGCGCGGAATGTGCTCGATCCGGAGATTCGCCGGCGCCAGATCGTCCGCCTGATCGCCAAGATGCCGACGATCGCGGCGTACACCTATCGCCATAGCCTGGGCCTGCCCTACGTGTACCCCGACAACGATTTGCGCTATGCCGCCAATTTCATGAACATGCTCTGGAAGATGCTGGAGCCGAAGTATCTGGCCAACCCGGTGCTGGCGCGAGCCCTCTCCATTCTGTTCATCCTGCACGCGGATCACGAGCAGAACTGCAGCACCAACGCCATGCGGGCGGTGGGCAGTTCCCAAGCCGATCCGTACCTGGCTACGGCAGCGGCTGCGGCGTACGAATGAGCAGGTGCTTCGGATGCTCGACCAGATAGGCACCAGGGATCGGATTCCGGAGTACATCGAACAGGTGAAGGCCGGCAAACTCAAGCTGATGGGCTTCGGACACCGGGTGTACAAGAACTATGACCCGCGCGCGCGCATCATCAAGTGGACGGCCGAGCAGGTATTCCAGGTTACAGGCCGCAATCCCAAACTGGATATCGCCCTGGAACTGGAGAATATCGCGCTCGAAGACGAGTACTTCGTGAAGCGGAAACTCTATCCGAATGTCGATTTCTACTCCGGCATCATCTACCAGGCGATGGGCTTCAAGCCGGACATGTTCACGGTGCTGTTCGCGATTCCGCGCACGGTGGGCTGGCTGGCTCATTGGGATGAGCTGATGCGCGACGGCGAGCAGAAGATCGCCCGTCCACGGCAAGTCTACACTGGAATCGAGCTGCGCCACTTGCCGGCGGAAAAGCCGGTGATCGGAGTAGCGGCGCTCGCGTGATGAATCGGAAGGCAGCGTCCGGCCTCGGATTCGAGGCGCTTAGGACCGCGAGGGCGAAGCCAGCTCGTCGAGGTCCAGCGTCTCGACTCCGGGGACAGCCGCGGCGATGAGCCGGACTTCTTCCACCTCCCACATGTTGGAGACCGAGCCGGCGATACGCACGGCGCTTCCCTTGGCGGTCACTTCGACTTCCACATGGGAAGTGGAATCGTGGAGCGCCAATTCGCGGCGAACCTGGCTGGCCAGGGCGAGATCGTCCATGGCGGCCTGGCAACAAGGGGTGAAGTCGAAGCACCTTTGGCGCGCGAGCGTGGATACCGCCTGACAGGCCCCGGAGATATCCATGTACTCCAGGTTCAGGACGATGTCATAGTTGGCGGAGTCACTCCAGTCCACTCCATAGAGGTACTGAGTCCATTTCCTGCGGTCCTGGTCCATCCTGGCGATGTAGTCGAGGGCCTCGTCCTGTCCCAGTTTGAGACGATCCTGGGCCATCTTCACGCGCAGTTCCATAGGCGCAATGATGCGCACGCGTAGAATGTGCGGGCCGCCCTTGAGCAGCAGGTGGCCGGCATTGCCGTGATACACGGCCTTGCCCGTCCGCACCTCTTCGATGAGCGCAGCCTGAATCAACACGAGGTACAGATACTTTTTGTGTTGGATACGCTCCATGAAAGTGGGCGGCTTCTGCATCGCATCGCGCAGCTCGTCCTGGGAGACGCCATGCGCGGCGGCCCGCTCCACAATGACTTCACGATCGACACAGCGATAGCCCAACTCTTTGGAGAGACACTGGGCTAACATCTTCCCGCCGCTGAACGATCCTCGGGAGATCGTAATTACCGACATGAACTGCCCTCCTGCCGCAGTCGCCAGGGAATTTCAGAGTTGCGACTCATGTTATCATCGTATTCGGTCTTCGTCCAAACGCAAGCGAAAACTTGCGGAAGTATTTCGTGACGCCCGGAAAAGTGTACTTGGTGGGCGCCGGCCCAGGCCACCCCGAGTTACTGACTGTCAAAGCTGTAAAGCTTCTCGAAGCCAGTGACGTCATCATCTACGACCGTTTGATCCAGGAGGAAGTCCTCGCCTTGGCCAAGCCTTCGGCTGAGCGAGTCTACCTGGGCAAGTCGGTTGGAATCCACGAATCGCGCCAGCAGGAAATCTGCCAGATCTTAGTGCGCAAGGCGCGCGAGGGCAAAACCGTGGTGCGGCTCAAGGGCGGCGATCCGTTCCTGTTCGGCCGCGGAGGCGAAGAGGCCGAATATCTGGCGGAGCACGGGATTCCCTTCGAAGTGGTCCCAGGTGTATCTTCCGCTCTGGCGGCGCCCGCGAGCGCTGGAATCGCAGTCACTCACCGGGAATCAGCCTCCGCAGTCGCCATCGTCACGGGCCACGAAGCCGAGCGGGAAAACAGCCGCCTGAACTGGAGCGCCCTGGCGGGCATCGATACCCTGGTGTTCCTGATGGCCGTGCATACCGTGGAACGTGTGGCCCGCGAATTGATGGCGCACGGACGCGATCCCCAAACTCCAGCCGCCATGATCCAGATGGCCTTTTGGCATGGCGAGAAGGTCGTTACGGGGACCCTCACGTCGATTGCGGGCGAGGTCCAACGCTGCGGCATCGAACCCCCCGCCACGCTCGTGATTGGGGAAGCAGTGCGGCTGCGCGAAAAGTTGAAGCACGCCCAGCGCGACCTGTCCCGGCGGCCCGACAGCGCGGCGCATTTCGAGCCGGCGCCCGTGCCCGATCAGTTGCTCCGCATGGCGACCGCCGGTATGGGGAGCCAGGTGCTGCGTTTCGCCCTGGCAACCTCCCTGTTCGACCGGCTGGAGCAGTGGTCCACAGCATCGGAACTGGCGCACGCACTGGGATTGAACCGTAGCGGCCTGGCGGAAGTCCTGGAGTGTCTCGTCTCGATGGGGCTGCTGGAAGTGGGGCCCGGTGGATATCGCAACCTCGAACTGGCCACTCGCTACCTGGTGGAGGCGTCTCCGCAGACCTTGCGGCCCGCCCTGCTGTATCAGGCGGCGCATCTGGCGCCGTTGAGCGCGGTGGGGCGCTATTTACTCAACGGGCGGGAAGATGGCGCGCATCCGGAGGTCCAGGACCTGCATCGCCAATCCTGCGAGTGCCTGGCTCATTACGCCGCCCCGTTTGTGCTGGACAAGCTCGACCTGATGCCGCATAGCCCCGCACTGCTGGTCGGATGGGGCGGGGATTTCTACCGGGACCTCGTTTCCGGCAGATGGCCGAAGATGGCGCTGGAGACCCGCAATCCCTTCGCTGGGAACGGCAGAGGAGATCCGGCGCAGAGTATCGGCAACGGCGGCCAATCCTACGGCGTGGTCCTTCTTTCCGGACTATTGGGATGCTGCGAGCGCGGGCAGTTTGGTCCCGCTCTCGAGCAGGCGTCGCGGGTGTTGCGGGCGGGTGGCCTGTTGGTCTTGCACGATGCCTTTGTCTCCACCGAGGCTGTTCCCCCGCCGGAGCTGCTGCTGTCCGCATTTGGCCGGCATGTCATGCAGGGTGGCAGCCGGAACTGGTCCATCGCGCGCCTGGAGTCCGAATTGGGTTCGTTTGGCTGGCGGGTGCTCCAGAGGGAAGCGATTCCCGGCGGCACTCAGCTCGTAACAGCCGGCGCGATGTAGAGTTTCTCTTCGACTGCAGCGATCCAACACCTCGAAATCGGCGAAATATGTGTTCACGGTTCTCCCTCATCCAGACTTTCCGTATCTAGGCCGGTCCCGGGTTCCTGCTGGCCGCTGTGATGATGAGGAGTTCAACGCGGCGGCCTGCCGGGGGAACAATTTCCGCCGCCGCGGCATACCTCGGAAAGCCATAAAGGCGCCCGCCGGTCGATTTCAGAGTAAATAATCTGAATCTATCAAATAAAGCCTTGCTCCAATCGTTGACCAGGTTTAAATTCGATTTGATCAAACATCCGGATTCAGGTGAACAGCGGAATGGAGTCAGTCCAGGAGATCGTCGCGGCGGAGGCCATCACGGCGGATCTCAGCAACGAATTCCTCAGCAGCGCTCGCGTACTGGCCTGGTCTGTCCGCGAGGTGATCGAGCGGACTGTGCTGCGCGAGGTGTCCGGAGACAAGCTGACATTTTCGCAGTTCAAGCTGTTGTACCTGGTGGCCCACACCGATACTCTGAGCATCGGAGACGCCGCCGCCTTCCTGGGAGTTACCTGTGGCGCCGTGAGCAGGACTGTGGACAAGCTGGTGCGCCGCCGGCTTCTTCGCCGCGTGGCGCCTCAGGAGGACCGCCGCCTGATCCGGCTCTCCCTGACCGAGACCAGCCGCAAACTGATGGCTGCGTATCAGACCGCGCGCGACCATAGGGCCAGTATGGCGTTCCGGCAGTTTGCTCCGGAGGAGCTGAGAAGGACTTCGGATCTTCTGGACCGTCTCGCGGGAGCCATCGTAAGCGATGGTTCCGATCCGGCTGCAACCTGCATGCAGTGCGAAATCTACGTGCGTGACCATTGCAGATTTGGCGAGTACGGTCACCGCAATTGTTTCTATCAACGACACAAAAGGCAGGCCCAAACACACGACCCGGGACCTGCGGAAGGAAAGGTGGACTAATGCCGAGCTACGTCAACCCCGAAAAGTGCGACGGGTGCAAGGCGCTGGACAAGACCGCGTGCCAGCACATTTGCCCAAACGACCTGATGGTGCTGGATAAAGACAAGATGAAGGCTTACAACCGGGACGTCACGATGTGTTGGGAGTGCTACAACTGCGTCAAGATTTGTCCCACGCAAGCCGTCGAAGTCCGCAGCTACGCTGATTTCGTCCCTCTGGGTGCTTCGGCGACGCCGATGCGCTCCACGGATACGATCCTGTGGACGGTGAAGTTCCGCAACGGAACGATCAAGCGATTCAAGTTCCCGATCCGGACCACGCCGGAAGGCAAGGCAGTGCCGGATGGCGGATTCGAATCCAATGGCGGCTTGGACAGTCCGCTGCTTTTTACGGAGCCGGCGTCGATCGGAATGGACGACGTATTCCGGTTGAAAAACTGAGAGGAGAACGATTGCAATGGCCGAATTCGAAACTGTAGTCGTAGAAACCGATCTGCTGATTCTTGGCGGCGGCATGGCTGCTTGTGGGGCCGCCGTTGAGGCCGCCCATTGGGCCCTGCAGAACGGCCTCAAAGTCGCGCTGGTGGACAAGGCCGCGATGGACCGTTCCGGAGCGGTGGCGATGGGGCTTTCCGCCATCAACCAGTACGTGGGATTGAAAGACGGCGCCAACACCATCCAGGACTATGTGGACTACGTGCGCAACGACCTGATGGGCATCACCCGCGAGGATCTGGTGGCCAACATCGCCCGCCACGTGGATTCCACCGTGCACCTGTTCGAGAAATGGGGGCTGCCCATCTGGAAAGACGAAAAGGGCGCGTACGTGCACGAAGGCCGCTGGCAGCTCATGATCAACGGCGAGTCGTACAAGGTGGTGGTGGCCGAAGCTGCCAAGAACGCCCTGCTACAAACCGGCGTAGGCCAGATCTTCGAACGCGTGTTCATCGTGGGCCCGCTGATGGATGGCGAACGCTGCGCCGGCGCGGTGGGCTTCTCGGTTCGCGAGAACAAGTTCTACGTGTTCAAATCGAAAGCCACGCTGGTCGCCATGGGCGGCGCGGTGCACGTGTTCAAGCCGCGAAGCTCCGGTGAAGGCATGGGGCGCGCATGGTATCCACCATGGAACTCGGGGTCTTCGGCTTACTTCACCCTCAAGGCCGGAGCGGAGATGACGTGCCAGGAAGTCCGCTTCATCCCGGTGCGCTTCAAGGATGCGTACGGACCTGTGGGCGCGTGGTTCCTGCTGTTCAAGTCGCGGGCGACCAACGCCGCCGGCGGCAACTACATGATCGAGCGCAAGGACGAGCTCGCCAAGTGGGGACCGTATGGCCGCGTGAAACCGGTTCCCGCGAACCTGCGCAACTACCTGGGCATGCTGGACGTGATGGAGGGCAAGGGCCCCATCTCGATGCGCACGGAAGAGGCTATTCAGGCGATCGCCGAGAACTACAAGGGCGACGAGAAGGCCTACAAGAAGAAAATGAAGGAGCTGGAGTCCGAAGCCTGGGAAGACTTCCTGGACATGACCATCTCGCAGGCTCTGCTGTGGGCTTCCACAAACTTGCAGCCCGAGGAGCGCAGTTCCGAGATCGCCGCGGCCGAGCCGTACTTCATCGGCTCGCACTCC
>OKRF01000513.1:0-12061 GCA_900290315.1 Candidatus Sulfopaludibacter sp. SbA3 | reverse complement strand
TCGCCGCGGCCGAGCCGTACTTCATCGGCTCGCACTCCGGCGCCTCCGGAGCGTGGCTCAGTGGCCCGGAAGATCTGCAGACAGCGGAGACCAAGGGTCAATACTTCTGGGGTTACGCGCATATGTCGACCGTGCCGGGTCTCTTCTGCGCGGGTGACGCTTCGGGCGCATCCAGCCACAAGTTCTCGTCCGGGTCGCACGCCGAGGGACGCATCGCCGCCAAGGCCGCGATCAAGTTCATCGTCGAGAACAACCAGATGCCGGTTCTGGAGCCTGCTGCTTTGGAAGCGCTCAAGGCCGAAATCCTGAAGCCGCTCGCGACCTTCGAGAAGTTTCAGGCTGCCACGACGGATCCGGAGATCAATCCGAACTACATTAAGCCCCGGATGTTCATGTTCCGGCTGCAAAAGATCATGGACGAATACGCCGGCGGCATCACCGCTCAATTCACGACGAACGAAGCCCTCCTCAAGAAGGCGCTGGAGTTGCTGGCGTACCTCAAGGAGGACGCCGCGAGTCTGGCAGCAGCCAATCTCCACGAACTGATGCGCTGCTGGGAGAATACGCATCGCATGTGGCAGGCGGAGGCACACGTCCGGACGGTTCTATTCCGCGAGGAAGACTTCCGCGCTGACAAGCCCCAGATCGACGAAGAGAAGTGGCACGTTTTTGCAAATTGCCGGTTCGATCCCAAGACCAATACCTGGGAGACCATGGCCCGGCCAATTCTGCACGTCTTCAGTCCGCAGCCTAAGGAGCCCGCAATAGCGAGGGTCTGAAACTGCCGAGCAGGAGCGGGAGGCACCGGAGCCTCCCGCTCTTATAAGGTCCCTACCCATGGATACTGCCCACCCTCTGTGCCCGCATTGCGGCAGCCGCATGCTCCGTTGGGCCAACCCCCAAGGCTCCAGTTGGGGGGGCGAGTTCCAATATGTCTGCTTCCACGATGAATGCCCGTACTACGTGGGCGGCTGGACGTGGATGCAGAGCCATTACAACGTAGCCGTCTCCTATCGCTACCGCCTGGACCCGGCGACCGGCCAACACGGCCCTCTGCCGGTGTGGTCGCCGCAGGCTCTCAGAAGCGACATCATCTTCGACGCGGAGGAAGCCCCACATGTCCGGTGATCCCGTCACCCCCGAAAAGATCCTGAAAGAATGCGCCCGCCTGGGCCTGGACGATCGCTTTACGTTCCAGTGCAATCCGCAGTTGAGCTGCTTCGGACACTGCTGCCACGACGTCACCATCGTGCTCACGCCGTACGACGTGCTGCGCATGAAGCGGTCGTTGGGGATGGACTCTTCCGAGTTTCTGGAGCAGTACACGCTGCGCCTGCAAAACGCGGAGCAGAAATTCCCCATTGTGATTCTGAAAATGGAGGAAGAGTCCAAGAGGTGCCAGTTCCTCTCCGAGCAGGGCTGCGGCATCTATCGGGATCGCCCCTGGGCGTGCCGCATGTACCCGTTGGGACTGGCCGAGCCGAAGTCCCCAACGCCCAACGACCTGCCCTTTCATTTCCTGATCAACGAAGACATCTGCCGGGGACATGACCAGGGAGTTTCTCTTTCGGTCCGCGAATGGATCGAGTGCCAGGGCATCCAGGAGTTCGAAATGATGTCCGGCTCGTTCAAGGAACTGACCCTTCACGATTTTTGGGAGAAAGGCCGCGCCCTGACGCCGCAGCAGTCGGACATGTTCTACATGGCCTGCTACGATCTGGACCGCTTCCGCCGGTTCGTCTTCGAAACGCGATTCCTGCAGTTGTTCGACATCGACGAGGCGCGCGTCGAAGCGCTGCGCAGCGACGACCAGGAACTTCTCGACTTCGGGATGCAGTGGCTGCGCTTTTCGATTTTCAGTGAGCGCTCCATGAAGCTCCGGCCGGGAGCCGCCCCACAGGGGAGTCGCAAGTGAGCGCGGACTCCCGCAATCCGGTGCTGGTGATCGGAGGCGGCATCGCCGGTCTGACCGCAGCGGTGGAACTGGCCGACGCAGGCTGCCAGGTGATTCTGGTCGAAAAGTCCCCCAGCCTGGGCGGCCGGGTGGCGCGCCTGCATCAGTATTTCCCCAAGCTCTGCCCGCCGGCATGTGGTCTGGAGATGCACTACCGCCGCCTCCGCGACAACCCGGCGATCACCGTGCTGACTTCGGCGGAAGTATCGCGGGTGACCGGGTCCGCGGGCGAATACGAGGTGGAGATCGCGATCCAGCCTCGTTATGTGGCCGGCTCCTGTACCCTTTGTGGAGCTTGCGAGAGCGTCTGCCCGGGTGAGCGTCCGGACGAATTCAACTACGCACTCGCCACCACGAAGGCGGCCTACCTGCCGCACGGGATTGCCTATCCGGCTTCGTACACTATCGATCGCGCCGCATGCTCCAGCGGCTGCAAGGCTTGCGAAGAGGCTTGCACCTACAACGCGATCCACCTGAATGCCCAACCCGAGATCAGAAAGTATAGCGTCTGTGCGATCGTGGCAGCCACCGGATGGAAGCCGTACGACGCCGCGAAGCTGGATCAGCTCGGCTGCGGCAAATATCGCAACGTAGTCACGAACGTGATGATCGAGCGGATGGCCGCCGCGGACGCCACGGGCGGCCGGATTCTGAGGCCTTTCGATGGCAAGGAGCCTCGCACTGTGGCGTTCGTGCAGTGCGCCGGCTCCCGTGACGAGAACCACCTGCCCTATTGCTCCTCTGTCTGTTGCACTGCATCCATCAAGCACGCGGCTTACATCCGCGCTCTGTACCCCGAGACTGCGATCACCATCTTCTACATCGACATCCGAACCCCCGGCAGACTGGAAGAATTCAGCGCGCGGGTGCAGCGAGACGCCGGGATTCGCCTGGTCAAGGGCAAGGTGGCCCGCGTGGAAGAGAATCGCGCCACCGGCGATCTGCAGGTGACTGCCGAAGACGTCCTCACCGGCCGGAAAAGCACCGGTCATTTCGAGCTGGTCGTGCTGGCGACGGGCATCGTTCCGCAAACGGACGGGCTTCCCGTGGATCTCCCGCGGGACGAGTTCGGGTTTCTCAACGTCCGCAACGGGTCGCCAGGCCTCTATGCGGCGGGTTGCGTCCGCCGGCCCGGCGAAGTTTCCTCCACAGTGCAGGACGCCACTGGTGCGGCCTTGAGTGCGCTGCAATGCGCCAACAGGAGCGTCTGCCATGTCCGCTAAGCTTGGGGTGTACATTTGCACCGGCTGTGCCATCGGCGAGACGATCGACGCTGGCAAACTGGCTACGGTCGCAGGCCGTGAATGTAAGGCGGCCGTCTGCCGGACCCATCCGGCGCTATGTGGCAGCGAAGCTCTCGGTGAGATCCGGCAGGACATCGCCGGCGGCGCTGTGGACACAGTCGTCGTGGCTGCCTGCTCACCGCGCTTCAAGGCGGAATCGTTCAGCTTCAATCACGGCACGGTGCTGGAACGCGTCAACCTCCGCGAACACGTGGCCTGGTGCCACAAACCGCAGGATGAAGACACCCAGATGCTCGCCGAGGACTACCTGCGGATGGGCGTAGCGCGTGCTCAGAAGACGGAACCGCTGAAGCCGCTGGCCGATGAGATTTCGAAGACACTGCTGATCGTGGGCGGCGGCGTCACTGGAATCACTGCCGCGCTGGAGGCCGCGGAAGCCGGATACGCGGTCTTCCTCGTCGAACAAGAAAAGAATCTGGGCGGATACGCGGCGTTGGTGAAGAAGCACTTTCCAATCGCCCCTGCCTACACTTCGCTGGTGCCCGACGGAATCCAGGCGAACTGCGAAGCCGTGATGTACCATCCGCGCATCCGCGTTTTCTGCTCCACGCAGGTCGCCCGCATCGAAGGCCAGCCGGGGATGTTCGATGTCACGCTCAAAACCGAATCCGGGCAGCAGGTGGTTCGCGCCGGCGCCATCGTGGTGGCAACAGGCTGGAAGCCATACGACGCCTCGCGCCTGGCACATCTCGGATACGGCGTCAGTCCGAACGTCGTGACCAGCCTGGAGTTCGAACGCATGGCCGCCACGGGGCCGGTGGTGCGTCCATCCGACGGCGGGCTCGTCAAACGCGTATTGTTCATCCAATGCGCCGGGTCGCGCGACCCGAATCATCTGGCGTACTGCTCCTCGTCGTGCTGTATGACGACGCTGGCGCAGACCACGTACATCCACGAACAGGATCCGGAAACGGAAGTGTACGTGGTCTACAAGGACATTCGGACCCCGGGACAGTACGAGCGGTTCTATCGCGCCGCCCAGGATCAGCCACTGAATTTCTTCACCAAGGGCGAGGTCACAGCGGTGAAGAAGTCCGCGGATGGACAGCTCGCCGTCACGGTGGACCACACCCTGCTGGGGGAATCGATTGTATTGCGGGTGGACCTGGTGGTGCTGGCCACCGGCATGGTCCCCAACGGCAGCGAGCAGATTCTGAAACTGGCATACCGCCAGGGGCCGGAACTGCCGGTGCTGCAGGATGGCTTCCCGGACTCGCACTTTGTCTGCTTCCCTTACGAAACGCGCCGCACCGGGATCTATGCCGCCGGAGCTGCGCGTGCGCCCATGGACGAAGCTCAGGCGCGCCAGGACGCCGCGGGCGCTGCGTTGAAGGCCATCCAGTCCGTGGAACTCGCCTGCCGGGGCGGCGCCCTCCACCCACGCGGCGGCGACCTTTCGTATCCCTCGTTCTTCCTGCAGCGCTGCACGCAATGCAAGCGATGCACCGAAGAGTGCCCGTTCGGCGCGCTGGATGAAGACGTGAAAGGCACTCCCAAGCCGAATCCCTATCGCTGCCGGCGGTGCGGTGTCTGCATGGGCGCCTGCCCGGAACGCATCGTGTCCTTCCACAATTACTCCGTCGACATGATCGCTTCCATGATCAAGGCCATCGAAGTTCCGGAGGAAGACGAAGACAAGCCGCGCGTATTGGCCCTGGTATGCGAGAACGATGCCTACCCCGTGCTCGATCTCGCCGGCCAGCAGCGGCGCCAATACGACCCAAGCGTTCGCGTGATTCCCCTGCGATGCCTGGGCTCGCTCAACATCGTTTGGATCGCGGACGCTCTCTCGCGCGGCATCGATGGCGTCATCATGATCGGCTGCAAGTACGGCGATGACTACCAGTGCCACTTCACCAAGGGAAGCGAGCTGGCGCAGAAGCGGCTGGACAACGTCAAGGAGACACTGCAAAGGCTGCAACTGGAGCCGGAGCGCCTGCAATTGACGCAGCTCGCTATCAACGAATGGGACAAGCTGCCGCAAGTCTTCGACAGCTTCGTGAACCGGATTCGCGAATTGGGCCCGAATCCGTACAAGGGATTTTGAACTATGGGATCCTCCATCGTAGTCCAGCCCGATCGGGCTTTTCTGCGGCGCTTGCTGGCCTCCGGCGGCGCGGACCTGAAGAAGTGCTACCAGTGCGCCACCTGTTCGGCCACCTGTGAGCTCTCCGGAGAGGAATCGNNGCCGCGAGGTGATTCGCGAGTTCGCATTTCCGGGCTTCCTGGGAAAGATGGTTGCAGATCCCAAAGCCATCGCGCTCCTGTTTCTTCTGCCCGCGCTCATTTTCACCGCCGTGCTGCTTTGGGCGCCCAAACCGGCGCCACTCCACCCATTCGAGTTCGGGACCCTGTTTCCGGCCAGCGTGCTGGAACCCCTGTTCTTCGCCGTCTCCGGGTTCGCTCTTCTGGCATTCGGAGTGGGCGTTTCGCGCTTCGCCCGTGCGCTCCGGGAATCCGGAAGCGAAGGGATGGCAGGCGGGCTGCCGGCCGCTTTTACAGACATCGCCACACATCGGCGCTTTGCGCAATGCGACGAAAACAGCATGCGCCTGCCGCACCTCCTGACGCTGTGGGGTTTTGTGGGGCTGGCGATCACCGGCACGCTGACGGGGATCGGAACAATGGCCGGCATTGTGCGGACACCGCTGGCTCTGGCCAGTGGCCTGAAGCTTTTCGCCAATGCTTCCGCGGCGGTGGCCCTGGCGGGCGTCCTGCTCCTTCTGGCGCGCCGCGCCGGTGACCATGCCCGGCGTGCAGGAAGCACCTATTTCGACTGGTTCTTTCTGGCGGTGCTGGCTGGCGCTGTGTTAACCGGAATTGTGTCAGAGCTTCTCCGGCTGGCCCAGACCCAGGTGATGTACGCCGTCTATTTCGTCCACCTGGTGCTGGTCTTCAGCATACTGCTCTACGCACCGTACTCCAAGTTCGCGCACCTGGCCTACCGCACGGTGGCGCTGGCAAGTTATAGGAAATCAATTCGACATTGACAGGAGAAAATATGGCCGAAAACGGAAAGCCGAAAACGGAGCTGCTGGACGAATTGGAAAAGGGTCCCTGGCCAAGCTTCGTGACGGAAATCAGGAAAACCAGCGACGTCAGCCCGATGTGTGACGACCTGCTGGGCCAACTCGAACTCTCCTACCAGGAGAAGAAGGGCCACTGGAAGCACGGCGGCATCGTGGGCGTGCTGGGCTATGGAGGCGGCGTGATCGGCCGCTACAGCGACGTCCCGGAGCAGTTCCCCAAGGTGGCGCATTTCCATACCATGCGCATCAACCAGCCCTCCGGCTGGTTTTACACGAGCGACGCTCTGCGCACCCTTTGCGATATCTGGGAAAGGCACGGCTCCGGCCTGACCAATATGCACGGCTCCACCGGCGACATCATTTTCCTCGGCACCAAGACCGACCAACTGGAACCGGCCTTCGCGGAACTCACGGCGGCCGGTTTCGACCTTGGCGGCTCCGGATCGTGCATGCGGACGCCCTCCTGCTGCGTCGGTCCGGCGCGCTGCGAGTGGGCCTGTTACGACACCATGAAGCTGTGCAACGATCTCACCCAGAACTATCAGGACGAGTTGCACCGCCCGCCATTCCCCTACAAGTTCAAGATCAAGTGCGCCGGCTGTCCCAACGATTGCGTGGCCGCTGCGGCGCGCGCCGACCTTTCCATCATCGGCATGTGGAAAGACGATATCCAGCAGGATGATGCCGCGGTGGCCGAGTACGCTGCCGCTGGTCTGGACCTGCAAAAGGACGTCTGCGACCGCTGCCCCAGCCGCTGCATGAGCTGGGATGGTCAGAAGCTATCGATTGAAAACAGCGAGTGCGTGCGCTGCATGCACTGCATCAATGTGATGCCCAAAGCCCTCCGCCCGGGAAAGGAACGTGGCGCGGCCATTCTGATCGGCTCCAAAGCCCCGATCGTCCAGGGAGCGCTGCTGTCTTCCGTGCTGGTGCCCTTCGTCCCCGCCGAGGAATTGCTCGAAACGTTGAAAGAGCTCATCAAACGCGTTTGGGAATTCTGGGACGAGTATGGCAAGAACCGCGAGAGGATCGGCGAACTGATCCAGCGGGTCGGGATGGCCAACTTCCTCGACGCCATCGGCCTCGATCCGGCGCCGGAGATGGTCGCCGCCCCGCGTGACAACCCCTACATTTTCTTCCAGAACAAGCAGCAATCCAGCGAGGAGGCCAGCAAATGACACCGCAACCGAAACGCATCACGGATATCGGACCGCCCCATTACGAGAAGTTCCTGCCGCCGGTCATCAAGAGAAACTACGGGCAGTGGAAGTTCCACGAAACCCTCGCCCCCGGAGTGCTCTGCCACGTCGCTGAATCCGGCGAGAAGCTCTATACCGTGCGGGCAGGCTCGCCACGCCTGCTCAGCGTGCATACCATCCGGCTGTTTGCCGATCTGGCCGACAAATACTGCGGAGGCTTTCTCCGCTTCACCAGCCGCAATAACGTGGAGTTCCTGCTGAGCGATCCCGCCAATATCGAGCCCCTCAAGCAGGATCTGCAGGCGGCGGGCTACCCCGTCGGCGGAACCAACAACAGCATCAGCAACATCGTTCACACCCAGGGCTGGGTGCACTGCCACTCATCGGCCACGGATGCCTCCGGGCTGGTGAAAAGCATGATGGACGCGCTGTTCCCCTACTTCGTCGAAGAGAAGCTGCCCGCCAAGCTGCGGCTCGCAGTAGCCTGCTGCCTGAATATGTGCGGAGCCGTGCACTGCTCGGACATCGCCGTGCTCGGCATCCATCGGAAACCTCCGAAGGTCCGCCACGACGTTCTGCCCAAGATCTGCGAGGTGCCGACGCTGATTGCATCCTGCCCCACGGGCGCCATCCGGCCGGCCACGGTTGGCGGCAAGCCATCGGTGGAAGTCATCGAAGAGCAGTGCATGTACTGCGGCAATTGTTACACCGTCTGCCCCGCCATGCCCATGAACGACCCCGAAAACGATGGCATCTCCATTTGGGTGGGCGGCAAAGTGAGCAACGCGCGCACTACGCCGAAGTTCACCAAGCTTGCGATTCCCTTCCTGCCCAACAATCCGCCGCGCTGGCCCGAGGTGGTGGACGCCGTAGTGAAGATCGTGGACGTCTACGCGTCGCATGCGCGGAAGTTCGAGCGCGTGGGCGAGTGGATCGATCGCATCGGCTGGCCCAAGTTCTTCCAGTTGACGGGCATCGAGTTCACCCGCTATCACATCGACGATTTCAAGAATGCGGGCCAGAGCTACGCACGGTCCGCGCACATTCGGTTCTAAGACGAGGCTTTCATATGACACCCAAAATGGCTGAAAATCCCGCGGAGCTTGTCACGGTACTGAAGAACTGGCAGGCCATCGAGACTGCCACAGTTGCCCATACCACCGAAGTCATCGCCAAAACCAAAAATCCGCTGATCCAGCTTGTGATGGAGATCATCCGGCGCGATTCCCAGATGCACCACCGCGTCCAGCAGGTGCTCCTCGACAGCCTGGAGCGCGAGGCATTCACCCTCACGCCCGAAGAGTTGGGCGAAATCTGGGACATGGTGGAGAAGCACGCCGACATGGAGAAACAGACCATCCAGTTGGCGGAAATGGCGCTGAAGAATTGCCGCCTGTTCGTCCAGCGCCATCTGCTCACTTACCTCATCGAGGATGAGAAGAAGCACGACCGGCTTCTCGGTCAACTCGAAGACTTTAAGCGCAACATCTATCCGTACGCCTAAGGGCCGAACTATGGCGCTATTCAAAGACGTCAAAAAACCCGTGCTCAAGGTAGCCTCTTCCTCTGGTGGGGAGATCAGCCCCTTACGGCCCGCTTACCTGCCCAAGGCGCCGCCCTGCGCCGGCGGCTGCCCCAGCGGCGCCGATATTCGGGGCTGGCTCACCACCATCGCCCAAGCCGAGGCTTACGGCCGCACCAACGAAGAAGCCTACCGTTTGGCATGGGAGAGAATCACCGACCGGAATCCATTCCCGGCGGTGTGCGGCCGCGTATGTCCGCACCTTTGCGAAGACGCCTGCAACCGGCGCAAAAAGGATGGCGCCGTCGCCATCAATGCGCTGGAACAGTTCGTGGGCGATTTCGGCATTGCGCAGGGTCTGAAACTCTCGCGGCTCACCAGCGAGAAACGACCCGAGAGTATCGCCGTGATCGGCGCGGGGCCCGCCGGCCTTTCCTGCGCCTACCAGCTCGCGCGCCGTGGATACGCTGTCACCATCTTCGAAGCTTTCAGCGAGCCGGGCGGCATGCTGCGTTACGGCATTCCCAAATACCGGCTGCCGCGCGAGGTCCTGGATGCCGAGATCCAACGAATTCTGGACCTCGGCGTCTCACTGCAGTGCAATGCCGTGATCGGATCGAACCTGTCGCTCGATCAGTTGCGCGGCGCATATAAAGCGGTGTTTGTGGGCATCGGCGCGCACCGCGGAATCGCGCTGCGCATACCCGGGGAGGACGCGTCGAATGTCTACACCGGGACAGAGTTCCTGAATCGCGTCAACAGCGCTGAGGAGGTCCGTGTCGGCGGAACAGTGCTGGTGATCGGCGGCGGCGACACCGCCATCGATTCCGCCCGCGTGAGCAAACGCCTCGGGGCTCACGTCACGATCCTGTACCGCCGTTCCCGTTCGGAGATGCCGGCGATCAAGCCGGAAGTGGATGGAGCGCTGGAAGAGGGCGTCGAGATCCGCTACCTGACGGCGCCCGTCGAGGTCCTCCGGGAGAACGGTGCGACCGTCGGCCTACGCTGCATTCGAATGGATTTGGGCGCTCCGGACGCTTCCGGACGCCCCAGGCCCGTGGCCATCCCGGGGTCTGAATTCGACTTGAAGGCCACCACCATCATCGCCGCAGTCAGCCAGCAACCCAAACTGAACGGACTCGACGTGGTCCGCAATGGAGGGCAGTGGATTCCCACGCAGGACGCCGCCGTTCCCGGTATGGAAGGTGTCTTCGCCGGCGGTGACGGAGTAGAGTTGGGGCTGGTTACCATCGCCGTCGCCCAAGGCAGATTCGCCGCGGAAGCCATCGACGCCTGGATCCAGGGCAAGACCGTCGAGCGCCCGGCCGTGGCGCCCTGCATCGGGCCCGAACGCGTGAAACTCGATTGGTACAAGCCGGCCGAGCGTCATCAGCGCGCCCATGTCCCCGTTGCCGCACGCTCCGCCGGCACGGAGATTCAAGTGGGCCTGGCAGAAGCGGAAGCGCTCGATGAGGCCCGGCGCTGCATGTCCTGCGGTATGTGCATGGACTGCGAAACCTGCTGGATGTATTGCACCAATAACTGCTTCGCGAAGTTACCCAAGGGAGAGCATTACAAAGTCAAGCTGGAGCTATGCAACGGCTGTAAGAAGTGCGCCGACGCCTGCCCCTGCGGTTACATCGAAATGAATTAGCATTCTGGAGGTACTGACAGTGCCAGTATTCGAAGCAAACGGCAAGACATACGATGTCGATGAAGACGGATTCCTTCAGGAACCGGAGGTCTGGAACCAGACCGTAGCCTGCGATTTTGCGACCAGTGAAGGCGTGGCGGAGCTTACTGAAAACCACTGGAAGGTCATTAACTATCTGAGAGGTTATTACCTGCAGTTCGGCATCGCTCCCATGATCCGGAAGCTGTGTAAGGAGACGGGATTCAAGCTGAACGAGATCTACCAGATGTTCCCGTCTGGCCCGGCCAAAGGCGCCTGCAAGCTTGCCGGCCTTCCCAAACCGACGGGCTGCGTTTAGACAGGAGGTGGCCCGTGGCAGTACAAAGCAAGGAAGGCATCATAGAATCCTGGCTGGAGCGCGTCCTGCGCTCGGATCCCGGCCAGAGCACCGCGTTCCTGGCGACAGAGCGCGACCCGTTCCGCAATCCCGCGGGCAGTACCATTCGGCAGGCACTCGGCATCCTGGTCGACGAACTGTTACTCGGCATGGACAGAGGCCGCATTACCGTAGCCATGGACGCCCTGATGCAAATTCGGGCGGTCCAGGGGCTGGAGCCCGGCCACGCCTTGGAGTTTCTGTTTCAACTCAAGGAAATCCTACGGTCTCACCTGGAGGGCCCGGAACGGGAATTTGTTAATGACCGGATCGACGAGGTGGCCCTGCTGGCGTTCGATCTCTACATGAAATATCGCGAGCGAACGTATCAGGCTAGGACGAACGAGGCCCGGCGACGGCTCTTTGTAATGGAGCGACGCCTGGCGCCCTGCGAAGAGCAGGATTGGCAACACCGAGGTGGCATTTGAAAAGGGCCTTTGCCGCGCTGATTGCCGTGGCCGGAATCGCGCTCCTGGCCGCCGCTGCAAGCCGCGTGGACGGGCTGAATCTCTTCGTAGCCATCGTAATCCCCTATAGTGCACTGGCGCTGCTTCTGGTAGGAATATGCTGGCGGGTTATCCGGTGGTCGCGATCGCCGGTGCCATTCCGCATTCCCACAGTTTGCGGCCAGCAGAAGTCGCTGCCGTGGATCAAAGCCGGCTGGCTCGAAAGCCCATGGACGACGCCGGGCGTGATCGCCCGCATGGGCCTTGAAATCCTGCTGTTTCGCAGCCTCTTCCGCAACACCCGCGCGCGCCTCCAGGCGGGTCCCCGGCTGATCCATGGTGAGGACAAGTGGCTCTGGCTGGGCGCCATGGCGTTCCACTGGTCCATGCTCATTGTGCTGCTTCGCCACTTGCGGTTCGTGGTAGAGCCCGTACCCCGGCTGGCGCTGTACCTGGAGCGTCTCGATGGCTTCTTCCAGATTGGAGCGCCGGTGCTCTACGCCACCGACATCGTGATGCTCGCCGCGTTGCTCTATCT
>OKRF01000375.1 GCA_900290315.1 Candidatus Sulfopaludibacter sp. SbA3 | reverse complement strand
AACTCGAGCCAGGCACGAAGATTCGCCAAAAGGCGGCGAATTTCGAGCCTGGCACGGATTTGCGGCGGACACACGGTTCGGGATTTTCGAGAGAGTCGGCTCATGAGGCGAAGCCGTCGTTTTCAGGTGGCTTTCTCTCGCGATATATCAGGGAATCATGGACCGTGGACGTCACGAGCGGATCGATCAGCGCAGTCTCGTTTGGCATCGCGCAATTGCGGACAAACTCCGCGCGGACCCGGCATTGATCGAAGTAGCGCGCGAGAATCTTGATCGATGGTCGCTCCGGGACGGCCGATCGCAGCCGTAATGGGATACGTGGAGAGCGCATCTGAATCGCCCAATCGAAGACCTGTTGGCGTTGCTGGTTGATGACAGCGAGGAAATGACGGCGCTCTGGCAGGCGACGCCATTCGCCGGGATTCTCACACCGATGCAGCGTTGGGCGATTTATGCCCGGTTCGAACCTGGCCGCTCCGCGGCACTATGACACGGGAACAGTTGGAGCATATGTCCGGGCCGCGGGAGCGATCGCCGATACTCAGGATTTGATCGTGATAGGCAGCCAGGCGACCTGATAGACGGGAGCATCGGAGAAGGCTCGCCGTTTCAGCGGGAGTTCGGTTACTACGCTCACGGAGTGGATGAAACGAAAGCGGTCCTTCCGCAAGGATGGCGCGATCGCCTGGTATTCGTGGCGGGCGAAAACACCCGATTCGTGCGGGGGTGGTGCCTGGAAATTTATGACCTCGCGATATCCAAATATGTGGCGGGGCGAGAGAAGGACCTGGACTACACCAGGTCTCTGGCGCGACACGGCATGGCGACTCGCAGTTTGCTGGAGCAGCGGCTCGAAGGCACTTCGCTCGACCCGGGCGTGCGCGTAAGGATAGCAGGCCGGATCCAGAGGGATTTTGCGGTTGCGCCGGGCGATGCCGGGTAGCTCAGTTGGTCGAGCGCCGGCCTCTCTAGAAAATGCCGGGTGGCGCCGAAGCAGACAGACGACAAAAAACGATCGTCTGTCCCACGGAGCTACCGAGGCTTCACCTCATGAGCCGACTGTCACGTATCTATTCGAATTCCACCAGGTCGCAGAGCGGCATGGGCCCGAGACTCATCAGCATGGCGGCCCAGGTGAGCCCGACTCCGAAGCCGCCGAGGAGGACGGGAATCGATCGCTCCTTCAATTGCGGCCCGAGGTTGAACGCGATATTGGTGGGAATGGTGACGGAGCTGGCGTTTCCGAATGACTCCACGATGTTGTTCGGCACGCGGGCCTTATCTATTTTCATTGCCGAGGCCAGCTTTTCCAGCATGAACTTGTTGGGCTGGTGCAGCAGAAAATACTCGACCGAATCCCGGTTGCGTCCGGCAGCGGCCAGCAGAGCCTCCACCATGGGCGGCACTTCGGTTTGCACGAAGTTGAAGACTGTGGGTCCATCCATGAAGAAATCGTTCTGGCTGCGGAAGTTGCCATCTCCGACATCCACCGGCACCGCGGTCTCCGGCGTCGACGGGATGCGGAAGCCTCCCGCGGGCACTTGCAGGGCATGCCCGCGCGTACCGTCCATCTGCAGGAAGGCGTGAATCGGCGGCCCGGCGGGATCGCTTTCGACTACCACGGCGGAACCCGCGTCGCCGACCATGGGATAGATGTTGCGGTCGCGATGACAGACCCGGCGGCTCAACGTATCGCCGTTGAGCAGCAGCACTTTGCGAATGGGCGCGAGCTGCAGCATCAGGAATGCCTGTATCAGCCCGACCACAAAACCGGCACAGCCCTGGTTGATGTCCAGGCAAAACGTGTCGCGGCCCAATCCGGCGCGCGCCTGCAGCAGGTTGCTGGTGGGGGGGATGAAGTGGTCGGGCGTTTGCGAAACGAAGATGAGCCCGCCGATCTCTTCGGGTTTCACCGCTCCCGCGGCGTATAAGTGTTCCACTGCGTGGAGGCAGAGGTCCGACGCGCAGACGGCGCCTTCGACCAGGCGATGGCGGTCGAAGCCCATCACCTTTTTCAACTTGAGTGACTTCTCGCGCGAGAAGTTGAAGTTGCCGATTTCGTCTTCGAACCGGACTTCGTGTGCCGGCACCGCCGTGGCCAGCGCCGCGATCCGCTTGCCGGTAAAAGTGAATATCATGTTTGCGCGCCGTGACGCTGCAACAGCTCCCGGATGGATGCCAGGTTGCGGAAATTCTCAGGCACGATCTCGATGCCGGCAATGGAGATGCCATACGCCTGATCGAGCGACGAAACCAGCGTCACAATATCGAGCGAGTCGAGCATGCCGTCGGAGATAAAGTCCTGGGATTCCGTGAAATCGAACTCGGGCCTGATTTCCTGCAACAGGCTAGCCAGTTTATCGGTCATTGCATTTCCTTGCCAGGAGCGCGTTTGCTTGCCAGAGCAAGAAGACAGACGACAAAAGGCGATCGTCTGTCCTACGGCGGCCGGCAAGTTTATCAATCATTCCGCACTCTTCCTAAGAATGACATCAATGGTGGGCACGTTGCTATAGCCGTAGTGAAGATAAAGGCTCTGTGCGCGGTTGTTGCGGGTCTCCACCCACAACAAGAATCGTTTGGAAGCGGCGCAGGCCTGGAGGTAGGCGCGCATCAGGCGGTCCGCATGGCCTTCGCCGCGAAAGCCGGGCAGCGACAGCCAGTAGCGGAGTGTGGTGGATACGCCCGTGCGGTCGTAGTAGAGCACCGCGGCAATCTGCGCGCCGGATTTCGACAGCAGCACAGTGCCTTGCGCCGCCGCCTGTTCGATTTCGGGCAGGCCGGGGATATGCTCGGCATACTTATCGAAGTGCGCGGCAATCGCATCCAGAGCGGCCGGCGCATCGGCCGGGGTGGCTGTGCACACCAGCGGGTCGGCGTCTTCCGGCGGTAGATGTTCTTTCGGCAATCGCTGCATGCGCTGGAACGATGTGTAAACCTGAAAGCCGGCCTGCCGGAAACGCTCTACGGGCGCTTGCGTGTCTTCGGGCCTGCCCACCACATCCGAAATGAGATTGCCCGAACCGGGCAGCGCGATCGCCTGGAGCGCGGCGGGTAAAGCCTCCGGATTGCCGCAGGCGTAATAGACGCGGTCGAACGCCGGCTCGCGCAGGACAATCAGGGCGACTCCCGGCTCCTGGTGGAGGAACAGCCGGCCGTCTCTGCCGGCCAGCGACAGGGCTTCCGGAGAAAGAAAACAGTTGGTCTGGAACGCGCCGCCCTCGCTCTTCACCGCATCCAGCGCCGCACGCACCTGGATCGCATCGGCAGCGGGGCTCATGGTCATGACTCCAGGGTGGCGGCCAGCGCTTTGCGATCCGTTTTGCCATTCGGATTCAACGGAAGGGATGCCATTTGTGTGCAGACCGAGGGGAACATGTATTTGGGCAGCAGTGGCCCCAGCGCCTTTCGGATGAAGGCCGCGTCCAGTTCGCGATCGGCCTCAAAGAACAGCACGATCTGCGATTTGGCGCGGTCGTACACGGCGCACGCGTGTCGCACTGCGGGCAGACTGAGCGCGGCGGTTTCGATCTCGCCGAGTTCGATGCGGTAGCCCTGGTGCTTGATCTGCTGGTCCGCGCGGCCGGTGAAGACGATCTCTCCGGCCTCATTGTGGTACACCAGGTCGCCGGTGCGGTAGATGCGCTCGGGGTAGTGCGGCTGCAGCGGGTTTTGCACAAAAGCCGCCGCGGTCTTTTCGGGATCGTTCCAATATCCCAGTGCCAGGGAGGAACCGCGCACGCACAACTCGCCGCGCTCCCCCGCGGCGGCCGGGCGGTTGTCGGCGGTCAGAATCAACACGTCGCTGTTGCGGCACGGGAAGCCGATGGGCAGCGGCTCTTCATCGGCCAACTCGCGCTCGACGTTGTAGTAGGTGCAATCGACGGTGATCTCGGTGGGGCCGTAGAGGTTGGAAAACAGGGCAGCGGGGAACCACTTGCGCCAGTAATTCAACTGCTTGCACGGCATCACCTCACCGGCGAACAGAATCTGCGTGAGCGGCGGCAGCGCCGTGTTGGCCAGGATGTCCAGGTTGGCCACCTGCATCAGAACCGACGGCACCCAGAAGACGAAGTTGATGCCGCGCTCCCGCATGTACTCCATCAGCTTAACGGGAAACAGAAACAGCTCGCCCGGAATCAGATCGAGCAGGGCGCCGCGCGAAAAACAGAGATAAAGATCGAGCGTGGAGTTGTCGAAGTGATGCTGCCGATGACGGTATTCTCGTCGACCCGGTAGACGCTGTTGGCCCACTCGATGTAATCGATGACGCCGCGGTGCGCAATCGTCACGCCTTTGGGAATGCCGGTAGACCCGGAGGTATGGATGATGTAAATGGGGTCGGTGTCGATCAACCGCTCGAAGCGGCGCTCCAGGGCGGGCGTGACTGCGCCGCGGAGCGTTTCTTCCAGCACGACGATGCGGTCTTCCGGCACGCCGGTTTTGCGCAATTCGGCCAGGTTCGCCCGGTTGGTGATGACGAAGGTTGCGGCCAGCTTCTGCAGCACGGCAGACATGCGCGCCGCCGGCGACTTCACGTCCAGCGGCGCATAGCAGTTCCCGCTGTAGAGGATGGCGGCAAAACAGAGGACGGCCTCTTTGGATTTGGGCAGGTACACGGCGATGGGCGTGTTCGTGGTGTCGGCACGGTGGACCAGCGCCGAGGCCAGTGCCAGCGCCTCGCTGCGGAATTCCCCGAATGTGTAAGAGCCACCCGCGTCGCGCACGGCTGAGTGATGGGGAAATCTGGCGGCCGTCTGATTCAGATACTCGAGCGCGTTGGTCTGCATCGCAAATTCGCAGTATAGCAATCAGAGGTAAAGCGGCGGGATAGCGCGAAGGGCAGAAGGGTGATAGTCGGCTCATGAGGCGAAGCCTCACCCGCCCGGATGAAAATTCGGTAGCTCCGTGGGACAGACGATCGTTTGTTGTCGTCTGTCTGCTTCGGTGCCACGCGGCGTTTTCGAGAGAGTCGGCCCATGAGCGAAGTCTCACCCGGTGGGAAGAAAATGGCGGCGAAAACGCGTCGGGATTTCGCGGAAGTGGCAAATTCGAGCCAGGCACGAAGATTCGCCAAAAGGCGGCGAATTTCGAGCCTGGCACGGATCGAGAGAGTCGGCTCATGAGGCGACGCCTCACCCGCCCTGATGAAAATGGCTCCCCTGATGTGGGGCCGTCCTTTCAGGCTGGACGCGCTGGAAAGCGCGTCCGCCGGCAGAATTGCCGGCCCTGCATCCGCCAGACAGCCATTTTCGAGAGAGGCAACAGATTTCGCAAAGGTGGCGCGATCGCCTCTCTCGAAAATGCCGCGTGGCGCCGAAGCAGAGAGGGTCGAAAAACCGGCAGGCACGGCCGGCCTGCGACCGGCTGGCAAGCTGNNNAGGTCGAAAAACCGGCAGGCACGGCCGGCCTGCGACCGGCTGGCAAGCTGAAGCGTGCCCCACCATAAGCGCCGGCTTTTCATGATCGCGGGAGGAACGCCCATCCCAACAGACGACAAAAAACTCGCCAAAAAAGCGGCGAGATCAGGGCCAATAGCGGTTGGCCAGGGCGGCGAAAGTGGTCTGCATGGTGAACCGTTCCAGGGAAGACCAATCCACGGCGACGCGGCGGACGTCGAAGGGATCGAACCGGTCTGGCCGGTTGATGCCGCCGTAATAGGAAAACGC
>OKRF01000387.1:645-2554 GCA_900290315.1 Candidatus Sulfopaludibacter sp. SbA3 | reverse complement strand
CATCCATGATTGCCGCCCGAAAACGCGGATTCACTTACCTCTGGTGCGAAGGTAGGGCTAGAGGGCGAAACGTTGGCGGAGAAGCTGAAACGCGGCCCGCTTTCGATAGAACAGACGCTGCTCCGTGGAGCGGAAATCGCCGATGCACTGGCTGCGGCCCATGGAAGAGGGGTGGTGCATCGCGACATGAAGCCTGCCAACATCATGCTCGCCAAAGCGGGCGTGAAGGTGTTGGATTTCGGATTGGCCAAGTGTTTGGACGACAAAAACCTCACCGGTAGGAACGTCGTGTTGGGCACGCCGGCCTACATGGCGCCCGAACAGCGCGAAGGGCAGGGGTGCGACGCTCGCACCGATATTTACGCGCTTGGGTTGATTCTCCATGAGATGGCTACGGGAAAGCGTTGTTTGAAGGGAGCGAAACCGTCGCTGGAACAGCTACCGGAAAAGCTGGGCCACGTGATCGAGCGGTGCCTGGCGCTCGATCCCGAAGACCGTTGGCAGTCAGCGGCCGACGTGCGGAGCGAGCTATTGTGGGCTGCGAAGCCGGTGGCGCCGCAGAAAGCGGCCGAGCCCGGCCCGCCAGTTGTGGCTGGGCGACACGGGAGGCGGTATTGGTTGCTGGCCGCCACGCTGCTTCTGGGAGCAGGCGGGGTGACCGGATGGTTGGCTCACTCGGAGTCCACCGTGAATCCGATCGCCAACGCGACATTCACGCGGCTGACCGACTTTGAGGGCGTGGAACGAGATGCGGCTATCTCCCCGGACGGACGGTTTGTGGCGTTTCTCTCCAACCGCAGCGGCCCCTTGGACGTTTGGGTCAGCCAGGTGGGGACCGGAAGTGCGGTCAACCTCACCCAAGGCAAGACGGGAAACCTGGATGGCTTGGTGCGCGCCCTGGGCTTCTCCGGGGATGGTTCCCAGGTCTGGTTTCACGACGCGGACGTCACGTCACCGCTGCGCATCGTTCCCCTCATGGGCGGCGCGCCCAGGGTGTTCCTGGCCAGCAGTCCGGTCAAGACACCGCCATGGAATGCTGCCTGGTCGCCGGACGGGAATCGCCTCGTCTATCACACCGCGGACGGGGGTGACCCGATGTTTGTCGCGGATCGCACTGGCGCCAGCCCGCGACAGATCTTAATAGACAAACCGGGCTTCCACAATCATTATCCAGCCTGGTCCAGGGACGGGCAGTGGATTTATTTCGTGCGAGGGTTTGTCACCACCAGCCAGATGGATCTGTGGCCACCACCAGCCAGATGGATCTGTGGCGCATTTCTCCCAATGGGGGCGAGCCTGAGCGGCTCACGCAGCACAACAACGAAGTGAGATCTCCGGCTCCTTTGGACTTGCGGACGGTAGTATACGTAGCCCGTGATCGGGACGGTTCGGGGCCCTGGCTGTGGGCGCTGGACGTGAACCGCAAGACGACTCACCGGATCAGCTTCGGTTTGGAGAAGTACAACTCCGTTGCCGCCAGCGCCGATGGCCGCCACCTGGTGGCGACCGAAGCGAGCCCGATCCCGAGCTTGTGGAGCGTGCCGATCCTGAATCGAGTGGCGGAAGAGCGGGAAGCCAAGCCGTACCCGGTGGGCACGGTGAGAGCCTTGGGCCCGCGCTTCGGCGGAACATCGCTGTTCTATCTATCCTCTCGCGGCACGGGTGACGGGCTGTGGCGCTTCCAGGATGGCCAGACCACAGAGATTTGGAGGGGCTCCGATGGAGCGCTGCTGGATCCTCCGGCCGTTTCCCCAGACGGACAACGCGTGGCGATCGCGCTTCGCCGCGGTGGGAAATTGACGCTGCACCTGGCCACTGCCGAGGGCAATGAACTCCGGCCGCTTGCAGAGTCCATAGACATCAGTGGGGCGGCTGACTGGTCGCGGGATGGGCAGTGGATTGTCACCGG
>OKRF01000387.1:0-635 GCA_900290315.1 Candidatus Sulfopaludibacter sp. SbA3 | reverse complement strand
CAGCGGGGGCATGCCCGTTCGGCTCACCACAGGGGAGGCATCGAACCCCGTGTGGTCGCCGGCAGGAAACCTGATCGTATATGCTGGCGCGAACGTCGGCTTCTTTTGCCCCCTCTTGGCCGTTGGCCCAGACGGAACTCCGGTAAAGCTACCCTCCATCGAAGTGCTCCGCGAAGGCGTGCGCGCCCGCTTCCTACCCAACGGTTCCGGTTTGGTCTACCTGCAGGGACTGCCCTCGGCGCAGAATCTATGGCTGCTCGATCTCTCGGCGCAGAATCTATGGCTGCTCGATCTGGCAACCAAGAAGACCAAGGAACTGACGCGTCTCAACAGCGCCGGCGCCATTCGCAGTTTCGATATCGGTCCCGACGGGAACAACATCGTGTTTGACCGCCTGCGCGGCAATTCTCACGTCGTGTTAATCGATCTTCCGGGCAATCCCCAAAAGCCGTGAATCCAATGACGCTTCAGGCTTTACCGATTTCCGCGATGAGCCACCCTCGCGCCAATCGCCAGTCGCGAGTGACCGTTCCCTCTGAAATATTCAGCACTGCCGCAGTCTCCTCCACGCTCAGTCCGCCAAAGTAACGAAGCTCGACGATTTTCGCCTTGCGTGGATCGGAGTCTTTCAATTG
>OKRF01000102.1:22708-23595 GCA_900290315.1 Candidatus Sulfopaludibacter sp. SbA3 | reverse complement strand
GAAGGCGCGTCGTGGCCCGCCGCCGGTCCCGATGGCCTGGCGGTGGCCATCACGGCCGAGCGCGCCGCCATTCTGGCGTCGCAGATGGACGCCCTCCCAGCCCTGTCTCGCGAAGTCCTGACGCTGCGCTTCGAAGAGGGCATGAAGCTGGAAGAGATCGCCGAAGTGACCGGCGCGCCGCTTTCCACCGTGAAGAGCCGCGTGCAGCGCGCACTGGAGACTCTGCGGCGCAGCATTACTATCCGCTGGCGAAAGGAAGACCTGTTATGAACCACGAACAGATTCAGCCGCTGCTCGCCCTCAGCGCGGCGGGCATGCTGGACCCCGCCGGCGAACGCAGCGTACGCGAACATGTGCGCGCGTGTCCCGCCTGTGCGGCGCAACTGGAGACGCTCGCGGCCGTTTCCGCGGCACTCACTGCCCGGCCCGCGCCGGTGCCGCCCACCGACCTGCTGCTGCGCACCCAGGCGCGCATCTCCCTGGAACTCGCATGGATGGCGGAGCGGCGGCGCAGTGTAGGGATCGCGGCGGGCGCAGCCGCTGCTGCCTGGGTGATGAATCTGGCCACCTGGGAAGCGATTCATGTGCTCTGGCCGGAGCTTCCCGGCCTGGTGACCTGGGTGGCGCTGAGCGCGCTCACGGCTTGTGCGGCAGCTCCTGCGGCCCTCGCGATGATGGCAAAGCGCCGCCGTATGGAAAGGGGGATATTCTGATGTTGGGTCATCCGGAGTTGTTCTTGCTGGCCTTGGTAGGCCTCACGTTCGTCGGCGGATTTCTATTTCTGTTCACCTACATCTATCGTGACGCCCGCCGGCGGAACATGAATGCCGGGTTATGGACGCTGCTGGCCGTGATCGCACCCAGCGGCATCGGCATCATCCTGTACT
>OKRF01000102.1:16469-22699 GCA_900290315.1 Candidatus Sulfopaludibacter sp. SbA3 | reverse complement strand
ACGCTGCTGGCCGTGATCGCACCCAGCGGCATCGGCATCATCCTGTACTTCCTGCTGCGCGAGCCGCTGGCCGCCCACTGCACCAAATGTGGGTTACTGGCGGACGCTCGTTTCGCCTACTGTCCGAGATGCGGCGCCACCCTGACGCCGGCCTGTCCCCAATGCCACCGCGTGCCGCAACCGGGCTGGACCCACTGCGCCCATTGCGGGGCGGCGTTGACGTAAGGCGGCTCAGGAGGCGAAGCCTCACTCGCCCGGATGAAAATGGCAGGGGGAACCCGTCGGGGTTTCGCGCAGGGGCAAACTCGAGCCAGGCACGAAGATTCGCCAAAAGGCGGCGAACCGGCTGGGGATTTTCGAGGGTGGCACGGTTTGCGGCGGGTTCGCGGCTCAGGATTTTCGAGAGAGGCAACAGATTTCGCAAAAGCGGCGAAATCAATCGCCTGCCACCGCTTTGCGGTCACCCTTGCACCAGGGCCAGCACCCGGCACGGACTTCCGGAGCCGTTCACAATCTTGAGGGGCGGAGTCAGCAGAATCGCGCCCTTCGGCGGGAGCCGATCGAGATTCGCCAGGCTGGCCAGACCGAACTTATTACTCCCATGCATGATGCTGTGGCAGGGAAAGGGCGGATCGAAGCGGAAGGCCTGCCCGGCATCGGTACCTACGCCTTCAGAGCCAAAGCCGATGACATCGCGCTCACGGGCCAGGAACGGCACCAGGCCGGGATGCGGGCCAGGCACATGCGAGCCGTCCTCTTTCCTGTTGGCGAATTCGGGGCCGCGGCGCCGGGACCAATCCGTGCGCATCAGCAGCCACGATCCGGCCTCGATGCGGCCGTGCACCCCTTCCCAGCCTTCCACGTGCTGCGGCGTGAGTAGGAAATCCGGGTCCGCCGCCGCTTCGCCCGAGACATCGATGACGCAAGCCGGCGCGATGAATTTCTGCACCGGGATGGAGTCAGTGGCGTTGCCCGGATGGTCCTTGCCGCTTACCCAGTGGACGGGGGCATCGAAATGCGTGCCGGTATGCTCACCGCAGGAGAAGTTGTTCCAGTACCAGGCTGGCCCGCGGCTATCGTAGCGCGAGATCTCTTCCAGGCGGAACGGCCAGGTCTGGCCGAAGTCGGGAGGAAGCTGAATGATGGCGGTGGCACTGTCCAGCGGCTGGCTGAGGTCGATGACGCGAATGGCGCCGCCGGCCAGCGCCTGGGCAAATTGCATCAGGATATCGGGTTGCATTTGGGTTGCACGCTCCTGTTGAAGTAGTAGACGGCGGTGAGAATCGCCAGCCAGGGCAGACCGGCGATGAGCGTCACGCGCATGCCTTCCACCCACCATGTAGTCGCCAGAATCGCAGTGAGGGCCGCCGTTCCCAGCAGCGAAGTATAAGGATACCCGATGAGGCGTACGGGCAGGCGCGCGTGTCCGGCGGCTTCCCATTTGGGCCGGAACGCCAGATGCGTAACGAAGATGATGAGCCACGCATAAAGCCCGCCGAACAGCGAGACGCCGAAGAGATAGACAAAGGCGCTATCGGGGTACAGGAAAGCCACCAGGATGGCGACGCCCAATCCGGCGGCGGATACCAGGAGCGCGGGGACCGGCGTGCCGCGCGCGGACACGCGGCCGAATACCGCGGGAGCGTATCCGCCGCGCGCCAGCGAGAACATCATGCGGCTCACCAGGTAGAGATTGCAGTTCATGCTGGAGGCAGCCGCCGTGATGACTACGAAGTTGACGATGTGCGCGGCGGCCGGCACGCCGATCAACTGGAAGACCTTGACGAACGGACTGGCCGTGACATCCGCCCCGGGCTGAATCCGGGTCCAAGGCACGATGGCGATGAGCACGACGATGGCGCCCAGGTAGAAGACAATCAGGCGCCCCACCATGTTGCGCATGGCGCGGGGCACGGCGGTTTCGGGATCGCGCGCCTCTCCGGCAGTCACCGCCACGACTTCGGTTCCCATGTAGCCGAAGATCACGAAGACCATAGCCATCCAGACGCCACGCCAGCCGGTGGCCAGGAAGCCGCCATGACTGGTCAGGTTAGAAAGGCCGATAGCGGGCGCAGGCCCGATTCCCATGAGGAGGGCCGCACCCAGCACGATAAAGAGCACGAGGGCCACCACCTTGACCATGGCGAACCAATATTCGAAGCTGCCGAAACTGCCCACGCTGCGCGCATTCACGTAGAGCAGGGCGATGGCGAACGCCAGCACCCAGATCCACTTGGGCGTCCGCGGGAACCACCACTGACAGTAGATCGCGATGGCGGTGGCCTCACCACCGATAGCGATGCATTGCGCCGCCCAATACGTATAGCGCACGGTGAAGCCGGCCCAGGGATTCAGATATATCTCGGCATAGACGCCGAAGGAGCCGGCGGTGGGATGTGCCACCGCCATCTCCGATAGCGCCCCCATGAAAATCAGCGTGATGACGGCGCCGATCCCGTAGCTGAGAATCACGCCCGGACCGGCGGTGTGCACGGCGAGCGAACTGCCGAGGAAGAGCCCGGTGCCGATGGCGCCGCCAATGGCGATCATGCTCAACTGGCCGCTGGAGAGCTGCCGGGAAAGCTGCTCGCCCTGCTCGATAGCGCCGGCAGCAGGCTTCACGCAAGCACCATCAGGTCCAGGTTTTCCTGCAGGGCGGCAAGGGCCACGGCGACGTCGTCCATGGTGTTGTAGAAGTGGAAGGCGAAGCGGACGCCATCCAGCCGGGCGGACGCCACGATGCCGCGGGCTGTCAGTCTGGCGATGAGGGCGGCGGGATCGCTGGAGCGCAACACCACCAGCGGGCCCACGGTATCGGCGGGTGTCTTGCAGGCGATGCCGAGAGCGCCTGCGCCATCCATGAAGGCGCGAGCCAGGCGTTCGATCTGCGCCGCCACGTTTTCCATGCCCACGCTGGTGAGCAGCTTGAGTGCGGCGCGCGCCAGGTAGATGTTGGGGATGGCGGGAGTGCCGCATTCGAAGCGGCGCGCTTCGGGCGCCGGGTCGAGGTGGGTGGTGCGGAAGGCGAAGACGTCACGCTGCGACATCCAACTGGTGATGGTGGGGGTGAGCGCTTCAATGAGCTCGCGCCGGACGTACAGGAAGGCGATGCCGGGGGGCCCCAGCAGGTACTTCAGGGCACCGGTGACAAAGAAGTCGACGCCCAGTTCTTTGACGTCCAGCGGGCGCGTGCCGCAATCCTGGTAGCCATCGAGAAAGACCAGGGCCCCGTTGTCATGCGCGATGCGGGTGACCGCTGCGACGTCCGAGCGGAAGCCGTTGAGGAACGAAACGTGGGTCAGCGGCACGATGGCGGTGTGCTCATTCACGGCGGCGCGGTAACATTCCACGGGCATGGTGTTATCGAGGCCTTTCAGAAACTGGACGCGGGCTCCGCGCGGCTGCTGCGCCAGCCAGATATGTCCCATGGTGGGGAATTCATACTCGCTCATGACCACCTTGGTTCGATAATCGAATGGCAGCGCGCTGGCGATGGGGTTGATGCCGGCGGAAGCGCTGGCGACGATCGCTACCTCTTCCGGCGCGGCGTTGATGAAGCGGGCGAAATCGCAGCGCAAGGTGTCATAGGCATTCATCCATTCGTCCCAGGGTGCCGCGGAGGTGCGCCAACTGGCGGCGTACTCCTGCATGGCAGCCTCTACAGCGTCGCTGAGCGCCCCTTGCGAGCAGTTGTAGCGCCCCTTGCGAGCAGTTGTAGAGGTACGTTTTCTGCTGGAGGATGGGGAAGCGGGCGCGCAGGGTTTGGATTTCGTGATCAGGCAGCATGGAGTAGATTTAGTTTGCCACAAAGCGGGCGGTGGGACCGGGGTTGGGGTTGGGGGTTGGGGGTTGTGCGGCTCGCTCCGCTCGCCGTACCGGCGACAAGATCGCCGGCGTTACCAACCGCCTAGCGGCTTCGCACTGCTTTTTGGCGGCGTTGAGGCGGCGATTATGGCTGGGCAGATGAGCGATTTTGGCGAGCGAAAAAGCAAATTGTGGGGGTGGGCTTCGGGCGGGAAGTCGCGCTCGACGTCGTATGGTTCTCCCTTGCTGGCGGCGAATTGCGCTAGCAGGGTGGCTTCTTCCACGACTTGTTGGAGGGCGGCTTTGCGCTCGGCTTGTAGCTGTTTGAGCCTGAGCATGTTGCGTTCGACGCGCCGCTGAGGTTGAGGTTCTTGGCTTCGGAGGCCCAGGTGACGGCCTGGCCGAGAGCGGCATCGATTTCGCTTCGTCGCCTGGGGTCATGATCATGACTTGGCGTGTCAGGCCCCGGTAGGCATTGAAAGCTCGATGATCGTAACCGGGCGCATGCTGATGGCAGCGCGAACAGATGGCGGCGGAACCCTTACGCGGCCGCACCCAAATCTCGATGCTCTAGCGGGGACCAACTGTGTGTCGGAGTTTTCCGGGAACGCGGAGCTTATTTAGCGACGCGACGGTACGGAGTCTCACTCAAGATCTCGGGCACATGTTTACCCTGGAGATCCTCCCAGCCAAACAGGATGGGCGGCGCGATGAACGGCGCATACTCCGGCGAGCCGCCACCACAAGCTCCAGCCCAATCATGTGTGCCAGGCCATCCCCAGTGGTGTGCCACTTCATGATGGTATGCGGTTCTGGCGATCATCTTCCATTCCCGCGCGCCGAGCGGCGTTTTCCAATGCGAGTAGTTTCCGACGTACACGGACCTTTCGGAATTGATCGAGAGGCCACCTGCACTTTCCCGCGGATTGATGTCTATCGCCATGACGATCTGGTAATCAGCGGAAGAGATGCCGTGGCGCTCGGCCGCCGTGCGAACCGAGGCGGGACTGTGCGGGTCGTGGAGCTGATCCGGATCGATCACAATGTTGGTATTGTCGAAAGCGACAACCGGCGCGTTGTAGCCTCGGCTCTTCGCAAAAGCCGTGTGGTCTTCGTTGATCTGCTTTTGGGCGTCCTCCCAGAAACCAAGAGCGTCTGCCGTGACGGTCTCGGGATACCGCACGAGAACAACCAGCACCCGAATCGTACCGGCTGGCGCCAGTGAGACCTGTGTCCGGTCCCTGCGAATGACGCTGACACCATCGCGAGACATGTACATCGAAAGTAACGTGGTGGTGAGGCCCGATTTCAGATAGGCAGTAGTCGTGAGGTGCCCTTCGCCCCGGCAGTCGACTGCCCGCGGATTGTTATAGATCGCCGGATGTTCAATCGTCTCTCCGAATTCGCGTTGATACGCTGCTTTCACCGCAGCTAAGATCGAATCAGGTGGTTGCTGGGGTAGCGAAGGCACTTGCCCGAAAAGAGCACTCGACGATATCAACACCGCAAGGGAAATAAAGTTTACTCTCACGCCGCTCGTTATTTTAGATCACTCCAANNGCTCGGATCATTTCCTCGTAGGATGGGATCCTCGCTGACGGCAGCGTTCACCTGAGAGGAGAACTGGTCCGAAAGGCAATTGGCTACGAACACAACGCGCTCAAGTCCCGCTATCCGGCATGGGATTCGCCGGGCTGTGCGAGCCGACCTTCCGGCCACCATTGAAGGTATCAGTGACCCACAGATTCCTCCGACGAGGCATATTCTTAGGCCGTTATCCTAAGGAGATCCGAGAGATCGTCCCGCCCAAATCGGAGAAGGTGCGGCGGATGTCTATCTTGCTCGGACTGCTCATCGGGGCTCCCTATGCTTCGGTATTGCTTTGGCGAACCGCGACTCTGGGAAGTCACTCCTTCTGGGAACTCTTCGCCTACGCCTTCGGCGTGCTTTTCATCTTCAACCTGGTTGACTTGCTCATCCTCGATTGGCTGATCGTGTGCTGGGTCAAGCCGCTGGGTGATCCTTCCCGGCACGGAGCATATCGCGATTCCAAATCCCTACGTCCATCACCTCAAGGAGTTCCTGATAGGAACGGCCGGTTTAGGGATTGTAGGTCTTGCCATCGCTGCTCTCATGTCCTGCAGGCCGATCATCTGCGTCCAGCACCAGTTCGGTTTGCACTTTGATATCGCTCCTCCAGTGAGTGACATTGCACGGCAGCCTGGCAACACTCGCAATCAGGATTCGATGCCGTCAGTCCCCGTTTTGCGGTGCATCGCGAGAGCAGTGACTCGATCCACCAGGCGGCCCTGTTAGGGCGCCCGCACGCGGGCAACGATAGGTATGAAAATGGGGGAACGCGACGGGATTTCGCGAAGGGGCAAATTCGAGCCAGGCACGAAGATTCGCCAAAAGGCGGCGAATTT
>OKRF01000102.1:2038-16459 GCA_900290315.1 Candidatus Sulfopaludibacter sp. SbA3 | reverse complement strand
CCAGGCACGAAGATTCGCCAAAAGGCGGCGAATTTCGAGCCTGGCACGGATTTGCGGCGGACAGGCGGCTCAGGATTTTGGAGGGTGACCATGCGCGGGTCAAACCCGGAGCCACAGGCAGCGAAGTACACTCTACTTATGCTCCGCTTCGTGCTCCTGATGGCAGCCGCGGTGTTACCCGCGTTCAGCCAGCCCGCGTCGCTCTCGGGCTTCTCCGATTCCGGCGTCTTCCATCTTTTCCTCAACGAAGAAAGTGTTGGCACCATCACGTTCGATTGGAAGAAGGATGGATCCTACGACAGCAAGTGCGCTCTGTCCATGGCGGGACAGACCGTGCAATTCGCCCTGACGCTCACTCCAGACGCGGAGGGCCGCTGGATCACTGCGGAGATCGATAATCCCGCCGGCAAACAGAGCATCCAACGCGAGGGCAAGGCGCTGAAAGTCAGCGCACAGGGAAAAACCACCAACGGTAACATGCGCGACGAGGTGCTGACGTTCGACAATTACTCTCCAGCGCTCATGAGCCAGGCGCTGCGTAAATACGACGCGGCTGTGGGCGGCGAGCAGGTCTTCCCGGTCCGGGTGATGGGCGGCGGCGGGGCCAACATCACGCTGGAGTTCAAGCAGAACGAACAGCGCACCGTGGGGGCGCGGGACCTTTCTCTGCAGCGATGGGTCTACACCCTCGCCAGCATCAAGATCAACGTGCTGGCCGGCCCGGATGGCCTGGTGTACCTGGCCGACGTCCCGGAACAGCATGCCGCCTACGTACGCGAAGGGTACGAGGACCTGCGCAAGGCGCCCACCGAAGATCCGCTGCTTTCGGCTGCGAAATACGACGTCAAGCTGTCAGATGTGAAGATTCCGATGCGCGACGGGGTCAAGCTGGCTACCAGCATCTACCTCCCCGCCGGCGTGGAAAAGGCGCCCCTCATTCTGGTCCGCACGCCTTACAAGAAGGAAATGTCCGACCTGCAGGCACGCTACTACACCCGCCGCCCAGGACGTGCGTGGCCGCTTCGCTTCCGAAGGCGTCTGGGAGCCGTTCGTGCATGAGGCCAAAGACGGCTACGACACCATCGAGTGGCTGGCCAAACAGCCGTGGTCGAACGGCAAGGTGGGGATGATCGGCGCATCGTACCTGGGCTGGGTGCAGTGGTTCGCCGCCAGCCAGCATCCGCCGCACCTCACCACCATGATTCCCAATGTTTCGCCGCCCGATCCGTTCCACAATATTCCATACGAATACGGGGTCCTCATGCTGGAGGGCGGATTGTGGTGGGCCAGCGTAGTGGAAAGCGACGCCACTGCTGATCTCTCCGGCGCCGCCCTGCGGGCCACCTTCGATAAGCCATTCGGCAAACTGCTCAGCACCTTGCCAGTAATCGACATTGACAAATCCTACTTCGGCAAGGAGAACAAATACTGGCGGGACTGGCTCTCGCATCCGGCGCAAGACAAATACTGGGCCGATACGATGTTTCTGGACAAGCTGAAAGGCGTGAACATTCCAGTGTTTCATCAGTCGGGCTGGTTCGATGGTGACGGCATCGGCACCAAGCTGAATTACCACGCGATGGTGGAAGCGGGCCACGCCAATCAGAAACTGACGGTGGGACCGTGGCCGCACAGCGACCAGGCCACGCGTGAATTCGGCGGACGAGATTTCGGACCCGGAGCGATTGTCGATTTGCAGCGCGACTATCTGCGCTGGTTCGACTACTGGCTGAAAGGCGTGGACAACGGCATCATGAAAGAACCGCTCGTGAACGTCTTCGTGATGGGTTCGAATCGCTGGCTCCAGGGGCCGAAATACCCGCTGCCCGAAACCAGTTTCCGTAAGCTCTTTCTGGCCAGCGGCGGGCATGCCAACACCACCAAAGGCGACGGCAAGTTGACCTTCGACATGTCCGCACGACGGCAAGTTGACCTTCGACATGTCCGCAGCTGCTTCACCCCAGGACCGGTACACGTATGACCCCGGCGACCCTACTCCGGAGCCCGGATTCTACGAGCCAAGCGCCGAAGACAAGGCCAACAAGAGACCGGCTCAGATTGCACGCGATGGCGAGCAGCACCGCGACGAGACACTGGCTACCCGGCAGGACATTCTGGTGTACACCACGGCGCCAATGGACGCGCCGCTCACCATCGCCGGCCCCCTCACCGCGGTGCTCTACGCCTCCACCTCGGCGCGCGACACCGATTGGTTCGTGCACATTTACGAGGTTGACGAAGCGGGCCACCCGTGGCCCCTCATCGCCGATGGCAGCGGTAAGATTCGCGCGCGCTTTCGCAAATCGGTGACTGCACCGGAACTGCTCAAGCCGGGCGAGGTATACCAATATACGATCGATCTCTGGCACACCGGCGTCACGATTGCCAAGGGGCATACGCTACGCATCGAAATCGCATCGGCGTCGTTTCCCAGCTTTTCGCGCAATCTGAACACCGGCGGCAACAACGAAACGGAGACCAAATTCGTGAGGGCGAACCAGGTGATCTATCACGATGCCGCTCACCCTTCGCACATCCTGCTGCCGGTGATCCCGTAGGACCGAGGGCCGGTTCACGTGGGTGGGATGAAAATGGGGGGAAAATGCGTCGGGATTCCGCGGGGGCAAATTCGAGCCAGGCACGAAGATTCGCCAAAAGGCGGCGAATTTCGAGCCTGGCACGGAAGATTCGCCAAAAGGCGGCGAATTTCGAGCCTGGCACGGATTTGCGGCGGATACGCGGCTCGGGATTTTCGAGGGTGGCACGGGTTTGCGGCCGAGACCGCCCCAGCGCCACCCGGCATTTTCGCATACCGCATTAAAGGGTCTTTGAATCTGAAGTATAGTACTGTAGAGATTCGCCAGAAGGAGGGACTCCGCCATGCCCGCAGCGCCAGCCAAAGAACTGCCTGCCAATGCCTATACACCGCTAGCGCCGGGAGCGGTTTATGAACCGACGGTGCCGGCCTCGGCGAACATCGCCGAACTCACGCCGCGGTCAGTGGGATGGGGCCTGTTTCTGTGCGTGGTGTTCACTGTGGCGTCGGCCTACTCGGGACTGAAAGTCGGACAGGTGATGGAAGCGGCCATCCCGATTTCCATCCTGGCCATTGGACTGGCCCGCGTCTATCGGCGCCGTTCCACGGTTCTGGAGAACGTCATCATCACCGGAATCGGCGGCCTTGCCGGGTCGATTGTGGCGGGCGCCATCTTCACCCTGCCGGCGCTTTACATTCTGAAACTCGACCCGCACCCCGTGCAGACCATCTTCATCTGCCTGGCCGGCGGATGCCTGGGGGTGCTGTTCCTGATTCCGCTGCGGCGCTACTTCGTCCGCGAGATGCACGGCCGCCTACCCTACCCGGAAGCCACCGCCATCACGGAAGTGCTGGTGACGGGCGAAAAAGGCGGATCGCAAGCCAAACTGCTGCTGCAAGCCACCGCCATCGCCGGCGTTTACGATTTTCTGGTCACCACTTTTCACGTCTGGAAAGAGTACCTGGACTTCCAATTCGTCCCCGCAGTGCACGCGCTTGCAGACCGCGCCCGCGTGGCTGTCAGCTTCGACGCCATCGGCTTCATTCTGGGACTGGGCTATGTCATGGGACTACGGAGTTCCCTGATTCTCTGCGCCGGTGGAGTGCTCTCTAACCTGGTGCTGGTGCCTCTTATCTGGATGATTGGCAGCCATCTGCCGGACTCGTTGGTCTACCCGGGCGCGATTCCGATCGAGCACATGACTGCGGCGCAGATCTTTCGCGGGTACGTGCGCTTCGTGGGAGTCGGTGCTATCGCCACGGCGGGGATCTTCGGAATCCTCAAATCCATGAAGATCGTGGCCGGGTCGTTCGGGGTGGCGCTGCGCGCGTTCCGCCGGGGCGAAGGCGTCTCCGGAGATCGCACCGACCGCGACATTACTGTGATGAGCATCCTGATCGGGGTGATTGTGAGTTCTCTCGGTGTGGCCGTGATGCTTGGCCGGTATGCGCCTTCGTTTACCGTCATCGTGATGGGACTCGCGCTTACCCTGGTGTTTTCGTTTTTCTTCACTTCGGTGGCGGCCAATGCCATCGCCACGACGGCGCGCAATCCCGTTTCCGGCATGACGATGCTGACCATCATCATCAGCTCGATCGTGCTGCTGCGGTTCGGACTCACGGGATCCAGCGGCATGTTCTTCGTGATGGCGATCGCGGGCATGGTGTGCACGGCGCTTTCGACCTCGGGCCAGGCCATCACGGATTTCAAGACGGGCTATTGGCTGGGTTCGACACCGGCGGCGCAGGAAAAGGTGAAATTCCTGGGCGTGATTGCGGCATCCATAGCGGTGGGACTGACGATTGTCCTGCTGGCGCGGGCTTTCCAGTTCGGCGACGCGGCGCCGGGAGACCTGCGGGTGGTGCTGCCGTCGCCGCAGGCATCCATCATGAAGGCGCTGGTGGAAGGCGCCGGTGGCGTACATTTTGTTTGGCGCCGGAGCAGCGATCGCGCTGACGATGGAGATGCTGGAGGTGCCCGCGCTGATTTTCGCCCTCGGCATGTACCTGCCGCTGGAACTGAATACGCCCGCGCTGGTAGGCGGATTTCTGGCCCACTTCCTGGGCAAGCGCGACGCAACGGTGCGCGAACGCGGCGTGATCATCGCTTCGGGACTGATGGCCGGAGGGGCACTGGGCGGGGTTTTCGGCGCTGCCTGCCGCCTGATTCCCGGTTATACCGAAGGCTGGATCACCACGCCTTTCTATGGCCACGAAGCGATATCGCAATCCATCTCCGCGGTTCTGTTTATCGGCCTGTGCGTGTACCTGTGGAAGGCCTCGGTCAAAACTCCCGCAGCGCAACGATAGGGTCGACGCGGGTGGCCCGGCGCGCGGGAACATAGCACGCCACGGCGGCGGCACAGAGCAGAACCAGCGTGACGGCGGAGAAGACGAGGGGATCGTGCGCCTGCACGCCGAACAACAGGGACTGCATGTAAACAGCGACTGCATGTAGCGTGTGAGGAACGGCCAGATGATCGGCGAGGTGACTGTGAAACCAGGGGCGCACGGAACCTCACGCTGTGGAATGAAAAATGGCGGGGTAAACGCATCGGGATTTCGCGAAGGGGCAAATTCGAGCCAGGCACGAAGATTCGCCAAAAAGGTGGCGAATTTCGAGCCGGGCACGGTTTGCGGCGGACACACAGTTCGGGATTTTCGAGGCGATCCTAAGCTGAAGAATCAGCTTTCACCCTACTTGGCCTGCATGTCCTCGATGAACGTCAAGAGCGCATGCATGCGCACCTGCGCCAGTTCCGGATTCGGCGTCATATTGTTAAGGACGGTGCCCCAAACCGGCATATCCTGGGGCCCGTGCGCAGTCACGGCCTCTTCGCCCCTGAGAACGCGCAGGATGCGGTCCTCGGGGAATTTGCCGCCGTTCTTGCGGCTGATCTGGGTCAGATCTGTCGGCACAGTTTTCATTGCCGCAGCGGCGGGTCCAGCACCTTCGCCTGGCTCAGGCTGGTCAGGCTACAGATAAAAAGCGCCTTTAATACTAAATTCATCCTCATGCGCCAATTGTAAGGCACAGCACCACAAACAGGAAGGTAAATGTCGAGATTCTCCGCGCTCAAGAATCTGTCAGCCTGATCTGCGCGATTTTTGCTGAGCTCTCGCGCTCCGGCGACGGACCCTGCGCGGCGGTGGTGGCCAACACGACAGACGATGGCCTGGCCCGACACAGGCGGGTCGAATTGGTGGCGCAGCCTTAGTTCGAGCGGACCGGCGGAGAAAAGCCTGGTTCCAGATAATCGCTGGACGGGCGCCGATCAGCGTCCGCGGTCGCAGCAAAGAACGACGCACACAACGATCAGTGCAATGAGAATCATGATGCACCTTCCTCAGTTGAAGGTACGATGATACTGCGTCGCTGGTTCCGACTGAAGAAACGGCTCTGCACGCCAGCAAGTGGGTAACGCCGGCGATCGTGCCGCCGGTGCACTGGCGCTACCGGGCTAATTGGCGGAGGCCTTTTCGGCGCGATCTACCACGGTGACTTCGACGGGCCCTTTCTGCGGCTCGAGCTTGAGGCCGAGTTGTTCCTGCATGGCGGTGAGGAAGTCCGGGCCGGATGCGTCGCTGGACGCGGCGCCGCGATCTTCCAGGTATTTCACTTCGAAGTCGAACTCGCCGCTGAGTCCGGTCTTGTCGACCACGGTGCGGCCCATACGGTTGGACAAGGCCCTTTCCGCGAACGCCTTCATGGATATCTTCTTGCAAACCAGGTGACCAGTCTGGCCGTGAATCGTAAGGTCCTGGCTCTTCGATTCCTCCAGTTGCGGTCCGTTCTTAGCAATCACCAGGGCATAGACGGGCATTTCCCGGGTTTCGGTGTGGATGGCGAGTTTGAAGCGGTCGGCCAACAGGGCGCGCATCTTCAGGCGGATCAGGCGGAATGCCTCTTCGAAAGGTGCCTGGGGGCCGGCGGGGGCGTCATGGTTGGACTTGGCGACGAGGTCGTAACGGTCCTTGCCCAGCCAGTTTGGTCCGCCGCTCAGTTGGTAATCGCGGATGTCGTAGGCGAAGGTGATCAGGTCCCGCAGGGTGACGTTGATCGCGCTTATCCCTCCGCCGGGCATCCGATTGAAGTTCGAGTCGGTGCTTAAGGAAGTGTTTGGCTTGACCGAGGCGACTTCGAATTCCGTTTGGGCCAAACAGGCCGAAGCCATCGCCAGAACAGCAATCATGCGCATCGATAACATGGACGCCGGGCACACCGAAAAGTTAGTTTACCGCGATCTGGACGGCGTTCGACTTTTGCCCATCCACCGTGAGGACCACGTTCACCGTTCCCGCTCCGCGGAGTTGGCCAGGCAGTTGGATGTTGACCTGGTCGAATCCGGGGTACTGTCCCTGCGCGCCGGCATACTGTACGGGGACGTTGATGCCGCCCACGGTGCAAGTGACATTCGTCAGGTTGGTCTCGCCGCGGATGCCTGTGCCATACAGCGTGAGGAAGACGTTGGCCTGCGGGTCCGTGGCGATGGGCGCGGGCTTGCACGTTCCGGTGCTGCAATCGAAAACACTCACCGGTCCCTGGTCGACGCCCTGCAGGGAATAACGCTCCGCGGTGGCCGCCGCAACGCTGGTGCCGCCGAGTGCGAACAGACCCGGAGCGACCGGAGCGACCTGTACGGTTCCGCTGGCTCCGCCGAACATGACAGTCGCTGCGCCCGACGCGGTCCCCTGCGGCACCACGAAATTCACCTGCGAGGGCGAAACGTAAATCAGAGGCAGCGACTGCGACACACCTGCCGAATCCGTGATGGTGCCCGAGACGGCACCGAGGGTGGCCGGCAGATCGACCGAAGGAGTGGAGCGCGTCAGAAATCCGAGATTCGTGCCATACAGCGACGCCATGCTGACCGGAGCGACCGGGGTCTGGCCGCTGGCCGTATTGCCGATCCCCAGGCCGGCGGCTCCGAAGCCCACGACTGCGGCAGATCCCGCCGGCACGGTGAGATTGAACACGCCGCTCGAGCCCTTCACAGTCTCGAAAGTTCCCGGCGCCCAGGTACCGTCGGCAGCCACCGAAGCGCCGCCCAGCGTGATGGCGGTCTTCTCCGTCAGGGAAAGGGCGGAAAGGCGCAGCGCCGTAGCCAGCGTGTAGGCGGCGCCGGGAGTGATCTGGACCGCCGCGTCGAACTGCGGGTCTTTGTTGATGATGGTCACACGAAGAGTACCGGCGGGGTCCAGCACACCGAATGCGGTGGTGTTCACGCGTCCCGAATTGACAGTCAGGGGGACCACGCGCCCTCCGGCCGCCGCGCCGAACAGCAGCATGGCATAGTAGAGCGGCCGCGCCGTGACGGTGGTTGCGCCGGCATCTGTGCTCACCGCAATAGGCGTATACAAACCGCTGCCGCCGCCGTGAAAATTCACGCCGGACGACGCGGTGGCGGCCAGGGTGAACATGTAGTCCACGCCCCACAGCGCCGACGCGAAGACATTGCTGACGCCATCGTACCCCCCGTTGTAGCAGGAGTTGGTCTCAGACATGCGCCACGGCAAAGCGGGTTTCGCGGCGATGGTCTGCAGGGATTGGCCCGCCGAATTCTCCACGCCCTGGGTGTACGAGTTGAGCAGGTTGGGAATGGACGCCGAGTTCGGCAGCGAGGCCGGCACGGTAGGCGGCGGACCCAGCGGATAGAAATGCTGCGTGAGCAGGGCGATGCGCGAGCCCTGTTGAATGGTGAACGGGCCGGTCCACGTGCTGATGTTGCCCGCGTCGGCCGGACCTGTGAGCACAGCCTTGGGATTCTTCGCCTGGATGGCATCGGCGAAGGTTTTCCAGTTACTCACGAAATTGGCCAGCGTGTTGGCCGGGTAGAGGTCCGGTTCGTTGCCGATTTCGAATCCCGCGAGGACGTCGCTGCCGTTCTGCATCACGTAATCGGATTCATCCGCGGCAGTGGCGGCGGTGGACGATTCCAGGTTGAGAGCCCAGAGCATGCGCCACCCGGTAGCGCGCGCGAAAGCGATCACGCGGTCCACATCGCTGGAGAGCAGCGTGGTGGTGGAAGACCCGGAAAGACGCTGGCCGCGGGCCCAGGCGGTCTTGTCCACGGAGTTGCCGCCGAAGCGCAGCCATCCCAGGCCGAGTTGCGCCACCATTTTCTGGAACTGTACGTTTTCCGCCGGGAAGGCAGTGGCACTGGTCAGGGAGCCGGTCTCAAAGCTGAGTCCCAGGAAATCCTGGGGGATGGCCGCGCCGGGTTGGGCTGTCTTAGCGGTAATGGTCACGGGGAGGCTGGTGGTTTGCGCGTGGGCCATCAGGGTAAGTGCTATCAGGAAGACAATGGTCCTCATCATCTGATAGCTTAGACGCAAACGGTTCTGGATTAGCCGGCGCAACCGGCGGCAAGACCGCCAGCGTTACCGAAGCGCGAACGCGGTGAGGGTGGCGTCCCTACCGTTGCCGGATGCTATGACGATGTATTGTTTGCCACCAACCTGGTAGGTCATCGGTGTCGCGGTGGTGCGCCGGCCCAGAGGCGCGCTCCACAATTCGTGCCCATTGGAAGTATCCACCGCGTACAGCGCGGAATCGCCTCCGCCGGCGAAGATCACGCCGCCCCTGGTGACGATTGCTCCAGGCGCGCCGGATGCGCCCAGGCGCGCCGGGAGTTTCACGTCTTTCAGCGCCGGATTGGAGCGCAGCCGTTCCTCGTCGCCGAACGGCACGCGCCACACGAACTCACCGCGATTGAGGTCGATGGCGGTGAGGTGGCCGTATGGAGGCTTGGTCAGAGGGATGCCACGCGCAAATGCGCTGCTGCCATCGGCCATCACATAGTCGGCGCCCACCTCGGGGCCGGCCTTCTGCACCCGCACCACGGAAGGTGTGTTGCTGGACTTCACGTACAGGATGGCGCGATCGGGATCGAGCGCTCCCCCGCCCCAGTTGGCGCCGCCGATAATGCTCGGCCGCATGAGCGTGCCCTGCAAGCTGGGCGGAGTGAAGATGGGGCCCAGGCGGAAGTTCCGCAGCGCTTCCTGCGCCTGGGCTTTCAGTTCCGGGGTCAGATCGAAAGCATCCTCCAGCGTGACGCCCTGCTCTTCGAAGGCCGGGGGCCTGGTGGGAAAGGGCTGCGTGGGCCAGGCATGCTCGCCGGGCACATCGCTGGCAGGCACGGGACGCTCCTCAATGGGCCACACCGGCTTGCCGGTGACGCGGTCGAACGCGAAGGCCCATCCGGTCTTGGTCAATTGCACCACGGCATCGATCTTGCGGCCCTCCACGCGGATCTCCGCCAGCACCGGCGGACCGGGCAGATCGTAATCCCACAGCCCGTGATGCACCAGTTGGAAATGCCACTTGCGCTTACCCGTGGCAGCGTCCAGGCACACCAGCGAATCGCCAAACAAGTTCTGCCCGGGCCGCGCGCCGCCATACATATCGTTGCTGGGCGTGCTCACCGGCAGGTAAAGCAATCCGCGCGCTTCATCCAGCGTCATGGGCGCCCACACGTTGGTATGGCCGGTGTACTTCTCCGAGCCCTGCTGCCAGGTGTCGCTGCCGAATTCCCCGCTGCGCGGAACGGTGAAGAAGGTCCACACCAGCTTGCCGGTGCGGGCGTCGAAGGCGCGGACGTCGCCGGGTGGATCCTTCTTAAACACCAGGCGGTCGGCCACGCCGTTGCCCACGATGACAAGGTCCTTGTAAACCACTGGCGGAGATGTGTTGGTGTATTGCTTGGGGTCGGTTTCCCAGCGCAGTCCGGCCACCAGGTTGACCACGCCGTTGTCGCCGAAATCGGCCACGGGCTTGCCGGTCTGCGCGTCCAGCGAGATCAGCTTGGCGCGGCTGTTCATGAAGATGCGCAGCTTGCCGCTCTTGCCGTCGCGCCAGGCGGCGACACCACGATGCACGAAGCCGGTGCCGTTGGGGGGTTGGCCGGCGGTATAGGCTTTGGGGTCGTACGACCAGATCTCGACGCCCGTCTGCGGATCCAGCGCGACCACGCGATTGTACGGAGTGCTCAAGTAGAGAACGCCCGCGATCATCAGAGGCGTGCCTTCAAACGCGCCGGGGTTGGTTTTGAATTCGGGCAAAGGAGCTTCACCCGTCTTCCATTCCCAGACCTGTTTCAGGCCGCTCACGTTGGTGCGATTGATCTGGTCCAGGCGCGAGTAGTGCTGTTCGCCGGGGTCGCCGCCGTAGTTGGGCCACTCCTGCGCGAGGGCCACGGCGCACAGACAGATTGCGAGGGCGGAGAGTCTCATCGCGATTTCCGAAAGCGCGCGGCGATGCGTTCCGCTGTGCGCAGCGTCAGGGCCACGAAGGTCAGGGTGCCGTTGGTGCAGCCGGCATTGGGCAAGGTGGGCGAGCCCGCCACGAATAGATTCTCGTGATCGTGCGTCTGGCCGAAGCTGTCGCACACGCTGGCCGAGGAGTCGGCGCCCATGCGGCAGCCGCCGGCCGGATGGTCCCAGTAGTTGCCCGCGCTAGTGCTGAGTATCTTCCCGTTGTTGGCCTGCGCCAGCTTCCCGAAGAGCTGCTGAAAGTGGTCGCGGGTGAACTGCTGGCGCGCCAGCGACGCGGCATCGGGCTGGTGATCGATCTTGGGCATGGGGTCGCCGAACTGGTTGCGCGACGAAGGGTCCAGCGTCAGGGCGCTATCGCGATCGGGGTGGACGTCGTAGTAGCCCCGCACGCGCGCCGACCCGCGCTTCGCCCGTTCGCGCCAATCGGCCAGCAGGCTGTCGCCCAGCAAAATCGCGCCATCGGCCGAACGCAAGCGGGGCTCGTGCGCCGCCGCGCTCTCCCAGACCCGCAGGTCATGACGGATGAACGGGCCATCGCTCTTGCAGCGGAAAAACTGGCGCGAGATGAGCGCATGCGTCTCATTCATGCCAGGGTAGATCTTCGCGTCGATCTCGATCTGCGCCGAAAGGAATGCATGCCCGCACATGTAGCGGCCCACCAGACCGCTGGTGTTGGCGAGTCCGTTGGGGTATCGCGAACATTGCGAGAGCAGCAGCAGGTGCGGACTCCAGCAATAGCCGGAGGCCAGCACGAAGAGCGGTGCGCGATACTCCACCGGGTCGCCGGGCCGCGTGCGATTCACCGCCTGCGCCGCGACGATGGTGGGCTTGCGATCATCGAGCACCAGTTTGCGCACCAGCGTCTGATCGTGCAGTTGGAACTTGCCGCCCGCGAGCAGCTTCTTGAACGTGAAGTCGGGCGAGTAGCGCGCCCCGGTGGGACAGATGGAGCAGGTGTTGCAGCGGATGCACTGCGCACGGCCATCGTACGGCCTGGTGTTCTTCGCCTGCGGCGTGCTCCAGAAAGGGATGCCGCTCTTCTCGGCCCACTGCTTCAACTCCAGCAAGTTGTGGGCCATGGTCATGGCGGGCATGGGATATGGAGCGCTGCGCCGATCTTCCGGCAGCGGACTGGGCTCGCCGGAAACGCCCAGGCGCCGCTCCGCTTCGCAGTAGAACTTCTCCAGTTCCTTCCACTCCAGGGGCCAATCCACGTGCAGGCCGAACATGGATTTCAGGCGCAGATCTTCTTCGGAGAAACGATTGCATGTGCCGCCCCAGTGCAGCGCCGAACCGCCCACCGCCATGGTGCGCGAGATCACACCCTTGGCAGCCTGGTCCTCGATGAAATCGCCGGGCCACGGGTTCTCGGCATACTGAATGCTGCGCTGGCGATACTGCATGCGGTTTTCCAGATCGAAGAACTTCTTGCCGCCCTCGATCACGGTGACGGCAAGCCCCGGCCGTAGTTCCGCGAGTTTCTGCGCCAGCATGGCAGCGGTGATGCCACCGCCGATGATGCAGACGTCGCATTCGTGCCGCTGCATCAGGCTTTCCCTTTCAAGGGCGCGGGCGGCTGGTCCGACCCGGCCAGTCCGCGGCACTGGTCGCGGCCAATGGCGGCGCGGTAACACAGGTCATTGGCCTCGCTGCTGCGAAAGTAGAAAGCCATCAGGTCGCTGGCCACGTGCCGGCCGTCCGGCGTCATGGGCATTGCGGTAATCTTGCCGGCTTCCATGGCGGCGAGCACGGCGTCGCGGCCCCCGCCGCGCAGTTCCTGCAGTTGCTTGAGGTACGTGGCGGCGGGCGAAGGGGGCTTGGTGCGCAGGCGCGTGAAGCCGTAGCCGTGATCCATCCCGGCGCCCGGGCGATAGTCGCGGACCCAAACGGCGAACGCGTCGGCGACACGACGGATGCCGTCGACACCCAATTCCGCAGGCAAAACGATGGCCGCCAGCGCGCGCAGATCCTCGGTGCTCTGGGCCCAAGCCCATCGCGAGAATATCGGAATCGTGGCCAGCCACCGGAGTAAGGTTCGCCGGTTCATCATTCAGGTTCCTATCAATATACCCGAGTTGATAGCGCGGGCGATCTTGTGTGGGGAAGAGCTCGGGCGCGGGAGTAGCGAACCGCGAACGTCGTCAGCAAGGGGGGTGGACCATCTGGGCGCCGGAAAGGAGCACCCGCAAGATTTGCTGAATCCGCCCATGGATTCCATACTGGCGGGGAGGATTACGGCACTCCGACCGGCGATGAGGCAGCACTTGTTCGTCCTCGATCAGGTTCCGCGCCGCGGGCGATTTCTACCGACGGGTTGAAGACGTGGTCGCGCCCTGGAACGCGGACCAGACGACGCTGTACCGGGCTGCGCGGCCGGATTGGTCTTGCTTTTCACCCAGGCAGCCAATTCGCTCTCGCGATACCTCCACTCGCCGCCAACCTTGGTAGCGGGAATTTGGTTGCATTCCGACCATAGACGAAGGGTTTTGGCGGAGACGCGAAGCCATTTCGAGACCACGGAACCAGTCAGCAGAAGTGACTTGTCCTTTGTCAGGCTAGGCATAAGCGTTCTCTCCCGTGCGGGTTTTTCAAGAGTGCTCTCCGCCGCGAAATATCGATGCTCATTTTTCCTGCAGCCTTTTCGTGGGCTCACCTGCCCCTAGGCACAAGCATCTCAAGCGCCAAATCTGCCGCTACTATTTTTTGGGCGCAAAGTCTGTACTAGTACCGCAACAGTTCCCGTGAAAAAGAGCACGGCGCGTCGCCGATAGCAGCGACATCTGCGTTCGCCAAGTGAGCAACGGAATCACCACTACCGTCGCGGGTAACGGTATTGTGGGTTCAGCGGTGACCGAAGGCCGGTCACCGCCGCCCAATGGAGCCGCCCCGAGGCGGTCAGTGTCGATTCGACCGTTAATATCCGGATCGCCAACAGCATGCACCACCGTGTCAGCATGGTGTCCCATGGAGTCATCACGACCCTTGCGGGTAACGCCGGAGACCGTGCCGGCGGCGTCTACGTCAGCGAATGGAACAGTCAGGTGCGTAAGATCACCGCCGGAACCATAGCCACCGTCAGCGGAAAGGGGGATATCCGGCATCACCGGAGACGGCGGCCCTGCGCTTTCCGCCCAGTGGCTGGGGGCGTGCGACTGTCAATTGCAGCGATACCAAGATGGCTGAACCCGACAAATACTTCGCGCACCATCCCGAAATCGACGCCGCTCTCGCCCAAGCCGTGGTCTGGGCCTCCGAAGCCAGGAACCTCAACCTTCACCCGTCCACCGCAACCGATCTTTGACAACCGGGCACACGACTCCAAAGAAGCGCATCCTCCCCTAGTCTGTTCAATCCGACAGAGTCGGTGGCGTTGCCGGCCCCCGGCCCCAGTTCCAGCAGCACAAGCGCCGCTCGTGATAGGATATGGCCCATTGGAGGCGGACGATGGCTCATTGGTCCCGACGCGATTTCTTAAAGACCGGATTTGCCGCGGGTGTACTGGCGGGAACCGGAGGAGTGCCCCTGCGGGCGGCGCGCGGAACAGCTACCGACTGGGTGACGCTGGGGAAGAGCGGCGTCAAGGTAACGCGGCTGGCTTTCGGCACAGGCAC
>OKRF01000102.1:0-2028 GCA_900290315.1 Candidatus Sulfopaludibacter sp. SbA3 | reverse complement strand
TCCGCGGGACACGTACCGGCTGATGTCGAAGGTGACCACGCGCGAGGGGGTAGATCCACAGGCCAAGATCGACGAGCTGCGCAAGCTGGCGAATACGGACTACTTCGACGTGATGCTGATGCACTACCAGCACGTGGCCACATGGCCCACGGACACCGCGCGCTGGCAGGATGGCATTCTGGAAGCGAAGGCGAAGAAGGCGTTGCTGGGGCACGGCGCATCGGTACACGGGCTGCCGGCGCTGCGCCAGTTTCCCGGCAACAAGTGGCTGGAGATCGCCATGATCCGGGTGAACCACAAGGGCACCAAAATGGACGCGGAGGACTTCAACACGGGCGGGCCCGGCAACGTGAGCGAGGTGGTGACGCACGTCAAGCAGGTCCACAAGGACGGGATGGGCGTGATCAGCATGAAGCTGGTGGGCGAAGGCGCGTTCACCACCAGGGAGGACCGGCAGGCGGCGCTACGGTTCGCGTTCAATAATGCGGGCGTGGATAGCGTGACCATCGGCTACAAGAGCTCGGCGGAGATCGACGAGGCGATCGAGAATCTGAATCTGGCGCTGGCGTAGGCGGGGCACCGGCGGCGAGACCGCCGGCGTTACCGTAGGATCCGCAACGGCATTCGCCGGTCGCCGATGCCCGCCTTCGGATTTCGGCGCGGACCAGGTATGGCAGCTGTCTCGTATATCCGCAGCTTGAACCCGCAAGAGAAAGCTCTCACGCTGGCATCGGCACGCGCGCTCGAAGTCACTGGTGATCGCATCCGCCACGCGCGCGGCGAGCCCGGTAACTGGCTCACCTACTGGGGCGACTACGGCGGCCAGCACTACTCCCCGCTGAACCAGATCACCGCTGCCAACGTGCGCCAATTGCAGGCGCAGTGGGCTTTGCAGTTGCCCGTACGACGGGCCCTCCGGGCCAGGTGTTCGCGCGCGATGCACTCACCGGCCGCGTGCTTGGGAAATATGAGCGGAAACAAAAGACCGTGAATCCGTACGAAGGCAATCGCGTCAATCGCGGGGTCGCGGTGCTGGGGAATCGCGTCTTCTTCGGCACACTGGATGCGGCTCTGGTCGCGCTCAATGCGCGCACCGGCGCGGTATTGTGGGAGACCCAGGTGGCCGATACCATGCTCGGTCACAGCATCACTGCGGCGCCGCTGGCGGTGAAGGACATGGTGATCACCGGTGTTGCGGGCGGCGAATATGGCATCCGTGGATTCATCGGCGCATACGATGCGCCACCGGAAAACGCGTGTGGCGCTTCCACACGACATCCGGCCCTGGTGAATTCGGCAGCGCTACCTGGGCGGGCGAAAGCTGGCAGCAGGGCGGCGGAGCCACGTGGCTCACCGGCAGCTACGATGCCGAGTTGAACACGCTCTAGCGGCTGGAGGACTGGTTTTTGCCGAGTCCAAAACGGCAGATTTCCTGGCGCTGGATGCGCGTACCGGCAGGACGCTTTGGCAGTTTCAGGCGGGTGCGGAGATCCCCTCATCGCCCATCAGTTACGGCGTAAACGGCAAGCAGTACGTGGCCGTCTCATCGGCCGGAGTCCTCTACACCTTCGCGTTGCCGGAGTAGGACAGACGATCGTCTTATCTGGTCTGTCAATTGGCGGCGGACCGCTCCGCGAAACGGGATGAAAAACGGCGGGGTAACGCCGGCGGTCTCGCCGCCGCATGCACTCTCCGGCCGGCGACAAGATCGCCGGCGTTACCCGTCGCTCGACCGGTCTTTCGACCCTGTCAATTGGCGGCGGACCGCTCCGCGAAACGGGATGAAAAACCGGCGGCTGGTAGCGCCGGCGGTCTCGCCGCCGGTTTCACTGGCCGACCGGCGACAAGATCGCCGGCGTTACCCGTCGCTCGACCGGTCTTTCGACCCTGTTGGGGTGCCCGCGCGCGGGCAACGATGGGTATGAAAATGGGGGGGCGGGTCGGGGTTTCGCGAAGGGGCAAAACCGAGCCAGGCACGAAGATTCGCCAAAAGGCGGCGAATTTCGAGCCAGGCACGGTTTGCGGCGG
>OKRF01000160.1:2227-2394 GCA_900290315.1 Candidatus Sulfopaludibacter sp. SbA3 | reverse complement strand
AATTTCGAGCCTGGCACGGATTTGCGGCGGACACGCGGCTCGGGATTTTCGAGGGTGGCACGGATTTGCGGCGGACACACGGCTCGGGACTTCGATGGTGGCGTTGGCAGGCTGAAGCCTGCCCCGCTGGCACCGTTTGCAGCGTATTGATATGATGCGTTCGAAAA
>OKRF01000160.1:0-2217 GCA_900290315.1 Candidatus Sulfopaludibacter sp. SbA3 | reverse complement strand
TGAAGCCTGCCCCGCTGGCACCGTTTGCAGCGTATTGATATGATGCGTTCGAAAAAATTCTTCCTCACTTTCCTTCTGGCAGTTTTTGCCACGGCAGCCTACGGCGCCGACAAGCCCAAGAAGCCGCCCGAGCCCAGCGCGCTCGACAAATATCTGCAAGAGGCGCTCAAGCAATCCGGTGCGCCGGTGCAACCCTCGGCGGGCTCTCTGTGGTCGCCGGCATCGCGCCTGACCGATGTCGGCAGCGATGTGCGCGCCGCACAGACGGACGATCTCGTAACGATCGTGGTCGCCGAATCGGCTTCGGCAGTGGCCACCGGGGCCACCAAGACATCCCGTGCCTCCGCGGCGCAGAGCCAGATCAGCGCCCTGGGCGGCAAGAAGAGTGTCAACGGCGCCGCGCAGAATCTGCTGAATCTCAACACGACACAATCGCTGGATGGCTCCGGGAGCACCTCGCGCACCGCCAGCCTGAGCACGACTTTGAGCGCGCGCGTCACCCACGTTCTGCCCAACGGCTACCTGGTTCTGGAGGGCACCAAAGACGTTCAGGTCAACTCCGAGCACCAGGTGGTCACCGTCCGCGGTGTGATCCGACCGGCCGATTTGACTACAGGGAACATCATCACCTCCAACCAGATCGCCCAGATGGAAATCAAAATCAACGGGAAGGGCGTGGTGAACGACGCGATCCGGCGGCCCAACATTCTGTATCGGATCCTGCTCGGCCTGCTGCCCTTCTGAGGACTGCTATGAGACATCGGTTCGAAGCACTGCTGCTATTGCAATCCATCGCCGNNCGCGGCTGAAGGAGTTGATCACGTTGGAGGGGGTCCGCGACAACCAACTGATGGGCTACGGGCTGGTGGTGGGGCTTGCCGGCACGGGCGACCGGCAACAGTCGGTCTTTTCGGCCCAGAGCGTGACCAACCTGCTGGAGCGCATGGGTCTGACCGTGTCGCCGACCGCGATCCAGGTGAAGAACACGGCGGCGGTGATGGTTACGGCGACGCTGCCTCCGTTTTCGCAGGCGGGATCGCGCATCGATGTCACCGTGGCTGCGATGGGCGACGCCCCCAGCTTGCAAGGCGGAGTCCTTCTCATGAGCGGACTCAAGGGGCCCGATGGCCAGGTTTACGCCGTAGCGCAGGGCCCGCTGGTGCTGGGCGGATTCCTCGCCGGAAGCGGCGGCAACACGCGATCCGTGAATCATCCCACGGTAGGCCGCATTCCGAATGGGGCCATCATCGAACGCGGAGCGCCCAGCGTGAATCTCACGTCGCATCTGCGGCTGCAACTCCAGAGAGGCGATTTTGCCACGGCCGCGCGCATCACCGAGGCTCTGAACAAGAAATTCGGCGCCGTCGCGCACGCCGAAAATTCCGCCCTGGTCACCGTCTCTCTTCCGCCCGAGTATGCCGCCAAGACCACCGAGTTCGTTGCCGAACTGGAGCGCCTGACGGTGGAGACCGATACCGAAGCCGTCATCGTGGTCAATGAGCGCACGGGCACCATTGTGATGGGGAAAGACGTGCAGATTTCGCCGGTCGCCATCATGCAAGGCAATCTGAACGTGGAGATCCAGACCACGGAAGCCGTTTCCCAGCCCAACCCGCTGAGCGCCGGCAAGACGACGGTGACTCAGCAGACCGACGTCGCGGTGAAACAGGAAGCGTCTCGCAGCGTGCTGCTGAAACAGGGCGCTACGGTGGAAGAGCTGGTGCGGGCGCTCAACGCGATTGGCTCCAGCCCGCGCGATATTATCTCGATTTTGCAAAACCTCAAGGATGCCGGCGCGCTGGATGCCGAGCTGAGGGCGATTTAGGAGGCAACATGATCGATGCGATCGGTGGACCCGCGGTCCACACGCCGGACGACCCGGCTAAGGTGAAGGATGCCGCCAAACAATTTGAGGCGCTGCTCATCGGGCAGATGATGAAATCGATGCACGATGCCGACGGCGGCTGGCTGGGGACGGGAGACGATCAATCGTCCTCTTCCGCCATGGAATACGGCCAGGAGATTTTTGCGCAATCCATGGCGCAAAACGGTGGCCTGGGACTGGCGAATCTGGTAGCGAAAGGACTGCAGAAGTAGTGGGACGGCGGTGGCACGTGCGGTTTCAGCGCCGGTGGCGCGGGCGGACCGGCGACGAGATCGCCGGCGTTACCGCGGTGGCACGGACGGACCGGCGACAAGATCGCCGGCGTTACCGGG
>OKRF01000445.1:22308-27554 GCA_900290315.1 Candidatus Sulfopaludibacter sp. SbA3 | reverse complement strand
GCCAGGTTCACATCCGCGACGGCGTAGAAATCGGCGGTTTCCACCAGGCCCCGCCAGTGCAGAGGGTTGACCTCGTCGGGCAGCGCGGCTACCCGCGCGGGCGGCGTACTCTGATAAATGCGCGATTCCAGCATGGCCACGGCGCGTGTGTGCAGCACCTGGCGGCCGCAATCATAAAGCAGAACGAAAGCCAGGGCGAAGAACGCACCGGCCCTGCCAGGATGGCTGTCGCGCAGGGTGCCAGAGGTGATCTCGCCACCCACCAGGCGCCCCACGAACGGTCCTACGATGCCTAGCAGCAAGGCGGCCCAGATCCACAGATCGATCACGCTGTTCAAATCCAGACGCAGCCACTCCTCGGAAAAAGGCAGAAACAGGCGGACTCCGTACGTGTTCGTGAGGTCGAGCAGCAGATGCGACGCCACGCCCACCAGCGCCGCGGCGAGCGCGCCTGGCCAGTGGACGGGCTTCCGGCGCACGGCCCACACCAGCAGCACGGCGGCTGCCCCGAGCACCGGCATGGCGATGAGCGAGTGGGTCAAGTGGCGGTGGTAATGCAGGTAGTTGAGCGAGCCCCCGCTCAGCGTGACGATGTCAATGTCGGGAGCATTGGCAGCCAGCAGCAAAATCGGCGTGGCCGCTGGAGTCCAGCGGTTCAATCCCGCCCGACTGAGGAAGAGACCGATGGCAGTATGAGTCAGATTGTCCATGGAAACTCGGACTACCTATTGTAGGGGGTGGCACAAGCCTCGCGGCCAGCCTCGTCGGCACGAGCTGCAAGGCTTGTGCCCCAGGCGGATACTTACGCCACCAGACTATGCAACGCGGAGCGTTCGCCCCACACCGGCGGGGTGCTGGGAAGTACGCGACTGCCCGGCTGCGGCCTGCTGAAATACTCGTCTAAAGGGTAGAGAGGAAAGGGCTCCAGGTCTGCGAAGATGCGCCCCAGTCGCTGCTCGAGGCGGTAGATCTCGTGAAAGAAGCTGCCCCGGTCCATTTCCAGACGGCGGCAGCACATCTTCCAGTCCGCTCCCAGAAGATAGTGGAAGCGGAAGATCCGGTATTCCGCGTCGTTCAGTGCCCGCCGGGTCACCAGACAGAAATCGGCCGCGTATTCCTCGCGCTTCCGGGAGTAACTACGCCGTCCGTCGCTGCCGTTGCATAAATCCAGAGAGACCGAGCTGGTGTGTGTGCCAAGTGCAACGCACTCGCGAAACCGGTTCCAGCACGCCCGAAAAACGCCTCGAAATACACAATTACATGGTTCTTCCGAACCACCCCGGCCGGGCCGGATGCCAATCCCTCGGCACTTCACGCACGAGACCTTGGCTAGACCAATTGCCGTCGATCGATTCCACTGCATGAGAGAATGTCCTTCTGGCACAGCCATTTAAAAGGGGCTGAGCCCATAGGTTGCAAAAGCTGTTCTCAATCTAGCTCCAATAATAAATCCGTCAAGTAATTCAAATGTTTGTCCAATTGGAATACTGTTACTACTGGTACGGTTTAGTGTGCTGAAGCCTTTTTTTTACAATCACTTGGGTTATTGGATTTGAATGTGAATAATAATAACTTCGATACTATCGATTTCCTTGGGGTAAGAGAATCCAGTACTCCTCTATTTCCCATAGGAATAGGCCCAAAGGGATATAATGGATTTCGGCGAGTTCCAACAGCGGTTCATTGCGCATCTGAAGGAGAAAGTCCGCAGCGGCGAACTGACCGAACGGGGCCTAGCTCGCATCACAGGCGTCTCTCAACCTCACATCCACAACGTTCTAAAAGGCAAACGGGCCTTTTCCATAAACATGGCGGATGGCATCCTTGCTCATCTGGATCTCGATCTGGTGGACTTGATCCGGCCGGATGAGCTGCTGGAATGGCGCCGCCGCCGTTGAGTTCCGCGTTATCCTTTCAAAGGGAAGGAGTTCAACTTGGCGGAGAACCGGGTCCAGGCCGCGCAGAACCGTTTGAAGCGGCTGGCCGAAAGCATCGACTCGCTCTCGGAAAAGGACGAGAGCCTGATGCGTTATATGCGCGAGATGGCTGCTTTGCGCCGCGCCGCAGCCGCCGAACTGCATTCCATTTGCGCCGGTTTTGTGTGCTCCGTCAACACCTTATTGACCCGAGGGACGGTCACGCTGGATCCGCCTGAGTTTTCTCAAGCCGGCTTTCGTGAGGACTTACCGAACCTGATCCAGATGAACGTCCGCGGCCGGATTCTGCAAGTGGAGTACGTCACTACGGCCGAGTTGTCTTCCACCGAGGATTTCCGTATCCCGTACACCCTGGAGGGCTTTGTCCGCGCTTTCAACCAGAAACTGCTGGACAAGAACCTGATTGAAGAGCAATTGATCTTCTACACCCTGGAAAGAAGCGGCAATATGTGGCGCTTCTTTGATGCCCGCACGTACCGCTCCGGCCCGTTTGAACAGGAGTACCTGGTGGGGTTAATGGAACAGATTATTTGATTTCGAGGCGCTACGTTTTTTTCTTCTTCATCGCCTTGTCGAGCTTGGCCGAGAGGTCCTTCGTCTCCTTCGATTCCGGAAGTGACTTAACTGCCTGCTGGGCCCTCTGGACCAGGATCGTCATCTTTTGCGGCTCATCCAGTTTGTCGTTGGCGTAGAGCTGCGATTCTTCCCACAGGGCTTGCGTCATGGCCAGCATGAAGGTGTTGCGGGGAATCTGGGCCTCGCCGGTTTTCAGAATCTCAGCAGTCTTGCCGGCGTCGTCGGGAGCGCCTGCCGCGCGGCAGACCGCCAGCACCACTCCTCGTTCCAGAGCCCGTTTCTGCACCGTCTCGGCCTCGGGTGGCGCAAGAACAATTCCGTTGGTCACTTTGTTAAGCCCGGCCACCTGCGCCCCACTGCCCTTGGGGAAGATGAACGCCAAGGTGATAGGGCCCTCTTTCAGTTTTTCGAGCTTGCCGAAGTTCTCGGCGAACTGAAGGGCCAGGCGATTGGCGTTGCCGCGCGAATCGGAGACCATGCGCCGGAAGCCCGCCGGATCGCTCTTGTTGGTGCGGGCTCCGATGGCATAATCGTCCGCCAGTTCCATATTGCCAGCCGCCATTCCCGACGTGAGCACCAGCGACCACGGCACAGCCCGCGCGGTGAATTCGTTTTCGGTGGCCACGATATTGTCCAGATGCTCCAAAGTCTTGACGTAGTCTCCCGCCGCATACGTCTCCCTGGCAGCTTGCCAGTAGAACGCCGGCGTCCCTTTCTCCGGCGCCGCCGGCCCGGAAGAACAGGATACACAGAGGAGAAACGCCGATAGCAGGGCAAACAGCGCGAACGCGCGCTTCGAGGTGAGGGACATGGAATTGCCTCCGTGCCGTTCGTAACACAGCGCACCACCGGAATCAAGCGTTACCATAAATCTGAATGCGTCTCTCTTGGATTGCTCCGCTCCTTTTTCCGCTGCTCGCATGGTGCCAGCCCTCCGCGCCGCCGGCAGATCTGGAGGCGGTGGTCGCCACCGACCTGGGCACCTTTCGCTTCGAATTCGCGCCGGATAAGGCGCCCAAGCACGTGCAGCAGTTTCTCACCCTGGCCCGCCAGGGATATTACGACGGCAGCGCCTTCTTTCGCGTGGTGGCCAACGGCATCATTCAAGGTGGCGATCCGCTGCTGAAGAATCCCAAAACCGCGCGCAACCTCTGGGGATCGGGCGGCCTCAATCTGCTGCCCGGTGAAATGAGCGACCTGAAGCACGAGCGTGGCGTAGTCTCCACCGTTCGCATTCCCAATAAGCCCGATAGCGATGGCGCACAGTTCTTCGTGTGCCTCTTTCCGCAGCCTCCGCTGGACGGCCAGTTCTCCGCCTTCGGACGCGTGACCGAAGGCATCGACGTGGTGGAACATATCTCGCAGGTGCCAGTGGGCGCAGATGGCATGACCGAAAAACCGGTGCGCATCCTCAAAGTGTCCATCGAGAAGAAGAAGGTGGAACCGTTTCTCAACGCCACGCCCGACGAGATGCGCAAGACCGTCACGCTCAAGACCACGCTCGGCACCATCAAGATCCAGATGGAGCCCGACTGGGCGCCCAATCACGTGCGCAACTTTCTCAAGCTGGTCTCCACGGGATGGTACAACGGCACGGGTTTCCACCGCCTGATCAAGGGCTTCATGGTGCAGGGCGGCATGGCCGACTCCCGGGTGGGCAGCCAGACTCATCCCGCCGACCGCTGGGTGCACACGCTCAAGGGCGAATTCCGCGACGACCTAAAGCACGATCGCGGAATTGTCTCGATGGCTCGCACCAACGATCCCGATTCCGCTAGCACCAGCTTCTTTTTGATGCTCGGGCCCGCCCCGCACCTGGATGGCAAGTACTCCGCGTTCGGCCGCGTGGTGTCCGGCATGGAAGTTCTGGATGCCTTCGAAAAAGAGGAAGTGGACGGTGAGACGCCCAAGCGCCGCCTGGAACTGATCGAAGCGTCGATCGAGTAGGATAAGCTTCAGCTCGTCCAGCCGGCCGCAAGGCGGGCCGCTAAAACATTCCGTTACTGTTGGCCGATTGTTCCGGCACGGGCTGCAGCACGTCCCAATGTTCCACGATTTTTCCTTCGTCCGTGAGGCGGAAGATATCGATCCCGGCCCAGTCCTTGTCTCCCGGCCAACGCTGGTAGCAATGCAGCACCACGTAATTGCCTTCGGCGATGGCGCGTTTGAACTCCGCATGCCGGCCGGGATACTCCCGGGCCATGCGCAGGAAATAGTCGATGAAAGCCTGCTTGCCGTCACCCACTGTGGGATTGTGTTGCACGTAGACCTCGCCCGCGTATTGTTCGATGGCTTCCGCCGGTTTGGACTGGTTGAACATCAAGTCGTAGAAGGCCATGACCAGCCGCTTGTTGCGCTCCAGCGGCTCCTCTGCCGGCGCCGATACCGGGACGCCCGCGAGCGCGGCGGCCGCAGCTTCAATATCCGCCGATGCGAGTTCCGTCTTTTTCTTTAACCGTGCCAGAGCGCTGGCGTCATCCAGAAGGTCGATCGCGCGGTCGGGCAACACCCGGCGCGAGAGAAAGCGGCGCGACAGTGTCACCGCGGTACGAATGGCGTCATCCCCGATACTCACATGGTGGAACTCCTCATACTTCTGCTTGAGGCCCTGGAGAATGGCCATCGACTGAGCCTCCGAGGGAGGCGCCACTTCCACTACTTCGAATGGGCCGGTCAGTAAGTCTGGCATCCGGCGGAAGCCCTGCGGCGTGCCGGTAGCAATCACCCGCAAGC
>OKRF01000445.1:19679-22298 GCA_900290315.1 Candidatus Sulfopaludibacter sp. SbA3 | reverse complement strand
AAGTCTGGCATCCGGCGGAAGCCCTGCGGCGTGCCGGTAGCAATCACCCGCAAGTCGCCGCGCGCGGCCTGCGGCTGGAGCTTTCCGAATGCTTGCAGCGCGTCATCCGGCGGAAGATCGAACAACCCTTCGACACAGAGGATGGCAGACCCGTCGCCGGGAGGTCCGGAGCCGATGAGTTGGAGCGCATCCACGGCCAGAACCCGCCCGCTCATCAATGAACCGGGCGCGGCGAACTCCGTGATGTGCTGCGCCAAGCCGTGCAGGAGCGCCGTCTTACCCACCCCGGACTCGCCAATCAGGGCGATCCAGTTCTTGTTCCGGCGCAGCAGAATCTGAAGAATCCGTTCCAACTCCGCTTCGCGGCCGATCAGCGGATCGAGCGAGCCATCCGCGGCGGCGTCCGTGAGTTCTCTGATGCCCTCGGGCATCTGCGCCGGTTTCTGACGCCTTGGCGGTGACGGGATATCCGCGCTGCGCACCGCTTCGTCCCGCAGCCGCTCCACCGTGAGTCCCATTTCGCGGAGCAGGACAGCGGCGGGGGTTTTGGCGTCAAATGCGAGACCCAATAGCAGGTGATCGGTCCCGATGTGATTGTGGTTCAGCTTAATCGACTCTTCCGCCGCGTAGGCCAAGGCCCGCATGCTCTCCGGACTGAGAGGCAGATCCACAGAGGTGCTGGTGCTTTCCCGATGAGGCATTTGACTCATGATGCGCTGGCGGATGCGATTCACCTGATCCGGTGAGCCGACCACGCGCAGCGCCAGCGCCTGATCGCTTTGCAGTATACCTAGCAACAGGTGTACCGCTTCGATATAGGGACTGCCACATGCGCTGGCTTCGAATCTCGCGTGGAAAACGGATCGCCGGGCCGTCTCCGTGTATCTCTCAAACATGTCGGCCCCCTTTAGGCAGTATCGCAAAAAGCGCTACCCTGAACCCATGGTTCGCCTGCTTGCCTTCCTGACGCTCGCCGGTCTGTACACAAACGCTCAGGAACTCTGCCGCGCCGGCCTCTTCGCCGAAGATCAGGGCGACCTGCGTGTGATGCTGGTGGCTGGCAGCGGCCACGCCTTCTTCTATCAGGACACAACGCCCGGTTGCCCGCAGAAAGGCCCGGAATGTAAGACTGCCGGCGGAGTGGAGAGCGGCGCCGAAGTGCTCGTCAGCAAGGTGCGCAACGGGTTCGCCTGCGTCTGGCAATCGCACGACGCCGTGGGCTGGATTCCGCAGAGTCGTCTGGATCTTACCCTGCCGCTCGATCGCAAGCCGCCGCTCTTCGCCTGGATCGGCGATTGGAAATTCTTCGACAACCACCTGGAGATTGCCGTCACGCCGGATGGCCAGCGACTGCGCCTGAACGGACACGCCTTCTGGCGTGGCATCAACGCGACCCACGACGGGAGCATCGAGGCCGACGCCGCTCCGACCGGCAATCATGCGATCTTTAGGCCGGCGCGGTCCACCTGCGAGGTACGCCTGACCCTGGTGCGTCACCAGCTTGTGGCCGCCGATAACCACGCGTGTGGCGGCGCGAACGTGACCTTCGGTGGCGTCTATGAAATGGCCCGCCAGCCCTTCGACGCGCAGTCCACTTCCACTCTGAAATACGGACGCAACAGCAACGGGCAGGACACGGTCGACATCACCAACGCCGCCTACGAGCTGGCGCAGACCGACAATGACCACCACCTGATCTTACGCCTGACCCACACGGAGAAAAACGTGGTCGGCGACATAGGGGACCAAGCGAAAATCACCGTCGAAGCCTGGCCTCTGGGAGTCAATCTCAAAGAGAACCCGCTATACTCCGTCGAGCTGGATGGCAACGATGCCACGGTCGTGGATAGTGCTCTGCTGATCTTCGACCGCACCGAGGAAGCGCCGTGGTGGAGCGTGTATCACCTCGATAACGGGAAGCACTTCTTCGACACCAACGCCCCGCTGCTGCGCTTCTCCATCACCGATATCGTGCAGACCGAACGCTATGCCGGCCTCGAGATTTCGAATGACAACACAGCGGACAAGCGCTTGAAGGCCCGCGGCGTGGTGGGCGTCCTCACCTATGCCTCGGGCGATCGCGTGATTCGCGAAGCGCTGATCACCTGCGACAATGACGAACGCGCGCAGTTGCTGCACTCGCTCGCGGATACCACTTTCGAGCTGGCCGCGGTGAACAAGGCCATACGCGTTGCGCTGACCCCGTTCGACCCCAACGGCCACTCGCCGGCCGCCGTAATCACCGTGGCTGTGGTGAACGACGATCTCGATCTGGTCCACGCCCGCCTGCCGGCGGGTATGCATCTGACAGCCTGGCGCAGGTGACGCTCTCGAAAAATGGCTCTGCTGCCCTGTGGGACAGACGGTCGTTTCTTGTCGTCTGTCGTCTTCTTTTCATTCCGCCGGGTGAGGCCGCACCTGATGCGCCGACTCTCTCGAAAATGCGGACAGCCCGAAGATGACAGACGACAAAAAACGATCGTCTGTCCCACTGGGCCAACTCTCACCGTTTCTTCGACCCGTCCGCCGACATCGCTGGCGGAGCCATAGGCTTATCGTCGCCGAAGTTCGCCACCAGGTATTCCAGGATGGCATCGCGATCCTGATACTTGATCCCCC
>OKRF01000445.1:0-19670 GCA_900290315.1 Candidatus Sulfopaludibacter sp. SbA3 | reverse complement strand
GGGTGCATCGCGATCCTGATACTTGATCCCCCAGCCGGCCATCTTGTCGAGTTCTTTGTTCCAGGTGGCGCGCGAAAGCCGCTGCGAATGAATCAGGCGCAGACTGTGACAGGGCAGGCAAGCGCGCGCTTCCTCCTTTTGGCCGCGATCCAGCGTTGCCTGGTCGGCGGCAACTCCCAAAACCGCCAGCGCGGCGGCCATCCCAACGATTCTGCCGATCATGCGGTTTTCTCCACGGTGATGCCCACGCGGTCTATGCCATTCCACAAATATCCCGAAGGGTTCCACGCCGGCACGAAGGGCTGGACCCGTCCGGCGGAATCGGTAGCCCTGGAAAGGATGGTGTAGTAGCCCGGATCGGCGGGCTTCCAATCCAGATGCCACAGGCGCCACGCGAAGTGCATTTTCGGCGAAGACAGCTCGGCGTCGCGCCACTTGCTGCCGCCATCGGTGGAAACCTCCACGCGCTCGATGGCCTCTTCGCCGGCCCAGGCGAATCCGCGAATGGCCACCGTCCCCATCCCCGCTTTGCTCTGATCTTCGGGAGCCGTGATGGTCGATTTCACCGGCATGCCTTCGATCACTTCCAATTCCGCCGGACGCGCCGGCGTGCCCGGTGGCAGCGCATACTTGGGATAGCGGTAGCCCGGATTCATGAAGAAGCCTTTGCCCTCTTCCGCCGTCACCGAAATGCGAGTTACCCACTTGACCCAGCTCGTGCCGTCCCAGCCGGGAACGATCAGCCGGACCGGGAATCCGTGGATGGCCGGCCCTTCGCCGTTCATGCTCAGCGCCAGAAGAGTGGCCGGATGCATTGCCTTCTTCATGGGCATGGAGCGGACGAAATCGGGTGTGGACAACACTCCCGTATCCGCGCCGTCGAATTCGAGAAACGCGGCTTTCTGATCGGCGCCGGCCAGCTTCAGCACGTCGCTCACGCGCGGCCCTTTCCACTCCGCGTTGCCTACCGCGCCGCGTCCCCACTGAATGCCCGGGACCTTGGGCGAGTAGAAGCCGCGCCCGTTGCCGGTGCATTCGAGCGTCGCCGGCACCGTGTACTGCGGCAGCTTCCGCAAGTCGGCCAGCGAGACTTCAACGGGTTTGGACACCATTCCGTTAATGGTGATCCGGTGCGCTTCGGGATCGATGGGGCCGGGCCGCGGAATGTGCTGCCGTACGAAGAAGGCGTCCAGTGGGGTGAGGTAGGAGTCGAAATACTTGACCGGAGTTTCCAGATCTTCCGGCCGGTCGTTGTGCAGAATCATGGGGCGCTTGCCTGGAATCGCCACAGAATCGTCCGCACCCCTGGCTTGTGCCGCGGCGGCCAGACCCAGAACCGCCGCCATCATTTCCCTCCGGTTGGTTCGCATCGTTCCCACAGCGTATGCCAAAGAAGACTGGATTGGCAAGGAGGACTTGGTGGCGCTGGTGGCGCCGCCGATCTTGCCGGCGGTTTCTTTTTGTTTGTGGCTTCTCCGCGTGAACCAAAGACAGGCCACAAACAACGATGGCCTGTCCTACTCGCTCTTTAGTGCAATTGCAGGATCGATCCCGCTGGCACGCCGGGCGGGCACGTACGCCGCGACCATCGTCACTACCAGGAAGAAGACCACCACCAGCGCGTACATGGCCGGCGACGCAGCGGCTTCCGCATTGGTGTGCGACCGTATGGTCTTGCCGGCGGCCAATCCCAACGGCCGGCGCCGAGCGCCATGCGGATGGCGATCTCGCTGGTGCGCTGCGAAACCAGGCACGAGATCACGCTATACATTCCGGCGGCTGCCATGGCCACAGCGAGCAGCCCAAAAGCGCCAATCAGGAAGGTGTCGAATCGCGGCTCCGCCACCGCATCCGCAATCACTTCGTCCATGCTTTGCACCCCGAAAACCGCCTGTTCGGAGTTGGCCGACCCGATGGCCGCTTTCACCTGCCTCAGCAATTGCCCCGCCGGCAACGCCGAACGCACCACGAAATAGACGTTGGCCCACGAAAGTTGCAGCGACGAGAGATAAATCTCGGGGAGCGGAGCCGTGCGCAGCCCACGCGTCCGCACATTGCCGGCCATCCCGATGATCGTGATCGGATCTTCCGGTCCCTCATCGAATTGCTTGCCCACCGCGTCCGCACCGAGTCCAAACTGGCGTGCGAATTCTTCATTTACAATCGCGACCGTGGCCCGCCTCCCCGCGTCGTCACGGCGAAAACCGCGCCCGGCCAGCAGCGGAATGCGCAGCGCGCGGAAGTAATCCGTGCTGACCAGGTGGTTCCACGCCTGGACGCTCTTGAGTTCGCCGGATGGGTTCCGCACTCCCACGAGCTCGGTATTGCCCCCGCGCGCGGGCCGGAGAGGCGGACCCGTCACCGTGGCGGCGGCATCCACACCCGGAATGGCGGCGATCCGGTCCAGATATTCCTGAAAGGCCATCCCGGCCCTCGGGTCGATGGAATCCTGATGGTGCGCCGGGAGCTTCAGCCGCATAGCCAGCACGCCTTTCGGATCGAATCCCATGGGTGTCGCCACCAACTGTCGCAGGTTCTGCGCCACCATCCCGGCGCCGGAGAGGAGAAAGAGCGAGAGCGCGGCTTCGATGGCAATCATGACGTGACGCCAGCGGTTGCCCTCGCCGGTCGCAGAACGCCCACCGAGACTCGCGCCGGGCGTCCAACGGCTGCCCTTCACCGCGGGGATGACCGCGAAGAGCAGCGCCGAGACGAGCGAGACAGCCAGCGTGAAAGCTGCGGCGCGCGCGTCCAGACGGGCGGCAGCCAGAAGCGGACTGCGCACCGGCAGCCATCGCACCAGCAGGCGCGCGGTCCAGCCGGCGGCGAGAAGTCCGGCGACTCCGCCGCAGACGGCGAGCAGCATTCCCTCCAGAAAGAACTGCCGGATTAAGCGGAGACGGGTGGCGCCCAGCGCTGCGCGGATGGCCACTTCCCGGCTGCGCCGCATGCCGCGCGCCAACAAAAGCTGCGCCGCATTGGCGCACGCGATCAGCAGCAGCGCCCCGACGCCTCCCAGCAGCAGCCACAGCAGCGAGCGCTGCGTCCCCACGAGGGCATCGCGCAGCGCCAGCGTTTCGAACGTGAAGAGGCTGGGATTGTGCTGCGGATTGGCATAGGACGACGGATGTTCGCTCGTCAGGGCGCGGGCAATGCTCAGCAGATCGGCCTGCGCCTGCGCCAGCGTCACGCCCTGCCGCATTCTGCCGAGGACGCGGACCGGCACGCCGCGCCCGCTGGCACTCGAAAGCAAAGTGGCCGGGCGCTCGATGGGATAGGAGACGTAGACGTCCACTGGTTCGGGAATGCGCAGTGTCGGATAGTCGAAATGAAAGGCGGCCGGCAGGACACCCGCCACCACGGCGGGTTGGCCATCCAGCCGAATCGTGCGGCCGATCGCCCCAGGGTCCGTGCCCATGTGCGATCGCCAGAATGCGTCGGTGAGAATGACCGAAGCGGTGCGGCCGGGCTGATTCTCTTCCTCGACGAACGTCCTGCCCAGCGCCGCGTTCACTCCCAGCAACGGAAAGAACGAGGCGGTCACTCGCGCCGCGAACACACGCGCAGGCTCGCCCGTCCCGGTGAGCTGCATGTCGAGGTGCTCGGCGAATGCCAACTGCTCCAGCGTGCGGGTGCGCGTACGGATTTCGAGAAACTCGGCGATGCTGGGCATCCAGCCGGTGCTCTCCATGACAGTGACGAGCCTTGCCGCATCGCGATAAGGCAGGGGATCCAGGAAAGCCGCCTTCAGCAGTGTGAAAATGGCCGCGGTACCGCCGATTCCCAGTGCCAGCACCAGGACGATCAGGCCAGAGACGGCGCGGTCGCGCCGCAGCAGTACCGCACCGTGGCGCAGATCTTGCAAAGTAGACGTCATGGCATCACCTCATTCGCTACGCAACGTGATTGCAGGGTTCACCAGAGACGCGCGGCGCGCTGGAAGATAGCCCGCCGCGGCCGCGACCAGCAGAAGCAGTGCCGCGCTGGCGAGCAGAGTCCGCGGGTCCTGCGGGGTCACTCCGAACAGGCCGGCGCGGATCCACCGGGTGACTTGCAGGGCGGCTGGCAATCCCGCGAGAATGCCGGCTGCCGCGATCATCAAGGTCTGGCGGATAATCGGCCACACTACTGCGGAAGGAGCCGCGCCGAGCGCCACGCGAATCCCGATCTCGCGCGTTCGCCGCGACGTGGCATAGGAGACGACGCCGTAAAGCCCCACGCACGTCAGCACCAGGGCCAACAGCCCCAGCGCTCCGCCAAGATGGGCCATGGCGCGTTCCTGCACCAGCGAATCGTCGATCTGTTCATCCAGGCTCGTAGTCTCACCCGTTGGAACGCCCAGGCTGGATACCATCCGGCGGATCGTCTCGGTCGTGGTCCCCCTCCCGGCGGCGATCCGGACACTGAGTTGCGGAGTGCCGAGGCGGGACGGGTTTGAGAGCGCCGAATAGAACACCGTCATCGGCGCCGCCTCGCGCATATCGCGATATTTCATGTCGCGCGCCACGCCCACAATCTCATACGCGGCACCGTTCGGCCCGGCCAGGCGAAAATGCCCGCCCACCGGGTTTCCACTCGCAAAGAAGTGCTGGACGAGGGACTGATTAACGATGGCAACGTTCCGCGCGGCATCGCCCGCATCGAAATCGCGTCCCATCAGTAGGGGCGTCCCCAGAGTCGCGAAGAACTGCGGATCCACGAAGTTCACCCGGACGCGCAGATTCTCGCCCTCTATCTGGATCGGGTCTGAAAAATCGCTACCTTCCATCGGTGTGAAGCGCGACAGGCTGGCCGATTGCACCCCGGGGATGCCGCGGACCGCGTCCAGCAATTTCGCATAATCGCGCACCGGGCCGACGCGCATCAGCGCCACCCCGCGCCGGTCGAATCCCGTATCCACGCGTTGCAGATTGATCAGCGTGCGCACGAAGAGGCCCGCGCCCATCAGCAGGCACATCGAAAGGGCCACCTGTGCGGCCAGCAACGCGTTGGAAGCGGAGAAGCTGCGCATTTCCTGGTGGATTCTCACCGAGCGGAGCGCTGGCGCGACTCCGCACAGCAGGCCGGTCAACGTGACCACGGCCGCGGTGAACGCCAGGAATCGCAGGTCGAGCGAGTTGTCCAGATGAACCGCCGTCCGTCCGGTGTCGAACAGGGCGACCAGAAGCCGCCGCAGCCACTGCGCCAGCGCGGCTCCGGCTACGCCGCCAGTCGCGCTGAGGAGCAGGCTTTCCACCAGCAATTGCCGGATCAGGCGGCTGCGATTGGCGCCGGACGCGATCCGAATCGCCATCTCCTTGCGCCGGGCCACGGCACGGGAAAGCAGCAGATTGGCGATGTTGCAGCAAGCGATCAGTAATACGAATCCCATCAGCGCCATCAGGATCGTCAGTGGCTCCGCGAAGGTGCGGCGGACCGGCGAAAACGCTCCAGCGCCGACCAGTTCGATTCGCTGCTGCAGAAACTCGCGCTTCATTTGCGCGGGGGTGCCGGCGGGTGCGGCCTTCACAATGTCCATCCACCCGCGCTCGAGAATTGCATTTAGCTGCGCATTCGCCTGCGACATGCTCACACCGTGCGAGAGCCGCCCGACCAACTTCAGCCGCGGCGCATCAGAGCGAGGGAACGCCATCGGGATAAAGACGGCGGGCAGGCTGCCGATCTCCGTGCCGAAGAATCCGCGCGGAGTCACCGCCGCGATCGTGAAAGGCCGCCCGTGGATCTCCACGCGCTGCCCTGCAACTCCAGGGCTGCCGTGGAAACGCGATTTCCAGAACGAGTAGCTGATCGCGATCCCATCGGCCTGAAAACTGCCGATAACGGGCGCGATTCCCAGAGTCTGAAAATAATCCCGTGACACGTACAGGCCCGGCACGGATTCACTTTGTCCGTCCCAGCGGATTTCGACGCGATCCGGCGACCACGCGCACAACGAAGAGAAGGCCCGCGCCTCGCGAAATTCCTCGAACTGTGCTCCCGAGAAATTGTCGAACACGCCTTGCGGCAGCACCACAGTCGCCGAAACCAGGCGTTCCGGATTCGCTACCGGCAGCGGCTTCAGAACCACCGCGTCCATCACTCCGAACACGGCCGCGACCCCGCCGATCCCGAGGGCCAGCGACAAAACGGCAACCGGCGTCAGTGCCGGGTTCAGCCGAAAGGAACGCAGCCCGTAGCGTGTATCGCGTACAAAATCACCCAGCATGTCAGTAATGTACTATTGTACTGATACACTAGTCAAGAGATATTATTTGATCGCGAAGTCCCAGATCTGAATATTGACCTTGCCGTCCGTGTACTCGATCACGGCGTACTCACCGGGCGCCATTTTTTCCTTCGGCCAGATCTTGTACAACCCGTTGGGATCGAGCTGCTGGCGGAAGATTTCCACCATGACGGGCTCTTCTTCCACGTCCTTGGTGATCGGCATGTAGGTAAGGTTCTCGACGATGCGAATTGTGCCCTTGGTTGTCACCTTACAAATGCCGAATCGCTCCGTTTCGGAAAGCTGGATGTAGAATTCCTGTTCCGGATTGCTGAAGACATTCTGTGAATGCGCGCCATCAATTTCCAGCGTGGCCTTGCCGGAGATGGTGGGAATGGGTGAGAGCGCCTTCAGAATTTCGCGCCTCTTATCGCTGTGGACCGCGCCTTCCGCCGCTTTCAGCGATTTTGTCTTATCGCCATCCAGCCAATACACGCCGGGATTCTGCGGAATCCGCGAAGTCTCCTTCTTAATAGCCCGATCGGCGGCATCCTCATCGGCGAGGACTTTGGCATCGTGCTCCAGCGTCTCTTTCCGCGCCGCAGCTTCGCTCTCCGTGCGCTTCACGTCCACCAAGTCCAGCGGAATGTCTTCCCATTCCTCGCGCTCGATGCTGTAAAAATGAACCCGGTCAGATTGCACTTGGTATTCCCTGACAATGTGATAGGCGCCATCTTTCAAGTAAAGCTTGACGTTGGCGGCCCAGGCCGTGAACACCAGCAAAACCAGTGCAAGAAGAATCTTTCGCATACTCCTATTGACTACTTTACCGCCGGGTGCCTTTTTGTGCGTTAATTTTTGTGAGCCTCGCGCGTCCAGTATTCGTAATCTGTTCGCCTATGTACCCGAGAATTTTCCGAACTCGCTCCGCCCCATCTACGTACCTTCCTGAGAGCAACTTACGGGCGGGTGGACATTGGCTGGACGTTTGCCGCCATAATAGCTTTTTGGAGTCTCAATCGCTTATGCATCGTGCCAAGTCTGTAATTGCGGTCCTGCTCAGCGGGGCCCTCGTCCTGCCGGTATTCGCGCAGACCCAGTCCTACACACTGGAAGACGGCCATGGACTGGTCTATAGCTTGACCCATCCTTACCGTCCCCACCCGGTGTCGCAGGTGAGCTTCGACGATTCTCCCCGAATTGAGAAGTTGATGCGCGCCGGCGTCATCTACCTCTCCTTGCGCGACGCCATCGCGCTGGCGCTGGAGAACAACCTGGATATCGAATCGGCCCGCTACAGTCCCAAGCTGGCTCTGGCGGACTTGCAGCGCGCCAGCGCCGGACAGTTGATCCGCAATATCTCCACCAATATTTCGCAAGGTCCGAACTCAGCCTCGCTGGGAGTCCTCTCCGGAGCCACCCAGGTGAACTCCGCGGGGGCAAGCAGCAGCAGTGGCGGCACCGGCGGCGTCCTCAGCGGCTTCGCGGGATCTTCCATTCCCAACACCGAGCCGTATTTCTATATCGCCGGCGGCTTCAACCATTCCACGAGCATTGAGACCTCTACGCAGTTCACCGGCACTCCATTTCTGGTGCAGCAGTACAAGAACCTCACCTACGGAGTGCAGCAGGGATTCTGGACGGGTACCACGGTCTCCATGGGCTTGAGCAGCGTCTTCGGCTATAACCAGAACGCCACCACCGCGCTGTTCAATCCCATCAACACCGGCAGCCTTTCCTTGAGCATCACGCAAAACCTGCTGAACGGATTCGGCCTGGCGGTGAACAAGCGCGCCTACCACAAGGCCCGGAACAACCTACGGTCCAACGATCTCACCTTTCAAGCCCAGGTGATCGCCACCGTGAGCAACGTAGTGAACCTTTACTACGATCTGGTCACCTTCAACGAAGACCTGAGAGTCAGCCAGGAGACGCTCCGCCTCGATACGCAGCTCTACGAAGACACCAAGAAGCGCGCCGACCTGGGTGCCCTCGCGCCCATCGACATCATCCAGTCCGAGGCGGATGTGAAATCGGCCCAGCAGGATGTGGTGCAGCGCGAATCGCAACTCCTGCAGCAGGAGATGATTCTGAAAAGTGTGCTGACGCGCAACGGCCTGGATAACTCCACCATCGCGCTGGCCCGCGTAGTCCCCACCGATCACATTGACGTTCCGGAGCAGGAGCCGGTGATTCCCATCCAGGACCTGGTGAGCGATGCCATGGCTCACCGGATCGAAATCGAGCAGAACCAGATCGCCCTGGAAAACGCCCGTCTGGATTTGCTGGGCACCAAGAACAACCTGCTTCCGAATCTGTCGTTTTCGGCGAATCTGTCGAATGCCGGACAGGGCGGCACGCTGAATCCCGGTGTGCAGGTGCCCGTCATCGGCGCCGATGGGAAGACGATTGTTGGTTACCGGCCGCTCGGTCCGCAGGATGTGTCGTCGCTGATCATCGGCGGTTACGGAACAGTGCTCAGCCAGATCTTCGCGCGAAATTTCCCCAACTACAGTTTCCAGCTCCAGTTGACTGTGCCCATCAGGAACAAGGCCAACCAGGCCGACCAGATCACCAACGAGCTGCAATATCGCCAACAGCAGATTTCCGACAAGCAGTTGCACAACAACATTAAGCTTGCCGTGATGAACGATTGGACGTCGCAGCGGAATTCCCGCGCGGCGTACGACACCGCCGTGGCGGCCCGCAAGCTGGCGGACGAGACCCTCACCGGCTCCCGCCGCAAGTATGAACTGGGCAGCGCCACCATTCTGGACGTGGTCATCGCCACGCGCGACGATACCGCGCGGCGCCTGTCGGAAGTGGATGCGCTGAATCAGTTGCAGCACGCGCGCACGTCGCTCCAACGCGACCTGGGCAAGATCCTAGACACCTACAGCGTCGATCTGGAGGGCGCGATGAGTGGTACGGTAAAGCGCCCCGCAGATCCCATCCCCGTGATTCTGCAACAGCCCAACGGAATCCCGCGGGACAAGTAGGCCGCGCGTTGTGGGACCGCCACCCTGGCGGCAGCCTTTGAGGCGGCGCTAGTTTTTCGAGAACCCCGCGCCGGCGGTCTTACCGCCGGCACACCTCCAGTCTGTGACTCCCGCGAAACCTGAGTAACGCCGGCGGTCTTGCCGCCGGTCAGCTTCGCACGTTCAATCCGACGCAGTCGGTGGCGTTACTGGCCCCCCGGCCCCATAGGCCTAAGATAGGGCCGCGGTGTGCTGCTGCGAAGGGGAGTCTATCGGCAGGAATCGGGTTCTTTCGGCTGATCGAGCCATCCTCCCACCTATCCCAACCTGCCGCTTCTCTGCCGCCGGAGCTTGGGATCGATGGCACGCGCGCCAGCTAGCTGATCGAAGGGCTCCCCCAGAAACGCCGCGAGACTCGCCGCCATCCCCGCCGGATCCTCCAGGGCCTGGCTATACTGCACGGTGAGCCATTCGACTCCTGGTGCCCGCCCGAGCCATTCCTGAATGCGCACCAACTGGCCCGAGAAGATTCTCGCCATCCGGCTATCTTCGAGGCCCTCCGGCATCCGGCCCAGCCGTTCGAGCATCGCCCGCTGCGACGCAATTACCTCGCCGATGTCGCGGTGCAGGAACACGACGCGGTATTCCTCGCCCGCGGGCAAACGGGGCAGCAGATTGGCCACTACCTTGACAGCTTTGCCACGGGCCTCGGCAATCCATGGAGCACCCTCGTGCAATCGCGCGGCGCGATCGTGTTCGAAATAGCCTCGCGGATTGTCCTCGTCCGCCGTGCGCCGATGGTCGGTGTACGCGTCGATTCCCCCTGCCGCCAACACCTGCATCATCATCGAAGTTCCACTGCGCGGCAGTCCCGTCACCACCGTGACCACGCGGGAACGGTCGGCGGGCGGGCTGCCCGACCATGCCTCGCTCATCCGCGGCGCGCTCGGAGCCGGCTCCGGCTCCGGCTTGGCGTTTCCCGCCGCTCCGGCCGTAGGACGCTTCTCTCGTTGGCGCCACACGTCCGCCATCGCCTGTTCGAGGCCGGCCTCTCCGAGTCTCCCAGCCCCGCGCAAAAGCCTGGCCAATTCGTCGCGCGCCTCCAGCAGTCCCGGCATCTGGGCGATGGCCACGCGCAACGCCTGCTCCGCGTGGGCCGCCTCCCCTAGATGGCGAAGGGAGACACCCATGTGGTAATGCAAGACGGGTTGGAAGTGCACCAAGGCCAGCGAATCGAGAGCGCACTCCACGCACTCCCGGTGACGGCCCTCCGCCTGGTGGATGCGGGCTTCGAGCGCCATCGCCGGGTAGCGCTCCGGATCGGCCATCCGCACACTTCGCACATGATCGAGTGCGTGTGAGTATGCCTCCACCGTGGCGTATCCGGCCGCCAGGAACATCGCAAAGTCCGGATTGCCGCTGGCTGCCGGTTCCATCTGTTCGAGCACTCGCCGGGCCTCGCTCTTCGCCTCCGCCGGCCGTGCCTGCGCCAGCATCAGCCGCACGCTGGCCACCAGTCTGGACAATGCGTACCCGTCCGCCTTCTCGCGGAGTTTCGCGCGCTCCAGAAACTCGGGGGAGGCTGGCCGCCCCATGGCGTCCCGCGGAACTTCGCTGTCGGGATACTCTGCGCGGCGGCGCTCCAACTCTTCGGCGGCTCGCGGCGCGAGTTCGTCGCACACGGCGTGGAAGCGCGCGAGCACCCTGCCGCAGGACTCGAAATCCGCCTCGTCCATCTTGCACTGGAAGAGGTGGAGATGGTAGCGCCCCTGCTCGGGGTCGTTAGCGGCCAGCGCTTCGAAGATCGCAGCCGCCTCGCCCGTAAGTCCGGCGTCGAGGTAATCGCGTGCCAGGTTGTAGCGGTTCTCTTCCAGCGTACGCGCCACGTTCAGCCGGGAGTCCTCCGAGGGCGCCGCGATGTAGCCCAGCCGCACCAACTGATCCAGTGCCTCGACCGCCGCCGATCCTTCGTACTGCTTCCAAGGCTCGTGCCGTCCATCCTCTCCGGCAACCGCATCCCAGCTTGGAATCGGCGGAATTGGGACAGCGTCGTGGAATGCGTTGAGAAGTACCTTGCCGTCCATATCGGCTCCCATCGGCAGACCCCAAAGGTGCAAGACCGTCGGCGCGATGTCCAGAAGCGTGGCGCCGTAGATCTCCTCGCCTTGCCGCACGCCCGGCGCCGAAAGGCAAAAGATGCCGAAGTGCCGATGCTCCACCGCCGGTCCCGCGGCCTCCGCCGGGATGTATTCGGGCAGCAGAGTGTCGGAATGGAATCCGTGATCGCTCGTCAGCATCACGGCGCAATCCGGGCCGGCCAATTGGAGCAGGCGCCCCAGCATGGCGTCGTGCCAGCGGTAAGCGTTGTCGACCACGCCGCAGTAAAGCTCCGAGTGCTCGCGTTTGCCGGTGCGGTAGCGCATGCAGCGATGCGAGAAATGATCGATGCCCACGTAGTAGATGGCCGCGCAGTCCCACTCCTGCTGCTCCATCAATTCGGTGGCTGCCGCATGAATGCTCAGGGTCTCGGCGATCATCCCGGCGAGGTCGTGGAGCGTTTTATCGTTTTCCTGGTCGACCTTGTCGAGATCGGGAACAAACATGCGGAGCATATCGCCGGTGACGTCCGCGCCGTGGACCCTAAGCTCGGAAAGGCCGGTCGCCAAATCGGGAGGCCACACGGTGCCGGGAGGCATGGGCGTTCCGGGTTCGTCCGCAATGGACGGCGGGAATCGGTCGGACACCATGGCCCCGCGAATCGGTTCCGCGGGATGGGAAGGCCACCACCCAACTACAATCGACCGCTTGCCGTTCTGGTTGAGGATGTTCCAGAACGCCTTGGTCTTGCGGCCCAGGTTGCTGATGGGGCGCAGGGACAATCCGTCTTCGGCCGGTTCACTAAAGCCGTGAATGCCATGCTTATAAGCCCGCTTGCCGGTGGCGATCGACGTCCACAGCATTGGGCTGAGCGGCGGATAAATCGTGGAGATGTTCCCGTGAACTCCACCAGTCATCAGGCGGGCGACGTTGGGCATTTCGCCGCTTGCCAGAAGGGGTCTGATGATCTTCCAATCGGCCGCATCCCAGCCGACCAGAAGGAGGCGCTTCATGCCTGCGCGGTAGTTTTTTGCGCTTTTCTCCAGCGCCGCAAGCCCTTTGCCCCGAGCGCCAGCGCAGCCAGTCCGGTGACTTCCAGAGTTCCGGGTTCGGGAACGGAGGGACTGGCCGGCGTGAGAGAACCCGCCGCCAGCTTGCCGCCCGAATCGTCATAGACATAACGGACGATGGTGAGATCGGGACCATACGTGGGCGGTCCCGGGCGATCGTTGTCGACCAGAGTGAGCTCCATCCACCCGTACAGCGTGCTGGCACCCGAGGCGAAACGCATCAGGGCAAACTGGTCGGTAAAAGCCCGCTGTCCGCTCAGCGACGGAAAGGCAGTCAGATTCGCGCCGATCAGGCTCGCGACGATTCCGTTTGCCCGGCTGGGTCCTGCCGCCAGTGACGACCAGGTGGCACCTGCACCGAAGACGCGCAGTGAGTGCCCACAACTGGACGTGCAAGCCTTGAATGCGATGGAATTCCCGCCGAACAAGACCTTTCGATGGGTGTCGATATTCGGATGACTTTGCACAAAGCTAAACTTGAAATTCGCCGCTCCCGTGCCCAGCGTGGGCGACGTGAAGGACGCTCCGAATCCGGCATCGAACCCCACCTTTTGATTGATGATTCCGGAATCGATAATTCCCGCAGCGGCATTCTTGGCGCCGAAGGTCAGCATTCCCACACCTGCCGCCGATAGGGATGCGAGTTTGGCTGCGCTCTTCCCTGTAAAGATCATCTATTTCCTGTCCTCCACTGCCGCTATTTCGGCAGTGTATCATAGACACAATTCCAGAACGTGTTAAAAACATTACGGTTAAAAGTGTTACAGCTAGCCAACTCCAGCAAACAACTGGATCGCGCGAGCCGCGGCCGGTCGCGGCGGACCTGTTGTAACGCCTATGCCTCCGGCCCTTGGCCCTCATTTTTCGGTATCCTGAAACTTGGCTAAAATCTACCCCTTCCAACCCTATCGATACACCGCAAGAGCAGGCCCATTAGGCGATCTCGTCACCCAGCCGTACGACAAGATCTCGCCCGCCATGCAGGCCCAATATCTGGCGAAGAGTCCCTATAACCTGGTGCGCGTGATTCTGGGACCACGTACGCCGGAAGATTCCGCCACCGGCAACGTCTACACCCGCGCCGCGGCCTTCCTGAACGAATGGATCGCCTCCGGCATTCTGGCGCGCGACAGCGAAGCGGCCGTCTTCCCGTATTTCCAGGAGTTCACCGTGCCCGACACGGGTGAGCGCATGGTGCGCAAGGGCTTCATCGCCCTCGGCGCGGTGGAAGACTACTCCGCCAGAATCGTCCACCGTCACGAGCAGACGCTCTCCGGTCCCAAGAAGGATCGCCTGGAGCTGTTACGGCACACCCACGCTCATTTCGGCCAACTCTTCATGCTGTATCCCGATCCCGCCGGCGCGATCGACGCCCTCCTCGACGAGGCCGCCGCCGCCGCACCGCTCGCCGAAGTCACCGACGAGTACGGCGTGATCCACCGGCTCTGGAAAATCACCGGCGCGGACCGCATTCAGGAACTGATGGCGGACAAGAAACTGGTGATCGCCGACGGCCACCACCGCTACGAGACGGCCCTGGCGTTCCGCAATGAGAATCCCGATTTGCCCGGCGCTGATCGCGTGATGATGACTTTCATCAACATGTACTCGCCCGGGCTGCAGATCCTGGCTACGCACCGCCTGGTGAGCGGACTTCCGGCGGAGAACCTTCTCGCCGATTTCCTGAACAGGGCCGCGCAGGATTTCCATGTGGAAGAGATTCCCACCCTCGACCGCCTGAAGTCCGCCTGGGACGAATCCGGCGACCGTACCGTGATCGGCGCCGCCATCGGCGATCGCCTCTTCCTGCTGGAAGACCGGCACGCCAGCGGCGCGCTCGATGTGCGCATCCTGCATGAAGGACTGCTCGGCAAAACTCTCGGCATCGGGGAGGAGGCGGTGCGCGACGAAAAGCACCTGCGTTACATCCGTGGCCTGGATGCCGCCGTTGAGGAAGCACGCCAGGAGAAAGCGCAGATCGCCTTCCTTCTGAAGCCCACATCGATTCAGCAAGTGGCCGACACCTCGTTCGCCGGCGGCGTGATGCCCCAGAAATCGACTGATTTCTATCCCAAGGTCCTCACCGGACTGGCCATTTATAAGTTGAAATAAAATAGGAACTTGGCATATTACGTGGACGGGGACACCGCGTCCGTAGGGGAGCGCAACCGCTGCGCGAGCGACCCGGCCAACCACGCAAACAGCGAAATGAATGCCACGGCGACGACGACTGCCAAGGGGAATCCTCGCTGAGACAAGAGGTGCGGAGGCCACGGCAATTCCAGGCGCAGAAGAATCTCGAGAACAGGTCCGATTACAATCAGCGAAGCCAAAAAGCCGTATAACCCTGTCTGATAAGCCCGCTTCGCAGGCCATCCGCGCCGTTTGGCGATGAGTCCGATGGCGCAGCCCCACGCCACGGCGACGATGGAAAATCCAACCCCGCACTGCAACCAGCTCAGGAGCACGGATTCAGTATATTACAGACGCACATATCCGAAATTCTAAAACCGGCAATCCAAGCGAGCGCTGCACTTCATCGCGAGGGCGCGGAATGGACGTTCCCCAGAACCTGGCGAACGGCCTCGACGATCGCGTCGGGCGCCTGGTAAATCATTTCGTCGCTGCCCTCGCTGACCAACACGCGCTTTCCCCGCGTGGACAGGTGCGCCAAATCGTTCTGCAATTCCACCCAGACACTGTCGTATTCCGATGCCACTGGCGCATTTTCGGAACTTAGCACGAACACTGGACGGTCGCCGAGCCCCCCTGCCGCTCGTGCCTCAGCCATGCTCTGGCCCCACGATGCGATGTCCTGTATGAGTGCGCTCCGCGCCTTGGAAGACTGAGTCAGGCGCCAGATGGTGTTCCATTCCGCCTCAGTCATCCCCTTGGGCGCGGGCCCGGGTGCGGGACGATTCGTCGTGCCCAGCCGGAAAAGCCCGATCTGGTTGAACACCTGCGCCGAGAGGTCTTGCGAGTGCCCCACAAACTCCGGCATTCGTGCCTGTTTTCTCATACCGGGCCGTGTGCGAATCAGAAAATCGGGATGCACACCGTTGACCAGCACCAGACCGGAAACGTCCGCGGGATACAGGCCCGTGTACACCCGCGCATCCAGGGCCGCCGACGTTTCCGCCACCAGAACGTACGGCGGTGACACCCCCGCCGTTTGCAGCAAAGTATGCAAATCGCGAGCTTGCGCCGCACTGTCGCGCGGATAGGGCCCCAGGTCGCTCCACCCCGAACCGGCCCGATCGTACCAGCACGCCGTAGTAAGTTTCGCCAACTCGCGCTGAACCGCGACCCAACTGTAGCCGGGATGTGGCGCCCCGTTCGCGAACATCGTCTTCGGGTCCTTCCACAAAGGCCAGGGCGAGCCGCTTTCGAAGATGACTGTGGGCTGGCCCGCGCCGGAGCAATAGAGATTGAGCATCCGCCCGCCGATATCCACGGAGCGGCCGNNTGCTCGTAGAGAACCCCCGAGACCAGAGCAATCGCCAAAGCGCCGGCGCCCACGATCACTACACCCATTGCCAACGTCTTCCATTTCGCCGCTGCCATATCGTCAGCATACCTATGTAGTATTCTACTTGCAAGGAAAATCTCCAGTTAACACTCGCGCAATTCCCACCGTCTTTCCGGTCGGAGGGAAGACGATGCAACGTACACTGAAAATGCTGGCGCCCCTGGCGCTGGCCGGTCAACTGTTCGCCGGTGGATTTTTCCTGCAGTTGGGAAATCCCGAAGCCAGCAAGGAAGCTCAGAAGGTGGGTGCCGTCCTGACTGTCATGGCCACGGGATGTCACGATCCGGCCACCGCCAGACTCACCGCGACCGCCATCGGGATGGTGAACGGCGAACGGCGTGAGATTCCACTCAAAGTCACGCCCCTTTCCGGTCCGGGCATATTCGCCATTGCGCAACAGTGGCCCAGGGAAGGTAAGTGGGTCATTCAGTTGGAGGGCCGCAATGGCGAGCAGTTCACCAATACCCTGGTCGGCGCCGGACCGAAGGGCGTGGATCGCACCCGCTTCAAAGCGGACATGAAGCAGTTTACCGCCGCCGATGTGGACGCTATGCTGAGGTAGCGTGCATGCTGGTGACGACCGAGCCCGCCGAAGACGACGCCCTGATCCGCGCAGCCGCCAATGGGGACCGCGTGGCCTTCGGCGAGCTCTACGTGCGCTATGCCCGCATGGTGCACGGCATCCTGCTGGTGCGCGTGCCTCCAGGGGATGCGGAAGATCTGGTACAGGAGGTATTTCTTTCCGCCATGCGTCAGCTCAAAGGGCTGCGAACCTCCGCGGCGTTTCGCGGATGGCTGGGGGCCATTGCGCGCAACCGCGCCATCGATTATTTTCGCAGCCGGAAGCGCAATGAACCGCTGGAGGAAGCGGGTGGCCAGGTGGCCACGAACGCAACCGAAGCATCCGCCGTACTGGAACTGATTCGCAGCCTGCCCGAGGCTTACCGCGAAACTCTGGTGCTGCGCCTGGTGGAAGGTCTGACCGGTCCCGAGATCGCCCGCCAGACCGGCCTCACACCCGATTCGGTCCGCGTCAATCTCTGCCGCGGCATGAAAATGCTGCGCGCGTTACTGGGAGAGAACCAATGAACGAAGAGTATCTCTGGGATCGTTCCGGGCCGCCCGACCCGGATATCGAACGCCTGGAGCGGACGCTCGCTCCCTTGCGCTACCGGCATCGCGCGGATATCGCGCGTGCCATGCCGGCGCGGCCACGCCTCGTTTGGGCGGCTCTGGCTGCCGCAGCGGTGCTGATCGCGGCGGCCGGCCTGCTGGTCAACGCAGTCCCCGTGGGGCGCTCCACCGCATGGCAAGTTGCCAGCTTGCAGGGCTCGGCGAGCATGGGCGGCAAGCAGGTTGCCATCGCCACCACGCTGGGAGCCGGCCAGTTGCTGCGCACCGGCGGCGCTTCCCAACTCACGCTACAAGCCGAGGAAGTGGGCAAAATCGATCTCGGTCCCGATTCCGAATTGCGCGCCTCTTCCGGGCGTAAGGTGCTGCTGCAGCGCGGTCAGCTCCACGCTTTCATCTGGGCGCCGCCGCGCGAATTCGTGGTGGATACGCCGTCTGCCCGCGCCGTCGATCTGGGCTGCGAGTACACCCTCAACGTGGATGCCACCGGCAACGGCCTCCTGCACGTGGAGCTGGGATGGGTGGCATTTCAGTATGAGGACCACGAATCCTTCATCCCCGCCGGCGCTGAATGCGTCACGCGCAAGCGCCAGGGGCCGGGCATTCCGTTCTATGCCGATGCGTCCGCGCCGCTGCGAAGCTCGCTGGCCGCATGGGAAGCGGGCGATGCCACGGCGCTCCCGGCGATTCTCACGGCGGCGCTTCCCCGCGATGCTCTGACTCTCTGGCACCTGCTGACCCGCGTCCGCGCCGAGGCGCGTGGCCAGGTGTTCGACCGCTTCGCCCAACTGGTCCCGCTGCCGCCCGAAGTGACCCGCTCCCCGCCGTGCTGCAAAGCGATCGCCACGCCCTCGATCGCTGCTGGGATGCCCTGGATCTGGAAAATACTGGCTGGTGGCGCGGATGGGAGCGCCACTGGCAGTGAATTATTGAGGCTCACGTGGTACGTGGTGAGCCTGTAAAGCTGCAAAACGTGCCTCGCTCGAAAATCCCGAGCCGTGTGCCCGCCGCAAATCCGTGCCACCCTCGAAAATCCCGGGCCGTATGTCCGCCGCAAATCCGTGCCAGGGTCGAAATTCGCCGCCTTTTGGCGAATCTTCGTGCCTGGAATTCGCCGCCTTTTGGCGAATCTTCGTGCCTGGCTCGAATTTGCCCCTTCGCGAAATCCCGAGCCACGGCCCCGCCGCTAATCCGTGCCACCCTCCCTCGAAAATCCCGAGCCTTGTGTCCGCCGCAAATTCGTGCCCTCGAAAATCCCGCCCATTTTCATACCCATCGTTGCCCGCGCGCGGGCACCCGAACAGGCTCGACACTCGCCGCCATTTGGCGAATCTTAGTGCCCGGCTTAGCTTTGCCCCTTTACGGCATCCGGCGCCCCTCCGCCTCCGCGAGCCACCCGCGCCGCAGCCGTTCCTGGGGAACGCTCGACATATACGGCTTGATATCGAGAATCGGGGTCCCGTCGAGCATGTCGATGCCACGGACCCGCAGGGCCGCACCATCCCTGCCCAGCAACTCGACTACCGTAAGCCCGATCGGATTCGGACGCCGCGGGGAACGGGTCGCGAATACGCCATGCGACCGATTGTCACTCGGCGGCGTCACCACCAAGTCATAACCTTCCGAGCGATCGAACGCCCAGATGACGAACAAATGCGAAAAGCCGTCAATATCGGCGAGACCGGGCTCCAATTCCGCCCGCACCTGGAGAACGCCTTCCGCGTCATGCTTCACGCCGAGCCCCTTGGGAATCTCGCGTGACTCTGTATAAGGACTTCTTACATACCCGATCGGTTGCACATATCCTCCAACTCGAAACCATTCAGCCGATAGCGAAACGCGGGGTCCGGCCCGAGTCGATCCGCGCACCACGCCATCCCACGCTCCAGTGCGAGAATTTCCGCGTCCCACCATTGGCCGTGATTGCCGGCGCGATAAAACTGTAACGAGAGTTCCAGATGCCGGCGGAATCCCGCGATCAACCGCGCGCGATAATGCGCCAGGAGCGGGTCCAGAGCCTCACCGCGAGCGGCGGCCCGAATCACCGCGGCGGCCAGAATGGCCTCGCGCACGGCGTTGCCCGTACCATCGCCGCAGATTGGGTCGAACGCCATCGCCGCGCTGCCGCAGGCCAGCCATCCGGGCGCGCAGAGCGGGTCGGCGATCCGTGGATAGGCGGGGAATGCCGCGCTCTCCTCGCTGGCGCCGCGAATCTGGCGCGCCACCAGGCGACTCTGCGCCAGAAGAGCTTCCGGCGCTCCTCCCACTGCGATCAGCCAGCCGGGAATCAGAAACAGCCAGCCACTATCCAGCGACTCTACCCAACAGCCGCCGTTCTTGCAATCCACCGCCAACGCGTAAGCCTTACGCGATCCGAAATGATGTTCCACGGCTGATTCCGGCAGCGGCCGCGACGCGAAGATGGTCCACTCCGCATCTTGCGCCGCCTCAGGCAACTGGGGCTGGAGCCGCGCCGTGAGTTCCTCTTCAGAGATAACGACGGCGGAGTGGGGCAGTTCGAGCGGTTCCGCCTCGTGTCCCCAAGCAACCACCCGCCGATCGATGCGCGGCAAATCGCGGAACAGGTCCGGTTGCTGGAACACGTCACAGACCAGCGCCTGCGTGGCCTCGCTGACCACAATCGCCGGCACGCGGGGCCG
>OKRF01000248.1 GCA_900290315.1 Candidatus Sulfopaludibacter sp. SbA3 | reverse complement strand
AACCTTCTTCATAGCACCTTTGCTTTGGCGATCTGACGGCCTGAGGGATCGAAGGCGTGGCAGGCGCACGCCATGCAAGGGTCGAACGAGTGCACTGTACGCAAAACCTCCAACGGCTCTTCCGGACGCGCCAGCGGAGTGTGCAGCAACGAAGCTTCGTATGGACCGTGGGCGCCGGAAGCGTCCCGTGGGCTGGCATTCCAGGTCGACGGCACCACCGCCTGATAGTTCTTGATCTTTTCGTCCTTGATCACGATCCAGTGAGACAAAGTTCCGCGCGGCGCTTCGTGGGTTCCAACGCCTTCCACCTCGTGCCCAGGAAACACCGGCTGGTTAAAGACCGAATAATCGCCTCTGGCGATGTTGTCGGTCAGCAATTGCAAATGCTTCTGCGCGAGTTCCGCCAGCATGGAGGCTCGAATCGCTCGCGCGGCGTGCCGGCCGAGCGTGGAGTGCAGCATGTCCGGTGTCACGCGGACCCCGCCGATCGCCTGCACCTTGGCGATGGCAAGATTCGCGTGCTTCTGCGTCAGCGGATGGCCTTGCGCGTAACCAACCAGCACCTGCGCCAGCGGACCAACCTGCATCGGTTGTCCGTTGAAACGCGGCGCCTTCACCCAAGAATACTTCTGTTCTCCATTCCAGCCGGTGAAATCAGGCTCGGTCTCTCCCGACCAGGGATGCAGCGCTTTTCCACCCTGATAGTAAGCGTGGGCTACATCTTCGCTGACCGCATCACGAAAATCCTTGTCCGATGCAGTTTTGAACGAATGAACGCCCGCGATATTTCCGTTCATGATGGTACCGCCGGGAAGGTCGTAGGTCGTGCCGGCACTATCGAGAGGCAGATCAGGCACCGCCAGGTAGTTCTTTACTCCGCTGCCGATCTTGAACCACTCGGGATACATCGCGGCGACGGCGCAAACATCCACCACGTAAACCTGATTGATGAACTGCACGACCTCATTCAGCAACTCGCGGACCAGCTCCAAACGGTCCACATTAAGGGCGCTGGCACTGTCCAGGTCGATGGCGTTGGCTACGCCTCCAACCGTCAGGTTCTGAATGTGCGGTGTCTTCGAGCCCAGGATTCCGACTACCTGCAAAGCTTTCCGCTGATACTCAAGTGCCTGCACATAATGCGTGAAGGCCAGCAGGTTCACATCCGGCGAGAGCCGCATGGCAGGATGGCCCCAGTAACCGTTCATGAAGATTCCGAGCTGGCCGCTGCTGGCGACGGCATTCACGCGGTCCTGTGCGGCTTTGAACTCGTTTCGGGAATTGCGCGTCCACGGAGAAAGGCTTTCCGCCAACTTTTCAGTCGCTGCGGGATCGGCCTTCGGAATCTGCAGGATATCGACCCAGTCCAGCGCCGAAAGCTGGTAGAAGTGAACGATGTGGTCGTGCAGGGCATGAGCAATCAGGATGAGATTGCGAATGTACTGAGCGTTCAGCGGCACTTCCAGCTTCAGAGCATCTTCCACTGCGCGCACGCTGGCCATGGCATGCACCGTGGTGCACACACCGCAGAAGCGTTGGGTGAATAGCCAGGCATCACGAGGGTCGCGGCCGCGGAGAATCTTTTCGATGCCGCGCCACATGGTGCAAGAAGCCCATGCGTTGCTGACCGCATAGTTGTCCACCTCGACGTCGATGCGGAGGTGGCCTTCAATTCTGGTGATGGGGTCGATTGTGATTCGTTTCGCCATAGTACCTGCTGTTAGTCAGAGTTTGGTGTTTCGGATTCGTTTTCGCCGAAGTGCCCGTACTTGAAATATCCGGTCCAGCGAATGTACGGCCTGCGGAACCGGAAGTAGCTCGCCATGTCGTGCCATTCATACAGAGGAGCGGGAAGAATTGCGAAGCGCTTAACGATCAAGAGAAATCCCGCAACGCCCATAGCAATGAAACCGAGCGAGACCAGAATCTCAATGGTCGAAGGGAAGTAAAGCGATTCTGGGTTGGGACGAAAGGCCAAAGTGGTGGGGCTGAAGCGGTAGATCATGCCGCCGAGCGAGCTGAAGATGTAGCCCAGGAACATCCACCGGGTTTTGTGGGTCCGCAGNNCTGAAGATGTAGCCCAGGAACATCCACCGCGTTTCATGCGTCCGCAGCGAACGGCGCAGCAGCCAGCCGCCGAGCGAGATCAGAATCATCTCCAGCCAAAACACGCCCGCGAAACGATCGAAGTGAAAAGCGGTGCCCAGCGCTCCCCGGAAGAGGATGTCGAGAAGGCGCCATCCTAGCCAGCCGAAAATCAGGTAAGACGTGATGCGGGCGGCTTCGTCCAGGACCTCCATGTCCATTGCCCGCTTCCACACTACGCAACACAACATCGTGGTACCAGCGACGCATCCGAACGACATGAAAGTAGCCGCGCCCAAGTACAGGAAAGGCAGCCACGGAGTCTGCCACAAGGGATGGACTCTTTCTCCGGCGAGCAGCATCAAGGCGCCCAGCGACGATTGGTGCATGCCCGGCAACAAGTAGGCTGCCGCAATAATCCACGGGAAGAACTTGTGCAGCCGCCGTTCGAATTTTTCCACCCCGGGCCGCAGGCGAGAATCGAAGTACCAGAGCCGCTCCAGCACGGGAGGAATGTTCTCGATTGCCAGAGGGATCATGGCGTAGATCGACATGCAAATCGCCACTTCTGCCAACGGGGAGTGCATGTTCCATTTCCACGGAAAAACGATCCAATAAAAATTCCACGGGCGGCCGGCGTCAATTCCGAGTAAAAGCAGACCGCAGGCGTAAGCCAGAAAACTGGTGAGCAGCGCCATCCTCATGAGCGCATGCAAGCGTTTTCGGCGGAACACCCACGCGGCAATTCCCACGGCGAATGCGCCCGAACCCAGCGCCGTCAGCACCATCACGTTGAAGGTCTTCCAGATTCCCCAGCCATACGCGTCGTTCATGCCGCTGACCGGACCCAGGCCCGCCAGTTCGCGGTAAGCGGTCAACACAAACGCCAGCAGAGTCATGGCCACCAGCACGAGAAAGAACCGGTTCACCACCGGGAACCCGTACACCGGCACGGCCCGCTCCCAGCGGTTCGGGTTGATGGACGCGTTCGTTGCGGTTGTGCTGCTCATAGTTGCGCCCTCAATCCTGTTTCTTTTTCGCGATCGTGAGCTTCCTGCTCATGTCCTTTTAGGCTGGTCCGAATTACCTGAACCAGACCCGCGTACAACAGTGCCGGCAACGCAAAGTATTGATAAAGGCGTCTCTGCCAACGGAGCGTTCTGGCGGGCACGGACTCCGGCCCCAGTTCCGGCAGACCAAGTTTTTCGAAAGGCACGCGAGACAGGTAGAGAGATTGCGTGCCGCCGTTATCCGTCTCGCCGTAGACGCGCTCCTGATAGTAGCGGCCAGGATTCTTCTTGATCCGCTCTTTGGCCTCCGCCAGCAGCACGGTGCGCGGACCAAAGATCACAGCGCCTGTGGGGCAAACGCTGGTGCATCCTGGCTTTAGACCTTTCTGCAGGCGGTCGCTGCACAGCTCGCACTTGGTGACGCGCGGGTTGTAGCCCTGCCATCGGAAGCGCGGGATGTGATACGGACAAGTAATGGTGCAGTAGCGGCATCCAATACATTTATCGGCCGTCCAACTCACAATGCCGGTTTGCGGATCTTTGTGCAGAGCCTGGAAGGGACATCCCGCCGCGCAAGCCGGATCCAGGCAGTGCATGCACTGCCGTTTTACGAAGGAATAGGCAGAGCCGTCTTCGGGCTTGTAGAGCTTGATGACGTTGCGGGTGAGATCGTTGAGATCCGAAGGCGCCTGATGCAGCGCGTCGCGCCGGGTATCCGGCGGCGTGTCGTTGGCCTCCGCACAGGCGGCTACGCAGGCCTTGCAGCCGATGCAGACGCTGGCGTCATAGAGCAAACCGACAGCGGCGCTGGGAACCGGAATCTCCTCGGCCTGCAGCGCTTTCGTGCCGACGGTAAGGGCCACGGCAGCCGGCACTCCGGCTTTGGCGACAGTGGTAAACAGTTCTCGCCGAGTGATGGCCACATCAGTCCTCTTTCTTAGGGATTTGCTTCTCGGCCGACACTTTCGTCTTTTCCGCATGCGCGCGGTCAACCGTGACTCGTGCGATGCCGGCCTCCTGACTGCTCTGGAAACGCTGCGAAGCTACCCAGGTAGCGCCGCCCACCGCACCTGCAATCGCTCCCACCAGAGCCGCCGCGCCTACCTTGAACTGACCGGCATTGCTGTAGATCGGCGGGTAGGTATCGGGCGGAGTCGCCAGATGAATCGGGACGGTTTCGAACGTACCCATACGCCAAAGCACGCCTTTTTCCGTGCAGCCCACGCAGGGCGCGCCGATCCCGATGGGCCACACTCCAGGAATCTCATTGAAATGGCGCGTGGAACAAGCGGCGTGAGTGACCGGACCCTTGCAACCCAGTTTGTAGAGACACCAGCCTTTGCGATGGCCTTCGTCGCCGAAAGAGACTGCGAACCGGCCCGCGTCGAAGTGCGCTCGCCGCGGGCAGTTTTCGTGGATCACTCGCTCATACGCGAACTTCGGACGGCTGAATTCATCCAAGGCCGGGAGCCTGCCCATAGTGACGTATTCCAAAACGACTGCCAGCAGGTTGTAAGGATTGGGCGGGCAACCGGGCAAATTAATGATCGGCTTGCCCTCAACAACGGAATCAACCCCTACCGCACCCGTGGGATTCGGATCTGCCGAAGGAATACCGCCCCAGGAAGCACAGGAACCGATCTCTTACGACCTGCACTGCCGGCCGGCCGCCGAGTTGCATGTAGACGCCGTCATCCCGGGTGGGAATGGCGCCTTCCACGACCAGCACATACTTGCCGGCGTTGTCGGCGATGGCGGAGCGCAACGCAGCTTCGGCCTGCGCTCCAGAGGCAGCCATCAAAGTCTCGTGGTAATCGAGGGAGATAACGTCGAGGATCAGGTGTGCGACATCGGGCGCCGAGGTGCGCAGCAGCGTCTCGGTGCATCCCGTGCAATCCTGAAAATGCAGCCAGATCACTGAGGGCCGCTTGGTCTTGCCGATCACCGACGCCACCTGCAACAGTGATTTCTTGCCGGTAAGGGCCAGCCCCACCGGCGCGGTTGCCATCAACACGCTACATAG
>OKRF01000166.1:9720-12347 GCA_900290315.1 Candidatus Sulfopaludibacter sp. SbA3 | reverse complement strand
ACCCTCGCGGGCGGGCAGCCGGTGGCCCGAGCCGCAGGTCGCGTGCCCCGGGACGCGGCCGACAATACCCATCCGGTGAATCCAGCCGGCGTTCCACCCGTGCGGCAGCGGACCGATCCCCAGATCAAGGTGGCGTTGCCACCGCCGGCGGCATCGCGCCCGGTGATTTCGAAGCACGAGACTCCCCAGCCTGTCGCCCCGCTCGCGCCTGCGCAAACTGCTCCCGTCGCGCCGGCACCGCCGGTCGAACAGCCAAGGGTCGAGCAACAGCGTGCCGAGCAGCAACGTGCTGAGCAGCAATTTGCTGAGCAGCAGCGCGCCGAGCAACAGCGCGCCGAGCAACAACGCGCCGAGCAGCAACGCGCTGAGCAACAGCGTGCCGATCAGCAGCGTGCCGAGCAGCAACGCGCCGAGCAGCAACGCGCCGAACAACAACGCGCCGAGGAACAACGCGCCGACCAGCAGCGTGCCGAGCAGCAACGCGCCGAGCAGCAGCGCGCCGAGCAACAACGCGCCGACCAGCAACGCGCCGACCAGCAACGCGCCGAACAACAACGCGCCGAGGAACAACGCGCCGAGGAACAGAGGAAGGCCGAAGAGGCCAAGAAAGCTGAGGAAGCCAAGAAGGCAGAGAAGAAGCAGTAGCGGCTTTGTGGTGGCGCACGCGGTTTGCCGGCGAATTATAGACCCGAGCAGACAGACGACAAAAAACGATCGTCTGTCCCACTCGGCAGCGCGCGCGGCCGTCCCGGGCTTCTCGTTTGACACGCCCGAGCCCCGGCCCGTAAGCTGAAACGGAAGTGCGTACGTTAGTGAAACTCGTGGTAGTAGCCGCGCTCCTGTCGAATGCCTCCGCGCAATCGTCTCTGGCGGACCGATTGTTGGCCGCGCTCGATCAGCAAGCCGCAGACCAGTTGCTGGCGGCGTCGCCCGATCAGGTCAATCAGGAACTGTTTGACGCCGTCTACAAATCCGCGCAAGCCAGACTCGACAAGCACGGCAATGCGCAAGCCACGCGGGAATTCAACCTGGCGCTGGCCGTGGCGGAGCGGCTGCACTCTGCTGCCGGCATGGGCAGGGCGAGCTGGGGAGCGGGAGTTGCGCAATTCCGGGCGGGCCAGTTGAGCGCTTCGCTGGCCAGCTTCGATAAGGGCTATCCAGCCGCCGTTGAGTCGGGCGACAAAACCCTGCTGGCGACTCTGCTGCGGTCGCGGGGCGTTACCTACAGCGCCGCCGGACGTTTTCCGGAGGCCTTCGGAGACGCCGCACGAAGTCTGGCGCTTTACCGGGAAGTGGACGACCGGCGCGGCGCATCCTTTGTGCTGAACAATACATGTGGCGCGCACATGGTCCTGGGTAATCTGCGCCAGGCCGCTGCCGATTGTGAAGAGGCATTCCGCTTAAGCCGTGAGTTTCCCGACGCCGCCGGCGTGGGCATCGGCAATCTGGGGCCGATCATGGCCCAGCAGGGCAACTACCCCGCGGCGCGGGATTATCTGGAGGAATCCATCCACCTGCTGGAGGCCCAGGGCGACCTGCAGCATTTGGGTGGCGCTCTGGTCAACATCGGTCCCGTCTACCGTCAGCTCGGCGATACCGCCAAAGCGCTGGCTGCCTATGACCGGGCATTGGTGGTCTCGCGCCAGGCCAATGACACGCCCGGGGTAGCCATGGTGCTGTTCAATCGCGCGGCCCTCTATCTGGGCCTCTCCGAAACGGCCAAAGCGATTGCGGATCTGCGGGAAGGATTGCGCTTGCAGGAGCACAACGAATCGTCTTTCGAGACGCTGTTTGGACTGGCTGCGCTTTCCCGCTACGAAAGTTTCATTGGTCAGGTGGAGGAGGGCTGCGCCCACGCTGCCCGCGCACTGTCCATCGCCCAGCGCTTCCAGTCGCCGCAACTGTTGTGGCCGGCTTTCGCCGCACAGGGCACCTGCGAGATCAGCCGCAACGATTTACCGAAGGCCAAGGCCGCGCTGGAAGAAACTGTCCGGCAGATTGAATCCATCCGCGAATCGGCAGGGGGAGGCGAGCAGGAGGGGCTGGCTTTTTTTGCCGACAAGATGGAGGCGTATCACAGTCTGATGGGCATCGTATTCGATCTCGATGATCCGGCAGGCGCCCTGACTGTAGCCGAACGCGGCCGTGCCCGGCAGCTTCTGGACACAACGCTGCGCGGAAAAACTCAACCCGCGCAATCCATGACGCCGGCTGAACTCAGCGAAGAGAAGCGGCTCAGCGACGACGTGGCGCGATTGGCCCGCCGGGCTTCGGCAACCCCGGCAGCCTCCCGTGCCGAAGCGCAGCACAACGCGGACCAGGCGCGGCGCGATTTCGAATCGTTCCGGGGACATCTGTACGCCGCACATCCCCAATTAGCGGCCAGCCGCGGGGAAGCTTCTCCTTTCCAACTGCAGGATGCTGCCGACCTGTTGCCGGACTCCAGGACCTTGCTGGTAGAGTTCGTGGTGGCCGCCAAGCAGGTGTGGATCTTCACCATGGAACGGGGCGCCAACGGCCGGCCGTCTTTGAAGGTGCACCCGGTGCTGTGGGATCGCCCGACGCTCGTCGCCGCGGTGACGGCATTTCGCGAGCAACTGGGCAGTCGCGACCTCGGCTACCGCAAA
>OKRF01000166.1:837-9710 GCA_900290315.1 Candidatus Sulfopaludibacter sp. SbA3 | reverse complement strand
GCTGGTGCTGGTGCCGGATGGCGCGCTCTGGAACCTGCCGTTTCAGGCCCTGGTGCGGCCCGATGGTGCGCACCTGCTGGAGCGGCAAACCGTTTTCTACGCTCCTTCGCTCACCTATCTCCGCGAAAGCCGGAGGCACAGCGAACCACCCGCGTCGCACGCGCTGCTGGCGTTAGGCGATCCCGCCACGGCCCGGTTGCCCAACGCCGCCCGGGAGGTGAGCTCGCTGGTGGAACTGTACCGCCAGCAGGGGGCCAAACCCCTGACAGGCGGGGACGCCACCAAGCAGGCATGGATGACGGAGGCGCCGAATTACCGGGTGTTGCACATCGCCACCCATGGAATTCTCAACCCGGCCAATCCCATGTACTCCTGGCTGTCGCTGGCGCCGGGCAGGGATGCGAGCGATGGCGCGCTCGAGGCGCGGGACATTCTTGCCATGAATCTGCATGCCGACCTGGCGGTGCTTTCCGGTTGCGACACGGCACGCGGCGGAGTGCTGAGCGGTGAGGGAGTGGTGGGAATGAGCTGGGCGTTTCTGGCCGCCGGCGCCCGTGCTACGGTGGCCAGCCAGTGGGCGGTGGATTCGGCCGGCACCACCGAATTGATGTTGGCGTTCCATCGAAATTTGAAGCTGGCGCCCGGTGGCAACAACCAACCAGGACGTGCCCGGTCGCTCCAGAAAGCCATGCTCGCCGTCCGGCGCTTGCCGCAATACAGTCATCCCTTTTATTGGGCGAGTTTCGTCATGATCGGTAATGGCTATTGAAAGGGAAGCTCCATGGGCGATCTTCGGTACGCGCTTCGCATTCTTCTCAAGGCTCCGGGATTCACGTTTGTCGCCATAGTCTCTTTGGCAATAGGCGTGGGCGCGAACACGGCGATTTTCAGCCTGCTAAACGCCGTTGCCCTGCGCCCTCTGGCCACTACTGCCCCCGATCGCCTGGTAGGTCTGGCGACCGTGGACGGTGCCGGGCATCGAGCCGGTTTTTCCTATTCGAATTTTGAGCAGATCCGGTCGCACCAGCGAACGCTTAGCGGTATGTTCGCCTGGCAGGATCTGTCTGTGTTCACGCTGGAAGCGGAGGGTTCGCTGTTTCCTGGGACGGCGCTTCTGGCGAGCCAGGATTTTTCTGCCGCCATGCCTATTCACCCGGTGATCGGCCGCAGTATTACGCCCGAGGATGGCTCCGTTGCTGTACTGGGCTATGCCTGCTGGCAGCGCTACTTCCGCGCCAGCCCAACGGCGCTCGGGAAACTCATCCGCATCCAGGGGAAGCCTTTCACCGTGGTGGGTGTCGCGCCGCGAAGTTTCACCGATATGGAAGGCGCCGGGGCAGTCGACGCGATTGTTCCGCTGGGGGCATTCACCTCGCTGGACCGCCAGCGCCAGTCGCGCGTCCCCTCCTGGGAAGTCACCGGCCGCCGCCGGAACGGGCTTCAACTTTGCGCGCATGCGCTTCGCCTATCCGCTCAAGCTGCTGCTCGGCATGGTGGGAGTACTGCTGTTGTTGGCAACGGTCAACCTGGCCACCTTGCTGCTGGCACGCGCCGAAGCCAGGCGGCGGGAAACCGGCATTCGCCTGGCGCTGGGGGCGGGACGCGGCCGGATTCTGCGCCAGTATCTGATGGAGAGTATGCTGCTGGCTATCGGCGGCGCTGCGGCAGGCGCGTTCTTCGCGCGCTGGGCCACAGGCTTCCTCGCGCAATTCGTCTGGACCGGCAACATCGATCGCGCGCACGATGTATCGGTGGATGGCACTGTCTTTGCGTTCACCCTGGCGATCGCCATTCTCAGCGGCCTTCTCTTCGGCGCCGTGCCAGCATGGCGGGCACTCGGGACCGACCCCTCCGTAGCCTTGCAGCACGCCGGCCGCGGACTGACCGGCCCGGTTGGACGCGCAGGAAAACTGATGGTCGTGATTCAGGTAGCGCTCTCGCTGGTGCTGGTTCTGGCCGCGGCACTGTTCACCCAAACTCTGCGGAATCTCCGCACGCTGCCGCTGGGATTCCATGCAGCCAACGTGCTCGAGATGCCGCTCATGAATCGGCCCGGCGGTTACACGGGCATGGATCCGAACTCTTATTATCCGGAGCTGTTCCAGCGGCTCTCGCGAGTGCCCGGGGTCGGAGCGGTATCCTCCGCGACCCTCCAGCCGGTGCTCCCGGCTCTATTTCCCGATCACTCCGTCACTGCCAATGACGTCGCCGCCGAAGCCCAACTCTTCCTGGTGGCGCCGGACTACTTCCGGACCCTGGAGATCTCGGTGGTAGCCGGGCGCGAGTTTACTGTTCATGACTCGCCTGGCTCGCCGCGAGTTGCCATAGTGAGCCAGAGCCTGGCGCAACGGCTGTTCCCCGGGCAGCAGGCCATAGGCAGGCGCGTGACCCTTCCCGGCCCGGCGGCCAAAGAACTGGTGATCGCGGGCATGGTCGCCGATTCGTACCTCGGCAGCCTTCAAAAGCACAACAGCTTGCAGGTCTTCACTTCGGTCTTTCAGGAAGACGCGGCCCGGCAACCGCGTGTGCTCATCCGGGCCGCAAATGCGCCCACGGCGGACCTGGTTCGTCGACTCCGCCAGGAAATGGAAGCGATGGGACGCGAATACCCCCTGCGCATCGAGACTCTCGATCGCGGGATCGATCGCGCCCTGGTGAAGGAGCGAATGATGGCCTCTCTCGCCGCCGGCCTGGGCGTAGCGGCGCTCCTGCTGGCTGCTGTGGGGCTGTATGGGTTGATGTCGTATTCGGTAACCCGCCGGACCGCCGATATCGGCATTCGCATGGCGCTCGGCGCCGGGCGGGGCACGATTCTACGGATGGTGCTGGGAGAGTCGCTGGTATTGGTCGGCGCCGGATTCGCACTGAGTGTGCCGGCGATCTATGGCGGATCGAGGCTGGCCGCAACCCTTCTGTTTGGTGTGAATCCCGTGGACGGGTGGGCATTGGCAATGGCTGCCGGTCTCTTGACTGCGGCCGCGCTGGCGGCGGTCTGGCTGCCGGCCCGCCGGGCCGCCCGGCTCGACCCGATGGAGTCGCTCCGGTAGGACGGCAATAAGTCGCGCAGATCAGGCTGACGGGTTTTTCACTTGTCTTTCATGGGGGAACAGCAGGGTGTCTGGACGGGCTTTGGCTCCATCAGTTCGGCGCGGGTGAGATTGGGGTCGTAGAGATTGAGCTGCCACTTGCCGTCGCGGCCGATCTTGGGCTGTTCCTGCATGTGGGCGGCGCGCTCCAGGAGGATTTTGTGGGCGGCTTCCACGCTGGGAACGCCGAGCGCCAGGTGGTTCATCACGCCGCGGGTTCTGGGCGATGGGTTGCGCACGTTCATCATGTACTCCATCCAATCGGTGCCTTCGGGGACGCGCATGTCGATCCAGTCCGCGCGTTCGTCGGTCATGCCCCCATGCCAGAACTCCTGGAATCCCAGAATGTCCTTGTAGAAATGGTCGGCGGCGGCGCGATCCTGGACTATGGCGCCGACATGAATCAGGTGGTCGGCGATGCGCGTGGCCGGCAGGGCCTTGCCGAAGTTGCGGCTGTGCAGCGATCCCGGCACATACTCCATGAACTCGACGTTGTGACCATCGGGATCGGTCACCATGATGCTGTAGTTGCCGTCCACGCCGAGTTTGAGGCTGTCCGGGACTTTGACTCCCTGACTGGCCAGGTAATCACGCAGTTGCCGGGCGTTGGTGGTCTCGAAACAGATGTGAGAGAGCCGGTCCTCCGCCTCGTCCTTTAATTCCGGAAACAGTTCGATGTATTGGTGGTCGTTCACCTTGAAGTAGGTGAGCATCAGGCCTCCGGTGGGTTTATCCAGGGTGAAAGCTTCCTGGAACCCCAAGTCGTGGCCGTAGAAATTCCGCGCCGCCGCGAGATCGTTGGTTTTCAGGGCGATGTGGGCGAGGCCTACAATCGGGGGTCGCTTGACGGCGGGAGGCTGGGCCACCAGGCAGGGTGCGCCGGCCATGGCGACGAGCATCGAAATGCGGGAGAGCATGTCCGCATTATAGTGCCTGGCGCGGCGAATTCGGGCTCCACATGGCACTCGGCAATCGGCGGCGGGATTGAGTCCCGGAGCGAGTGGGATGCATCTACGTAGGCATGCCAATTCTGACAGAATTCACTCTGGGTGAGGCTATTGCTGTTCTCACGCGCACTCCTGCAACGCTGGATGCGCTGTTGCGGGGGATGCCGGACATCTGGGTGCGCCGCAACGAAGGAGGCGACACCTGGAGCGCGTTCGACATTGTGGGTCACCTGATCTTCGGGGATCGGACCGATTGGATCCCGCGCCTGCGGATCATCCTGGAGAGCGGCGAGGCGCGTCCGTTCGATCCCTTTGACCGCTTTGCGCAGTTCAAAGAGAGTGAGGGCAAATCGCTGGAACAACTCCTGGACGAGTTTGCCCGCCTGAGACGGGAGAGTCTGGCTGCGCTGCAGGCGCTCAACCTAAACGATGAAGACATGGCTCGGCGAGGAACGCATCCCGCGCTGGGAGTGGTGACGCTCTCGCAACTTTTGGCCGCATGGGTGGGTCACGACCTCACGCACCTGCATCAACTGTCGCGCGTGATGGCCCACCAGTATCGAGATGCGGCCGGTCCGTGGAGTGCTTATCTGGGCGTGCTGCATTGCGCCGGGCATAGTGATTAGGCAACGGGGCTATTTCGGGGCGGGGGTCTTCACCGCGACGCACTGCTTCTTGGCCAGCGTCGCCGGCGGCTTGGTCTCCGACTCGGGGACATCGCGGCGGAAATCGAACTTCACCAGCAGAGGTGTCGGCGCTTCGGAGAAGATATCGGCGGGCGTTTCGTGCAATTCAATGGTGATATCGATCTTCGCGGGCGGGTAGAGGGTGGTCCCGAATCCCCACGGCCTTTCGGCCTTGCCGGCATACAGAACGTAAGTGCCGCTGCCCGGCGAGTGCGATTTGTTCTTCCCCGCCACCACGCCCGCCCCGCTCATCTTGTAAAAGAAGCTGAACTCGCGATCGGTTTGAAGCCAAACGTCGAACTGGTAGAAGTTATCGGGCCTCACCGATTCCACCATCCAACCGCAGACCTGGACGGTCTGGGATCGCGCCGCAAAGGAAAGGGTTAGCAGCAGACAAGCTGCCAATCGTAGGGACGTCATCGAGTGTCTCCTTCCGCTCAGGGTCGGGCCTGTGAGTGATGCTACCACGGGCAAGCTACTTTGCGGTAAAGATAGAGCCACACCCAGTGTTGTTTGCTGCCCAAGTCAATTCCCGCCACCTTATGTCGCACTACCGCCAGCCCTTCGATAGGGCTCGAGTTGCTAACTTTGCCTTGACCCTTATTCCTCTTTGGCATCGTGTTTCCACCTTCCCGAACGCGACTGCCCAGGTCGGCCGATCGATGGATTCTGCCCTAGCGGAGAGCTACGAGAGCCTCGCCAATGTTCAATTGCCTACAGTAGGACGAGGCTGGAAAACAGGAGCAGCTAGGGCGACTCACCGTGCACGCGGCGAGCCAGTACTCGTTACAAACACCACGCCTCGCGAGGGCATTTCGATTCGCACGCCTTTGACCATGTCAATCGCGGGCAACTTCTCGCTGGCGGAGGCAAACCCCTCTACGGTAGCCGGGCGTTCCCTGTCGAAATAGCGGTAGATCTCCAGCGCCTTCCGACCGCCTCCAGGCGCCTTGACCTCGACCGTACACGGCGTGTCGCTTTCATTGACTACCATGACGCTCAGACCGCCGTCTTGGCGCTTCGCCGCCAGGCTGCGAACCTCGGCACGGCTGTCCGACGCCACAATCTGCGATCCTTTCGGAAACAGCCGCCCCATCAGCGACCAGGTGTAGAACCACGGACGCACCGCCTCGTCTTCGGCATGCCCCATGGCCGCGCCTTGGGTATTCCAGAATCCCCAGATTTTTAGCGTGCGCTCCGTGGGCGGGGTCACTCGCCCGCCGGTATTGACGTGCATGGCATCGTCGAGGTCCCAGGCGATCGCGCTTGCCCATCCGGCTCGCGCCGCTTGCGCAACATAGTCGGCCATGAGAACACCGTAAGCGAATTCTTTGACGCGGGGCTGCTGGTCGCCGTTGGTCTTACCTTCGATCATGCCCGCCTCGCCGATGAACAGCGGCTTGGAAGCGGCCGGCGGATCGGACGTGAGCAGCATTTCCCGCTTTTCCTTGAGGAACTTCTCGATTCGGCCCTCTGTCACATCGGAATCCTTCGCGTACCAGTGCGATTCCCACGCACCGAATTCGCGCGGCATCTCGGTGGCGCACCGTTCGAGCCACTCCCAGTTGCCGGAATTGTCCGGACCGGCCAACTTCACGGCGGGAAGACCCTGCGCATCCAGTTCCTTCCTCAGATTGCGGATTCCCTGCGCCCACGCGTTGTAATCCACATTGCCGCCGGGCCACATCCAATTCCCGTTCGGCTCATTCATATAGTTGAAGTACCGGATGACGGTGTACTTCCTGACGCCAATCAGGTATTTCAGGAATCCGGCGTGGATCCTGGCCCAGTGTGGGTCGCCCGCACCGGCCCGGCCAGCACGGGTATTGATCCCGCGGGCGGGCGACCATTCGCCGATCAGCACATCGATTTGATGGGACTGCGCATAGTCAAGAATGCCCAGCAGGGAGGATAGCCGCTCGATGCCCGTTTCGCCTTCAGACCACACATACCGGGGATCGCCGGACGCATCGAATCCCCGTACGTAAGCAGAGGCGTTCAACATGACGCGCAGCACTCCGGGCTTCATGAAGTCGACGCGGTTCAGGGTGGTCTTCCACGCCTCAGGCAAAGGCGGATATTCGTAGGGATCCCACTGGACGCCCAAGCCCAGGAACCGCTCCACCACAGGTGAATCCAGGCGGACCGTGACCGGGATGGGTTCCGCAGCGAGGAGGGCGGAGCCCGTGAGCATCAGGGCCAGCAACGGGCCCGTGACAGTTCTGACTGTTCTGCGCACTGGAATTCTGGTGGGCCCTGTAGGACTTGAACCTACGACCGACGGATTATGAGTCCGCTGCTCTAACCAACTGAGCTAAGGGCCCGAACATGCAGTACCCAATATTGTAGCGTCTCATGCCAGGGCCCGCGCCGCCTTCAGGTCTTCGTGCTCGAAGGCCGACGCCATGCGGGCGATCTCCGCTTGCGTGAGGCCGATCTTTGCGGCAGCTCGCCGCCAGGTCCCAACGGCCCGCCCGACTTCTGCCGCGATCTTACGTGCTTGGTGCGGAGTGAGCTCGAAGTACGGCGACACCGCGAGCGCCAGCTTCAGCGACGCTGTGCTGTCGTCCAGATCGATGCTGGTAGACAGAATGCGCGGTCGGATGTCGATGGGCGTGGGGTTGATATCGTACGCAGGCGACAGGCGCCATCCGGCGGGGCCAGTCCACAGGAAAACCGTGGTTGCGCAGATGATCGTCCGTGTTTGAGATCAGGACGGTGTACACGATCCGCCTCCAGAGTGCATGCATGTCCGCCTTGGGCGCCGCGCCGTGTTGCCGGAGAATGTCCACGAATTCCAGGTAGCTGCGGGTCTCGCCGTCCTTGGCGCCGAGCATGCCGGCCGGAGCGGGAACAGTCGCCGACCCAGTCGCATGTGCGCAGGGGACAACCGGCCGACCGTTTCGAACTGCCGCCGGTACTCGTCTACGGTCCACTCCCACGCCTCCTGGATCTGGTAGCAGCGGTCGTACAAGATCCAGACCAGCTTGGCCCAGTCGTAGTTGTTGGCCTTGCCGACCAACGTGACGAAGGAGTCCTTCCGGCCGCTCGGCCGGTTTGCCTTCACCTGGTAGCAGCACCCGCGGTGCGTGAAGTCGCACCCGCGAGTGACGGCGGTCCCGCTGGCGCAGTCGGCGCAGTACTCGTCCTCGGCCATGCCGACGAGCAGGGCGGCGTCGAGCTAGGAGAGGGCGCTGGTCACGGCTGGCGCGACCCCGAACCGCTCCTGCCACTGTAGTGCGACCTCAACGAGGCGAGCACGCAGGTCAGTCGCCGATTCGCATTCGCTCATGACGACAGGATGCCACGGCGCGGGGTCTCAAAAGAAGGATCATTCGCCTGCACAGCGGCATCCAAACGTTATCTCCCTACGGTCAGGTGAGGCGCTGCTGCGGACAGAGGCACGAACGTTTCCCGAGATGTCGTGCCAGCTGCCGCCCCGCAGCGCGCGCTGAGGCCGCGTGTTTCTAGCCTCCTTTTCCGCAGCTTCCGCCATTTCGAGTGCTTGCCTGAGATTATTTGGCTCACGTTGAGTGGAGAAGATGTACCAATCGGCCACCCACTCTTCGGCGTTGCCAAGCATGTCGAAAAGGCCCCAAGTATTGGCTTCCTTTGTACCCACATCGTGTGCGGCGTAGGCACTGTTGACAAAGTACCACGAAATGCGGCCAGGCTCCCCGTATCGGGCGGCCGTCGAACCGGCCCGCGCCGCGTACTCCCACTCCACCTCTGAGGGCAGTCTCATCCCGGCCCATCGGCAGTAACTCTGGGCGTCGTTCCAGCTTATGTTCACAATTGGTTGCCGCTCATTAAGCCAGCCCTCATTGAAGAATGGCGCAGGCGGCATCTCTCCGCCGACTGCCTTCACGTATCTTCTCCACGCCGCCACAGTCACTTCTGTCTGCCCCAGCCAAAGACCTTTCGCGACCTCCGCGGGCTGGGCCGGACGCTCGTCGGTATTGCACTCGCCGTCCCCAGGCGAGCACCACATCGTAAACTTCCCCGGTGGTATCCAAACGTATCGAAGCCCGTCCTTCAAGTTAGTTTTGACGTCGCCTGCCCGGCGTTCAGAACGAGCGCTGGATTCCGGGATCGGCGTGTCTTGAGGTCCAATCGGATTCTCAAGTTGTGAGTCTGCTGCGGCGCGGGGTATT
>OKRF01000166.1:0-827 GCA_900290315.1 Candidatus Sulfopaludibacter sp. SbA3 | reverse complement strand
CTTTGTCGCGGCTGAGGTCGGATGTTTCATCGAGGCTCTTCATCTTCCACTTTTGGGCAGGCGCCCGAAGCCATACGATGCGCTCGGTCCACGATGTCTCCGTGAAATTCCGTGCTTTGTAGGGGTCAGTCACGTCCATCACGGGATTGTATTCCTTGCACGAGACGTCCCCAACAGCAGTATTGCTGTTGACGGTCAAGTACCGATTCGGTAGACCGCCTTCACAATGAAAGGTCGGCGGTACCCCTGCCGCAGTTCCGAAAGCAGAAGGTCCCGCGCCTTGCCATTGTGGCGGTAGTCAGGGGTTGTGTTGACCTCGAAGAACCTCACCAGATCATCGAGTCGGTTGGCCTCCATTGCCGTTGCTCGTTCCGCAAGGAAGGATTCAAACTCCTTTCTCGTTGTCGCGTCATCGGCAACTACCGATAGAGTTGCTACTGTAAGCGCGAGACTCCACCCCCCAGATTCTGCTCATAGGGCGCTCCTTTGGTTGCGAAGTATAACACGTTTAACGACGAGCGGTCGCTTTGTGGCACTCTGCCTTCTGGAGCCTGGAGATGGCGCTGATCGGTGTGCCCCCTGTGTGCGCCTTTCGGTTTCTGCCGGCTTCATCCGGTGCACACCGCCGGTCTCCTAAGGAGCAATAGATTCAATCAGTTCCGCTCAGTGGCAAGATCCAAGGGTGATTATGAGTCCGCTGCTCTAACCAACTGAGCTAAGGGCCCGAACATGCAGCACCCAATATTGTAGCGTCTCATGCCAGAGCCCGCGCCGCCTTCAGGTCTTCGTGCTCGAAGGCCGACGCCATGCGGGCGATCTCCGCTTGC
>OKRF01000342.1 GCA_900290315.1 Candidatus Sulfopaludibacter sp. SbA3 | reverse complement strand
GCCGCAACCCCGACTTTCAGTCGGAACCTAATTCTACCGGCTTTAGCCGGTAGTCATTAATCCGCCCGTAGAGCTTGAATCACATCCACGCGTGCGGCTCGCATCGCCGGCCAGGCCGACGCGATCACCGCCGCTGCCAGCAGGATGACCGCCGCTCCAACGATGACCCACGGCCCCGGTATCTGCGCCCTCTCGACATAGCGGCCGGCCAGTTGCTGAAGTGCCAGCCCGCACGCCAGCCCGGCGCTGATCCCCACAGCCGTGATCAGGGTGCCCTCCGCGATCACCCGCCCCAGCAGATGCCGCGGCTGCGACCCGATCGCCAGCCGGATGCCGAATTCCCGCGTCCGTGCGCTCACCGAAAATGCCAGTACCCCGGCTACACCGACCACCGCAATCGTCAGCGCCACCAGGGCGAAGCCGCCGAAGACCATGGCGTTCAACCGGTCCGGCGTCAGCACCTCGGCGCGAACATCTTCCAGCGTCGCGGCCCGCTCTACCGGCTGGTCCGCCGAGAGGTTGCGGATGGTCCGCGTGATCGGGTTGATCAGAGCATACGGATCCGTTCGAACGTGGACGAAGAGGCGTCCGCCGAAAAGCGGCCCCTGTCCGAACGGCGTGTACACAGTCATGGTCGGCTGCGGAACCAGGTGCGCATCGTCGATATCCCCGGCAACTCCAATGATGCGCATCGGCGTCGGCTTCATACCGATAAACTTGATCACCGGATCCGTCAAAATGACATGCCGGTTGAGCGCCTCCTGGTTCGGAAACATCCGCTGAGCGATGGTCTGGCTGACGATCGTCACCGCCTCGCTGTCTTTGCGGTCGAGTTCGTTGAAATCCCGCCCGGCGACGATCGGCACGCCGAGCGCCCCGAAAAATCCCGGCGATATGATCCGGAATTGGCCGCGCGGATCGTCTTCCGCCGTCGGGTGTACGTAGCCCTCGGCCGTGAATTGGAAGCCGGGGCCGAACGATTTCCCCTCGCGCCACGGCGTGAGCATGCCCAGAGCGACGCCGTCTACGCCCGGCAGTTGGTGCACGCGGCGCATCGCCTCTTTGTAGAAGTCCACCACCTGCCCGCCCGTCCGCCCATACGAAAGTATCGGCACATTGATCGCGAGCACGCGCCGGGTGTCCACACCACTTTGCACGGCCTGCAGCGCGAGCAGCGTCTTGAGCAGCATGGCCGCGCCCGCCAGCAGGACAAAGGAAGCGGCGATCTGGGTAACCGCGAAAGCCCGCAGACGCCGCGTCCCGCCGCCCGTCATCCGCACGCTCCCATTCGACAGGCTGATTGCGTTCGGCCCATGGCCCGATGGCAGACGCGGCACAAACGCCAGGAGCGTCGCGGCCAGCAGCGCCAGTCCGGCGCCGACCCACAGCATGCTGGAGTCGACCGTCAGATCCAGCGCGCGGGGCGAGAACCGGGACGCGTACCGCGCCAGGATGGCCACCATGGGCCGCGCGCTCAGCACACCCAGCGCCGCTCCCGCGCCGCACAGCAGGAGGCTTTCTGCCAGAAGAACGCGCCGCAGCGCGGCGGTGCTCGCGCCCAGCGCCGCCCGAACCACCAACTCGCCCTCGCGCCGAATCGTCCGCGCCAAAATCAGATTGGCCACGTTGGAACAGGCGATGATGAAGACCAGTCCCGACGCCGCCAGCAGCACCCAAAGCACGGTCTTGGCTTTGGACGTAATCTGGTCGCGCAGAAATACCGCGTCAATGCGGAAGTCCGCCTTCGCGGGATACGACTCGGGATGCTCTTTCATAATGGCGCCCTCTGCCGTCTGGAGCTCGGCGCGGGCTTGTTCCAGCGTTACGCCGGGGGCCAGCCGGCCGAACAGCTCAGTCATGCGATGGATTCGGCCCGTAACCATCGTCGCCGACAAGTGGTGCGGACTAGTGACCACGTTGGCGATGATTTCGGTTTCCGTAGGATACGGGATGGATGGTTCCAACACCCCTACGACGGTAGCGGTACGCGGTCCGAAGGATTCCAGCCGGACAACCTTTCCGAGCACCGAGGGGTCGCTCTTCAGCACGTTGCTCCAGAAGCGATAGGTCAGGACCACGGCGCCGGCGGCGGCCGGGCCGTCGTCTCGCATATCCAGCAGACGTCCCAGCACCGGATGCAGGCCCATCACCTCGAAGTAGGTGCCGCCGACCACTCCCGCCTGCACCTCGCGCGGCTCGCCCAGCCCATTCATGGTGAAGCCGATGGTAGAGAAGTCACCGATCGCGCTCAGCGTTTTGACGCGCTGCGACAGGTCCTGGATCTCCGGCACGGAAAAATTGGCGTTCTCCATGCCCATCCCGGGCGCACTCTGCCTGATGTAAATCAGCCTGTTTTCGTCGCGATTCACCAGCGGCCGCAGCAGAACTCCGCGGACCAGGGTGAAAATAGCAGCATTGGCCCCGATTCCGAGCGCCAGCGTGAGGACTACTGTAATCGTGAGCCCCTTAACGCCAGCGAGCGACCGGACCGCGTACCTCACATCGCGCCAAAAGACTCCAAGAGCGTCGCCTACATTCAATCGTTCTGCCATGACCGGGCCTCCTTTCGACTCCGTCACAGTGTTGTCGTTTGACACCAGGGGTTTTCGACAGCCGGGCCAAAAAAATCTTGCGCTTCGCGGAGTCTCCTTCCGAAAGCATACGCCATACCGCGGCAGATTTTCCATCGAGAGGCGTAACAATTGTTTCATTCAGTGTAGTCAGAGCGAGCCCTGCACTCCCATCACACGGGCCCCGTGGTATGGTGATTTCATCATGAGCCCAGGTACTCAGCGGGTGGTCGCTCGCGCGCTCCGCGCCGGCGGCCCGGAGGTGATTGAGGTCTGCGTCGAGGAATTGGCTCCTCTAAGAACCGGCGAGGCATTGGTGCGGGTCGAGGCCGCTGGGCTAAACCACGCTGAAACACTGATTCGCTCCGGCAACTACGCCGTTCGTTTGCCTTTCCCGTACCCACTGGGTGCTGAGGGATCGGGGGTCGTTATGGCGATCGGACCCGAGGTCTCGATTTCCGTGGGCGCCCGAGTGTGCTGGGGAGCGGTTCTCGGATCATGCGCGACTTTCGTCACAGCGCCGGCTTCCATGTTGGCGCCGATTCCCGAAGGGCTTAGCTTTGAGGATGCCGCGTGTTTGGCAGTGGCCGGGCTCACCGCCGGCGGACTCGCACGCGTTTGGCCGCTGAACGGACGCGAAGCCGTGGTGTGGGGAGCCGCCGGCGCGGTTGGCCGGATGCTCGTGGCCATCCTGGCCAATCACGGAGTCAAGGTCATCGGCATTGCCAGCGGCAAGCGTGTGGACGCTGCTTACGCTGCCGGGGCGGTCCACGTGGTCGATCGAGCGGCCGGCAATGTCTGCCACGCGGTTCGCGCCTACACTGACGGTCGGGGCGTGGCCGCCGTATTTGACCCCATCGGAGCGGCAACCTACGAAATTAGCTTGCAACTGCTTGCACCGCGGGGCTGCCTGATCAACTACGGCGAATTGTCCGGCCCGGCGCCCCCCATCAACCTCCACCAACTGTTTCCCGGGTCCGTCTTTGTCACCAAGTATAACGGGATGCATTGGGTCGAAGGACTCCATGAGTTTCCTGGTCTCATCTCGGATGCACTGGCCCTGGCCGCGAAACGCCCTGCAATCATCAGCGAGATCGCCGGCCGCTTCCCGCTCAGCCACGTTATGGACGCCTACCGCGCGCTGGAGGCCGATCCCCATGGCAAAGTACTTGTGCTTCCCAATGTCTAACCCACCCTCTCGAAAGGCCCTACAGCAGTTCGTTTCCCGCCGGTGGTCGCCAAGGGGCGAGGTCGGCCCTTCCGCGACCCCAACTCGCCCCCGCGGTGTTGGGAAGCATCCGGCCACATGTCACCCTCGGGCGTTACTCAACCAGGTGCCAGTCTTCTGTGGGCTGGTAGACGATAACATTTATCGTCTAATAAAGAGGCCGTTTTCTTGGCTTCTAGAACGCGCTCGTGCTTAAACAGTATCCGGCTACTGAATGGAAATCGGAACAGCTAAGCTCGACGAGCCTCCGACCTTTACCACAAGATTTACCGAGGAAGTTTGAAGGCCCGAAGGCAGAGCTACGTTAATTTGGAAGTATCCGGATTCGAGCGTGGGAGCCGATCCGGCGTAGAGAACAATGGCATTCGTTCCCCCGATCGACACTGAGATCGGCAGAGTCAGGGTGGGAAGCGATGCAGTGATCGGCCATAGTCCCCCGGTGATTCCGAGAGGATTCGTCACACCCCCGCCGGTTCCGTAGATCGTTATGAAACCGCCCGCCTTTGCCGGGTTCGAGGGAGAACTCAGCGTCCCGTCGGAATTCGCGACGGCGAAAATCCCCGGCGCTGCCGTCGAGACAACCACCGGTACCGATGCAGACGCCCCGGCTGGCGGACCACCGTTGTAAGTGACGACGACTTCAGTGGACGTTTGGCCGGCGATCTCCCACGGCACCTGCACGGTGACCTGTTCCGACTGCGCGGAAAATACGGGAGCGGCAACTCCGCCAAATGTGACCTGAGTGCCTCCCAACTGGTCCACCGGTGCCTGACTCGATGCCACCGTGACCGACGCGGGACCAAGCCCGTAGCCACGGAGTGTGACGATCTCTCCTGGCGCGACGGTGCCCGCTACGCCGCTCGCTGCGTTCTGCACCGTCAGCCATGGGAAGACGCTAATGACCGTCATCTGGGGGTCCCCTTCCGCCAGCATGATCGCGCCGTTGGGAGCCACGGCGATCAGGGGCCCAAGGCCCGAAGTCGGCGATACGTACGCGTAGGTGGCGCCGGCAGATTGTCCATTAGGGGTGAATTTCGCGGCGATCACGTCGCCGGTGTTTCCTACCAACCCGGATTGATACGCGCCGGGAGATGCCGCCAGAACCGCCATCCCCGACCCGCCGGCAACGAAGGCGCTGCCTGCGGAATCCAAATCCAAACTCAATGCGATCGTAGAAGGGATATACGTCGAGTAGACGAGGGCCGACCCGTCGGCGCTCAGGTGCGAAAGATAGCCTCCAGAAGACAGCTCCGCCCCGCCTTGCGCCGACACATACCCGCCGCCTTGTGCATCCACTTTTATGTCCGACCTGTAGTTCAGCGTGGCGCCGAGAAATGTGGAATAAACCAAGCCCGTTCCCTGCGGATTCAGCTTGGTCACGAACTCCATATACTCCGCGCTCGGAAAGTAGCCGGTTAGAAATGCTCCCGGCGTGACCGGAAAATCGGCCGCCTGGGTGAACCCGGCGACGAAGGCATCGCCTGCCGCGTCGATGGCGATCCCTTGCGGAATACTCAGTCCATTGCCGGACAGGTACGTTGCGTAGAGCATCGCCGACCCGGACGCATTCAGCTTGGCGACCACACCCGAACCATTCGGATTTGCGGGCGGCGGCGCGGGCTGAAAGGCACCAGGCGTCGTTGGAAATGGCAGGGCCCCCACGGTTGTGGTGGCGATGTAGACCTCGCCCGCAGGGTCGATCGCCATGGCCACGGCCCGCTGCTGCAGCGCCAGCGCTGGTGGATTCACCGGAAGAAGGGTCGAATAGACAAGCGCAGTTCCCGACGAGTTGAGTTTAGCGATGAATCCGCCGCCATCCGCCACGTTGGTGAACGCCGCGCCGGCTGTAACCGGAAACGTATCCGGCTGACTGACAGTATTCGGAGAAGTGGTGCCGCCCAAGTAGACATTCCCGCTCGCGTCCACGCAAATTGCGCTCGCGCCTGTCTGGCTTCCGTTGCCGCCGAAGTAGGTCTCGAATAAGACGTTTCCCGCCGGGTCCAGCTTGATCACGAACGCATCCGTGCACGGAATCATCAGCTGGCCTCCATGGAAGGCCGCGAGAACCTCGCAGGTACCGCCGCTGAACTGGGTTTGAAGCGCGCCCGCAGTCGCAGGAAAGCTCGATGAGGTTGTCGAGCCGGTGAGGTAGGTGTTTCCCGCCGCGTCCACCGCCATGGCCGCGATTGCGGTGTTAGCGGGGACAGCGTAGGTAAACGTCGGCTGATTTGCAGCGACAGCGCAGGGTACGAGAAGCAACAGAACAGGCGTTGCCCGCATCTGATAAAGTATACAGCTCAGCTTCAGCTAATCCGACTATGTTCACTTGGCTGTAACGTCATCTCGGACTTTGGCCCGACGAGGCCTGGAACCCGACGTGCCCGAGCGATAGATCCTCCCTGACCGGGTAGCGCTTCCGACAGCCGAACACTGTCCGGCTGCTCCGGTCGGATCACGCGCCTACTCGCAAAGATCACCCACCGGACGGGGAGCGCGGCGCCAGTGGAGTTGGCGTCTGATCCGATACACCATTTTGGTGCATAATGGTGTTATGAAAATGGCTGAGAAAGCCGTACGCCAGAGCGTCAGTCTGCCCGTCATGCTGGCGAAGCAGGTGGGTAGCATGGCCAAGAGTCGAAAGCTGAGCAAGAATCGCATGTTGTTGGAACTGATTGAGAACGGCATCGACGCAGAGAAGCGAAAACAGCAGCAGTTTTTCGCCCTGGCTGAGCGTTTCCGCAACGAGCAGGATCCGGAAGCGGCCAACCGCCTGGGCGATGAACTTGGCCGAATGGTCTTTGGCGGCTAATGCCGCAACTCGAACGCTGGGACAACCTGCCCAAGGGGGTGCGGCAACATCGGAGCGAGCGGATGCGTGACCGTGAGATCAGCGTCTCGGATCTGAATCAACTTCGCCTGTGGGTAGAGATGGCCTGAGGTACCCGGGGCCGACTGGTACAAAGATCTCGGCTCTTTCAACGTATGCGGTAGCGGCTCCTACCCCAAAAACGTTCCCGCTTCGAGGACAAGTCGCCAAGGGCGAGGCCCTTTGACCATCGCGCTTTAGGCGATTACTCCTCCCTGATCACGTAGCGTTTCCCGACGGCGAAACACTGTCCGGCTGCTCCGGTCGGATCACGCGCATACTCGCAAAGATGACCCACCCGGACGGGGGACGCTCAAAGAGTAGAAGTATGCTCAAGGCACCCGAAGTCGCGACCCTACTGGCCCAATCTGTGCCTGGTTCCCGCCTTCTTACCCGCCACGGCCGCCGGCGTCTTCTCTGCTGCCTCCAAACTAGCACTGAGCAGAAGCGCCTCCAACACTGCCACACTCCAAAATGCCCTACCTCTAAAATCTCATCACGCTCCAGGTGGATGAACGTCAAACTCCCGGTGGTGAACTAATCTTCTCTCTGCGCTTTCTCTGTGTTCTCTGCGGCTCTGCGGTTAGCTCGTTTTCGTCTTCGCGAGGAAACTGACATTGGCCGGTAAACCGGTCACAAATCTCGCCAATCTGAGCCTGTTGTTGTCCTTCTTCCCTACCACGACCGATGGCGCGCTCGTATCGTGATAACAGAGTCAGTGCTGGAAAAGAAGATACACCCCTGGTGTGTTCTCTGCGGCCTCAAAACCCGCGCCGAGCAGAAGCCGCCCCCAACATTGGCACACTCCAAAAGCCCCTTGCAAAGCCATCCACGCCTCTAGATTCTAAGATCCCGTTCGAAGCGGAAACAGCGTCTAAGTCTCGGCGTCTCAGCCGTAAATGTGCTTCTCCGCGCTTCCTCCGCGTCTCCGCGCCTCAGCGGTGAGTTCTGTCTTTGGCCGGTAAACGGTCACAGGAGGCACTTGCAAAATTAAGTGAAGTTGTTGAAATAAAACAAAACAGTCTGATTTTGTTTGG
>OKRF01000313.1 GCA_900290315.1 Candidatus Sulfopaludibacter sp. SbA3 | reverse complement strand
CATAGAGGCGGGGGTGGGGATTGGGGGGGCCGGGGCTAACGAGTTTTCATCAGGGTGCCGCCATGTGCTCACTTGCGAGGGGGCGGACGTCGCGTCGGCGGCCTGAGGCCAAAAACGCCAACGCCGTTCGTGGTTCCTACGTACACTTTCCCATTAGCGATGGTGGGGACGACGAACTTGTTCCCTGCGCCGAAATTGTCGCGGCCGCCGGCGGCCTGACTGCTGTTATACAGCTCGGTGGCAACGTTGCGCGCGTCATAGGCGTGGAGAACCGCTGGGTCCGAATTCTCAACGGTCCATACGATTCCGTTAGTGTTTCCGTTGGCCGAGATCGAGGGCGTGGTCCCCGGATATGGGAATTGGTTCGAGGAATGCGAGGCGAGCGAGAACGAGCCGCCGGTAAACGCGAATGCCTTCAAGTTGTCGCCCACGCCGCCGTAATACAGATTTCCATTGAACCACGCGGGGCTGGACCAGGCGCCGCCAGGCAGCGCGTTGGACATCAACTGATAGATGTCATCGGTGTTGGGGTTGAATTTGCCCAGGTTGGCCGCGTCCAGGACGTAAATATTCCGGTCTTTGCCGGCTCCTACGATCAGTGACACCAATGTTCCGAAGCCTTTTCCGTTATCCAGAGGAGGCAGCAACATGAGCCCTCCGGACCCGAGGTCAACATCTCCGGCCGATTCCGCCACGGTGTTCACCATCGTGAAGTAGTCGGCTACGGCGAGCGTCCCGGCGGTCGAGAGCTTGACGAAGGCATTTCCGAAATCGCCCCGGGAAGGAAACCCGGAGGAATTGAGAGTCGCGTCGAATGTGCCGTTGCCCNNCAGCGCTCCAAACTCCACCATCGTTGCCGTTAGGAACCAGATTGAGCACACCGGCTTGAGCCAGCGTGGTTTGGTTGTAACTCACTACCCAGCCGGCGTAAGCCCCACCGTCACAGTGCGAGCCCCAACTGGTGTACACCATTCCATTTGCAATCAGGAGGCCGGGCCGCTCGGTATGCACCGCGGGATTAAAGGTGTTCTCCGCTCCCTTTCCCGCGAAACTCGCCTGGATCTCCACCGGGCCACCCAGTTGTTCGGTCAGCGTCGGCAGGTCCAGAGCATGCAACCGGTGATGATAGCGATTTTTCACATCCTTCGACTGTGCGATCACGTAGATGAGTCCCGCCGGCCAGACCTGCAGATCGATGGCTGGTGTAGCCGTGATGCCGATCTCAGGTGTGACCTGATCGCAACCGTGGTCATCCGAGGTGGTCTCGTTTGTGCCGATCAGCGAAACCTGGCGCAGTTGCGTGAACGTGTCGGCGTCGAACGCGTAGAGGCTGCCGTGCTCGGTGGCTACATACAGAACGTTGTGAACACCTTGGCCGGGAATGGTCACGCCCGGCACGTAAAGAGGCTGGGCATCCACTTTGCCATCCACCTTGAGGATCGCCAGGCGCTCGAACGTGGCCGGGTGGACGTTGGCGGGCGTCAGGATTGTCTCTTGCAGATTCTGCCCAGTGCGCGCGTTGTCGTTATGCCAGGTCAACACGCTGACTTGTGCGCTCAATACTGCGGCTGAGGCCAGCCAGATTGCGCGCAGCCCAAGCTTGACCAGCCGCTGTTCTCTTCTGGCGCGACACACGACCCCTTCTTACCATACTGCTACGGCGGCGTGCCCTGAGATTTTCCGTGATTCGTACTCATCACCACATACCCTCGTCGCCAAGCGATTTGTGAGTTTCCCTCGCTACCCCCACGGCCGCGTATATGATGGTCTCGCCGCAATCGGAATCCTGATTCGGGAGTTGGATTTGGTGGCATCGACCGGATGGATATATAGTTTCCGGATGCGCCGTCATCCAGGACTTGGCTTGTCGTTTGGGCTAGCACCGTGTTTCATTAGCCCTCCATCGCCCTATCCGGATTTGATAAACTAATTCCTCTCAACGAGGCCTATCCATGTGCACTCCCACACAGCGATCGCCGCGATGCCGTCACGCCTTCCTTGCCCTTCTTCTGGCCGCCGCGGCCGTCCCAGCCGCCGCGCAAACCTACATCTCCGCCGAGCCCATTCCCAGCGGAACCGTCGTTGGATCGTCCAATCTCGCCGCGATCGAAAATCTCGGCTATGCCAACATGGCCCTCTGGGGCCAGCGCCTCCAAGCCTGCGGCCTCGTCGACAACATCCTCGACGCCCTCTCCGATAACCGCGCCATCACCACCCTCACGCGCGCTAATTCCACCTACCAGGTCGCCGCCGGCGGCTTCCAGGGCGTCACCGACCCCTCTTATGTCTTCTCCATGGTCGATTCCGGACCGGGCGCGGTCAGCCAGTCCGATGTCTTCGTGCTCGACAACGCCCTGGGCTACGCGCTCAATCAGGATGGCACCGCGCAGTTCAGCCTGCGCTACGACCCCTCCAACCCCGACGATTTTTCGAGCCCTTACGCCGTCGTCACCTTCACCGGATACCTGACCGGCAAACACGCCCAGAGTTTCTTCCAGTACCTCGGCACCATCGACGTCAACCTCTATACCGGCACCAACGCCGGCTTCACTCAGGTCCCCCTCAATCCCTTCGGACCCGATAACTCCATGCTCTTCCTGATCGGTAACGTCTCCATATCCGAGTTCGAGACCGGCCTCTCCAAAGCCGCTACGACTACGCCGGGCGGCCGATATTCACCGCTCGATCACGGCCAGCCCTCCGTGGCCAACGCCGGCGCCGCCTTCCCCGGTAACGATTGGAGCGCCTACCCCGCCGGCAACCAATACCTCGTCAACCTCCCCAACTCGCCGCGCCTGCTCAGCCAGCTCGCCGCCCTGCGCCAGACCCACCTCCGCGCCGTGCACAACCTGCTCGCCGCCATCGCCAAAGGCGACGTGGACGACTACCTCAACTACCGCTTCCGCTGCCCCTAGACTAGCAGCCTGTGATGTAGTAGCTGTTCTTGCATGGAGGCGGCACGATGAGACGCGGCAGGCTGTCTGGAAGGGATCTCTCAAAAGTTAGTCGCGGGATCTTCCGTTTGGATGAGAGGAGCCCTTCGGCCGTCCCAGACTCAGCGATGGCGCGAGATGCGAAGATGGAAACCGCAAGGCTCGACGGGAGAGATCCCTGTTGCTGGTTGCCTCGCCGGATGACCTAGCCTGCCGTCGGCGCGATCCGCCGCCTCCAGGCATTCACTACGAGCCGCTTTTCGCCCCCTACCCCGCTGACCCGCGCTTACATGCCCTGCTCGCAAAAATGAATTTGGTGTACAACGTGGCGAATGCGCTGGGGCGTAGCCCTCGCTAGGTCTTGAGGCGGACAGAGGCGATAGGGAGTGAGTGGTCGGCCACCCTTCCACTACTTCGAGCGGCATGAATTCGTCTCCAATCCTGGGGTGAGCGATGGAAACAAATGCAGTAGAGATGCCGCGCTTCAGGGGCCGGGTTGCTGGCCTCTTTTACATGCTCAACATCATCTCGGGATCCCTCGCGCTAATCTTCATTCGCCGAAAGCTCGCCCTGTACGCTGATGTGGCGAATCTAATTGCGACGGTTTCGTATGNNCAGTCTTCTCGGTTGTGCGGTCGGCGCGATGAGCTCTTTCCGGCTCGCCACTGTTCCCGTGAACGCCTTGGTGTTCTTCGGAGTCTAGTGCCTCCTGATCGGCTACTTGATTTCAAAGTCACCCTTCCTGCCACGCGTGCTCAGCATCCTCATGGTTATCGGCGGTTTGGGTCGGCTTACGTTTCTGTCGCGTTCGCTCGCGAACACCCTGACCCCGTATAATATGGCGCCCGGCATCCTGGCAGAAACCATACTGACGATATGGCTATTGATTCCGGGTATCAAAGCGCAACGCTGGAAAGAGCAGGCTGCGACCGCACAGACCACCCACGACGGGTCATAACCGCCCACGATCAGCGCGCGGGCTTGAGCCAGCTCGATGGGGAGTGATAAACCGCGTTTCCAGAATCCCGCCAAGCGCCGCTCACGGGCATAAGGAGCCATGAGTCGCCTTGCCTCCCTTCGACCCCACCTGAATTACTGCCATACTCGCGCCTCGCGTTCGTGCTCCGATCTCTCTTATCTTCAATCGTTTGCACGCACTTTATCAAAAAAGTAAGACCGCCGAAACGAGAGTCACAAGTTTCGAAAACTTTCTTTCACTGATAACAAACCACTTACAGTCACATGCCGTCGAAGGCGCCCAGTCAGCATGTTACTTCTTAAATTGAGGTGTATCTCATGTTCGCTGAAGCCACCGACCCAGAACAGAAAACCGAGCGCGATCCTCGCGCATTCAATGCCTACAGGCATGGCCTGACAGGCCAGGTCATGATCATGACCCCAGACGACGAGGCGGCCTACACCGCCCACTGTCAAGGCTTTCACCAGGCCCTTGCCCCGGAAGGCGCAGTGGAGAAAAGCCTGGCCCAATCCATCGCCGACGACCAATGGCGCCTCGCGCGCTCGGCCGCCATCGATCTTACCCGCTTCTCCATGGGCATGTCCGAGCCCGACAAATATTTCGCCCACCATCAAGAAATCGACGCCGCCTTCGCCCAGGCCGTCACCTGGGCCTCCGAAGCCAAAAACCTCGACCTCATGTCTCTTTACGAGGGCCGCGCCCAAAGGCGCGTGGAACGGAACATGAAAATGCTCAAACAGCTACAAGCCGACCGCAAAGCCGCCCTCGACCAAATCGTGGAAGATGCCACCATGCTCGCGCAATACGCCGCCAGCCAGGGGGAACCCTACGACGTGGAACGCGATTTCCCCCCCGAAGCCCTACCCCCACAATTTGGTTTTTCACTCCCCAAAATCGCCCTTCTGGCCACCCACAATTGCCGCTTGGCCGACGCCAAAAAGCACTTCCCTGCCGCCAAGCAGGCCTTCCGCCAGGCTGCCTGAGGCGTTTTTCACCCGCAACCGCTGCCGATCTTTGACAATCCGATGCACTACTCAAAAGAAGACACGCGAAGCGCATCCTTCCCCGGTCCCCTGCCCCTGCCCCCCGGTCCCCCTGCTCGCGNNTGCTGGTAAACTCCGGTGACTTGTAACTGGCTGGTTGCGGCGCCACTCGCGAGCGCGGCGCCGGACACAGGGAATGTGGCTGTCGTTTGTCCGGCGGCGACTGTTACCGAGGCCGGAACGGCCGCCAGTTTTGCATCGTTAGGAGTCAGCGTCACCACGGCCCCACCCTGGGGAGCGCCGGCGCTCAAGGTCACCGTTCCGACAGTGTTGCCGCCGGCGAAGACTGTATTCGGTGTGAATGTCAGGCTGATGATCGTGACCGGAAGCACCAGCCAGAACCACATTTCGAAATCGCCGCCGGAGCCGCCATCGCCGCTCTTGAACTTGAGGCTGGTGAGAATGCTGGTGGCATCGTTCGGATCGCTGAGCCTTGGAATACCCAAGGCCTCGCCATCCAAATGCATTTGAGCGAGCCTGTCGTTGGGGCCCCAAATGAAATTGCCCTTCAGCGTGAGATGCGCCAGCAGGCGCGTCTCTTGCCGGTCGGCTTGCAGTTTAGTCAAGAAGTCTTGCAGGTACGCCAGAATCGCGGCATTTCCCACGTTCCACTGGATGGTGAGGTTGTCCGAGGAGAGCGAGGTGGTGGCCGAGAGAATCAGCGGCTGAAAGCCGAGAATGGGTGTGACGGCGGCGGCCGCGCTGCTGGATGGCGTCGTGTTGACTGGCAGGGCTCCGCTGGCCGGAGGAGTCGTATTCAGCGTGAGGGTTGCACTGGGCGCGGGATTGGCCAGCGCGAGGCCGGCGCCCGTGGTCAGGTTCGCGGCGGGTGCGAAGAGCGGCAGGTCCACGGTTACGAAGCAGGTGGGCCGCTTGATGGAGTGTGGCGCGACGGGAGCATCGCAGACGACGCCGATTCCCTCGTTGAGTAACGCAAGCGGGACATCGCTATCGTTGAGAAAACTCAGATTGGTCTGCAGGAAGCGCACCCCAGCCACGTGGATTCCCGGCACGGCGGCCGCTGACGGGGCGAGCGACGTCAACGGCGGGAAGGTGGCAAGACACAAGGAGGGCACGGACCACACGCTCGCGTTGAAGGTGAGGACGGCCAGTTTGCAGAAGTGGCGTTGAATTCCCTTGGGCGCTTGCGGAAGGGGGTTCCCGGAACCATCTTGCGGCCATTCCACATCGGCTTTCAGAGTGCGCGCCGGAACCAGCCAATAATCGCCGGTGGCGTACGAACCCCCCGACCACAGCACTTGGACGCCGTCTTCCAGGTTGAGCCAGTTCCCCGCCGCGTTGACCGGCACCGCGCCGGCGGAATCCCACCGGCGGATTCTGGGGTGCAGAGGAAAACTGGCGAAGGCCGTCGGCCCCGTGGCGGTGGCGGGGTCGATAGTGATGGTGTTGTCTTCTACGTTGGTGATCTGTGCCAGCGTGCCCGGCTGGAAGTTCAGATCGTGAGTGTCGTCGGTAAGTTCCACCCACTGGCCTGCGGCGAAACCAAGCACGCCATCACGCCCAGTGCTGCTCACTGCCAAATCGTTCCCGGTTTGGCCGATCCAGGTGGTAACTACTGATCCGTTATCCCGCGACCATTTGTAAGTGGCCTGGCCGCCGGCGCTGCCCGCGTGAATCTCCACGCGGTACAGTTGGTTCTCCAGGCTTCGGTAACCCGCTTTCGCGGGAATGATGCAGGGATCGGTGCTAGTCGGGTCCGGCTCGGCCCGCGCCGCCAGGGTGCCGGTGCTGGCGGCTATCAGGGCATCCCATTCCGGCATGGCAGTAGTACAGGTGATACTGCCCGTCACTTTGGGCTGCAGCAAGCCAACCTGCCATACGGTTCTGGAACGGCTGCAGGTGTCTGGACCGCCCAGAGCATCTTCACGGATGGCGGAATCGTCCAGGGCAGTGATGTGACGCAGCCAGACCCTGAGATACGCCACGTAGATTCCCGGCGTTGCCGGCAACTGGAAGCCGGGATAGTCGGGCTGAGCGTCGATGGGCAATGCCGCCTGTTCGTTCTCGCACAGGATTCCATCGACGTAGGCCCGGCCCGCACTAATGAGAAGCGTCTTGCCGCTCGGGCCGGCCGATAGAAGGAAGCCGGCGTCGCCGGTGGGCGCACCGCTAGCGCCCACCACGTCGATCGTCTCGGTCTCCACGCGATGGGCCTCAATGGCGCCCTGCTCGTTCCAGTCAGCGTCCAGGTCCACGCGTCCCTGCTGCTTCAGCACACCGTGGTAGTGCTTTCCGGGTTGAAACGTCCAACGGCTGAAATCGCCTTTCATGCGGTCTCCTTTATGTCACTTCGATGGTGCCGGCCTCAATCCCGAAACGCAGGTATTCATCGAGGGCGGTCAGCAGGTTGCTGCGGCGCTGCGGCTGCAGTAAGAAGTTAAATGCTCCCATTTCGGCACCGTTATCGGCGCCGGCGGAAATCCCCGTGTCGCATCTTGCGCTGAGTTGCGCGAACCCGGGCTGCCCGAAGACGAGCGACGTGAACTGCGGCGTCAGGCGGTCGATCACGGCGTTCCGCGCGGAGGAACTGATAACGCCCTTGAGGGCCAGATCCGGCTGGCAATAGTAGCGCCGCGCCGTCTGCGAGCCGGCCGGTACGGAGCAGAAGCGGACGCAGCCTGCCTGATGCCTGCCGGCAGTTACGAGGCCGGTGAAGATGCTATCGCTGGCGTTGGCGATGCGGCATTGCGTGGCCCCGAATACGGTGGTGGTCTGGATGCCGATGGTCGAATTGGGCGTGGCGATCGCCGGCGCCACGGGTGCATTCGCTGGGCCGCTGCCTACGATGGAATCGACAGCGTTGAGGGCGGCCTGGCATTGGTTGAAAGTAACAGGCCCACAGATGGTGCGATACAGATTCACGGTAAGTCCGGAGTTATCGCCACCCGCCGCGCCTGAAGTAAGCACGTTCAGGCCTCCGCCTGGCGCCACAGTGCAATGAGATAGTCCCAGCGTTCCGAGGTTCCCATTGTTAATAGCTACCGAGCCTTCGATCAGGAGCCCGTCTATGTACAATGCTCCGGGGTTCTGGCTGGATGCCAGGGCCGTTCCCTGGGCGGCGATGCTACCCCGCAGGTGGGGCCGGAATCCATTGGGTCCTACCGCCTTGGAAGAGGGCGGCCCGGGCTGGCGCGCGGCGGGCCAATCGGCGGCGACAATCAACAACCGGCTGCTCTCCGGCAGAAGGATCGGGTTCGCCGTCAGATCTTCAGTGTAAGTATGGCTATCCATGACGGCGATCAGGCCATCGGTCGCGGCAGGCTGCGCGTTCCAGGCCTGGATAGCCGCGGCCAGGGACGAGAACACTTCATTGGGAACGGGTGCGAGCACCTTACTTACGGCGACCTGCCAGCGGGCCGGATTGTTGTAAGGCGCGGGGCCGCTGGTGGAGCCGGAGAGCCACGCAGTGCGATCGTACGGGCCCGCGCCGGCGTCGCCACTAAAGGCGTAGGTGTAACTTACTTCCACCGTAGAAGGAGTTACCCCGGCGGGAAATGCAATGCGCCCGCGCACAGGGTCTACAGAGACCGCGATGGCTTCGTTGACGGCAGCGCCGCCCTTGGCAGGAACGTAGGGCTTGAAGGACGCAGGCCGCCGCCAATCGGTGGCAGATACATCTTCGATGCTGCAGACCGTCACCTGATCGAATGGGACCAGTTTGCCGTTCACACGCAAGGCGAAAACAGGGTTCGCTCCGAAGTAGACTGGCGCCGGCGGCTGAGTGCCATCGACCTCCGCCTGACGCAGGGATTCCAACTCGCGATACAGAGGGAGGCGGCGCAGCAGGCCGGGCACATTGATTTCCGCCGCCAGGCGGCCGCTGTCCGTTTTCGTCTGCGGGCGGTTGCAGAGGGGCACGTTCAAACCGAGCGGATCGAAGGTGTATCTTCCATCGGTGGGAGTGGCGATGGCGCGCGCGTCACTCTGCTGCACCGCCGTGGCGGGATCGGTGGAGATGGGCCCGATGAGATAGTCTTCCAGTTTCNNTAACGGCCACGGCTGCTGGAAATGTGACGGACATCCGCGGTGTGGGGGATCATTTCGAACGGTCCGCCCAGAAGTTCCAGCTCGTTGGTGCGGCGAAGATCGAGCGTGACCACATTCGCGGGGCGCAGATGATTCAGATATTGGGTGGTGGCCAGAAGTTCGAAGAACTCCACCACGCGGGCGGGCCATCCGGTGACGTCCAGAGCGAGGCTCTCGATCATGGCCGCCGTTCCTTTGCGGCGGCGATAATCGAGGGTGTGCGCCACATAGGCCCTGGCGCTGAAGGTTCCGGCCGAAACGGCGTTCAACGGGCGGACCCCGAGAAGATCACCGATGTAAGGCACCACCCACTCGGCGCAGGTCTCGATGAACCAGTTTTCGTAGAGGCCGGAGATGTCCTGATCTAACGCGTCGTATTGCTGCTCGATCAAGGTAAGCAGCGCATGCAGCGGCTCGCCCTGCCCGGCGTCGCGAACGCGGTAGACGGCAGGGAGCAGGTTGTACAGACGGTCCGCAGCGTTGGTACTCATGGAGCCATCTCCTTCAATGTGACGCCCGCGGCATTCAGCAGCAGAAGTTGTGCAGGCTGAATCGCGCCGTTCTCCCAGCGCGCCGGCGCAGCGGCCAGAAACGGCGGCGGTTCGGTTTGCGCGGGGCCGCTGGGATCGCTGGTCAGGTAAAGTTGCGAGAGGTTGCAGGCCAGCACGCCGGGGACGGATTGGATCAGGGTGACGATCTCGGCCTCGGTCGCCGCTTGCGCGAAGGCGCGCATTGGGAACGAAAAGGCGGCGGAAAGCGCGGATGCGGCGGCGGCCTGCACGGTGGCGCTGTCGTAGTTTGTCTTATCCACCAGAATGGCCGCAGTCAGGTTGAAAGGCAGGGGCTGGTACCCGGCGAGCAGGAAGGTCTGAACGGGATCCTTCAGATTGACGATGGCGTTGCGCAGAGTGGTGTAGAGGAAGCTGCCCTTCACCACGGAGGTTCCATCGGAGGCGGCTACCGTGAGATGCACCAGGCGGGTTTCGCCGCTCCACACCGCGATGGCTTGCGCCTTGCCGACGCCTGCGAAGGCGTGCGCGAAGTTCTCGTAATCCGCCAACGAAACCACGCGTTCCAGAGTGAGCACGGTGAGCGGCGCGTTATCGCGGGCCTGATCGATGGGTTGCGGGTCGCCGCCGCCGGTGGCCGGCAGTGGGTTGGTGACGGCGCGCAAGCCGGGTGGCCGCGACATCAGAGTCGAGATGCTGCCCGCACCGACATTCCCCGCCAGCCCAATCTGGGTGCGATATTTGGCACGCACGTTCTGTTGTCCGGATTTCAGGCGGGCGGCGGGCTCGCCGAAAGTGATGGTGGGGGTGCCATCATCGGCCAGGCGAACCACATAATCCTGATCGCTGGAGCTGAGTCCGTAGAGTGTGGGCGCCTCCCGCCAAGCCAGGTTGTTGACGGTGACTTGCAGGGTGCTGGCAACGCCGCTCGGTGTGGAAGCGGCGACGAAGGTAAGGGGCGGCTTCTTCAGGGTGAAGCTCTGGTTCGGCTTGGATCCGTCGCCATTGCCCAGCACCTCCTGCACGGTAGCGCCGTTGGTTGCGGCAGTCACGTTGGCGCTCATGGTGAGGGTCGCGCGCTGATAGCTGTACTGGAGCGCCTGCTGGAATGTGAGTGTGGTGAAGCCTCCGGAGTGATCGATCTGGCGGATGAACTGAATTTCATTCGCGGACACGGACGGGGCGTCCGCTCGCATGCCGCTCAGCGCCACGGGTTGGCCGGGCTCCAGACCCAGCACCATAGTGTTGAGCATGATGCTCACTTCGCCAGCGGGAATGTCGCCGATCACCGGCACGCCAGCAAGCTGCAGTTGATCGCTCTGCACGTAGGCTGTGGTGCTGCGAACCGGATATGCAACCATGTTGCCGTTGCCCAGGTCCGTCAGAGGCGGCCAGCCGGATGCGCCGTACGAAGTGTAGAACCAGTGTCCGGCCGAGCCCACCGCTGCCACCTCGAGTGCGCCAAGCTGCGGCGAGAGGGCGGCCGGCGATCCGAGAAGATTGCCATCGCCGCCGAGCGATGTGGCGGTGGCGGTCTGAAACGGAAGAGGAGTGAAGGCCCACGGCGCGTTGTAGAGATCGCCATCCGCGCCAATGGCGAAAATCTGGATTGCCGGTCCATCGACGACCGCTACCGGGGAACCGAGAAAGTTACCCTGGACAAAGAGCACCGGCTGCCAGAATCCGAAGCCCCATCCGAGAATCGTCTCGTTGCTATACAGGCAGATTTGCCCGTTAGAAGCCCGGATCGCCACACAGATTGCGTTGAAGCCCGGAAACAGGACGGCTGACGGCGAATCGACCAGAAGTCCCAGGTCCAGGCCAAGCAGCAGCGGAGTCGGGCCGACTTGAAATCCGAAGTTCCACCACACGGTCTGATAGAGATCCCCGTCCGTGCCGAGAGCGTAGACCGCAATGGCATCCGGGCCCATCGCGATGGCCGAGGGATTGTTCGTCAGGTTTCCGGGTCCCCAGTTGTCCGGCCCGTACCATTGTTGATTGTCCCAGTGGTAGTGGTACAGGTTGCCATCCGTTCCGATGGCAAGGACGTCGAGCGAATTGGCCGCGCGCGAAACCGCCGCGGGCGAGCCGGAGAGATTGCCGCCGCCGCGATTTTCCGGCCCGCTCCATTGGTTGTTGCCATCCGTCCACCAGTGATAGAGATTACCGTCGGAGCCTCTCGCGAATACGTCGATGCGATTGGGCCCCCAGGATACGGCTGTGGGAGAGCCCGCCAGTCCCGCGCCGTTCAGATTGACCGGGCCGTGCCACTTGTTGCTGCTATCCAGCCATCGATGGTAAAGCTGCCCATCGAAGCCGATGGCGAACACATCGATTTGCGAGGCTGAGGCCGAGACCATGACGGGCGATCCCATTTCAATGCCCTTGGTCTGGGCCGAGACTTGAAGTTTCAGTCCGGTGGAGCGGCCGCTCATGCCGTAGTCGGCGAGCGATTTTTCTACTACGCCGCTCACCTGGTAAGTTGCCGCGCCGATTCCGGACGATTCGAATATGGCCCAACTGTTTGCGAGAACCTGAGGAAAGGTGCGTTCCAGAAAGACATCCGCATCCGCATAGGATTGGCCTTGCGAGTCCGTCCAGATCAGGCGGCCCTGGCCATTGTTGGGCGTGTCCCAACTTTGCGGATAGGGGTCGGCGCGCTGCGCCGTGGCGGGATTCGGCAGACTGTTCCACAGCACGGCATTGTGGCCGAAAAAGCCGCAGGTGGCTCGCATGGCGAATGCGCCATATTGACTGGATGGTGTAGTGGGAGCAGTGTTTACCAGCTTCGCAAGCTGCGCCGGGTCCCAGCCGTTGGTTTGAATGAGGGCGTCCAGGTCGCCTTCGCTGATATGGGTGTCGATGATTTGGGAGACTGCGTTCTCCTGCGTGAGAGCCATTTTCTGCAAGCTCAGCGCGGCGGGAGGGAAGGGGAAAGGTTCAAAGGTAGGCGTGGGGAGATCGTTGTCACTGAAGCTGACGCAGGTGGAGTTCATCGCGGAGTTAGTTTCCACGTTGTTTACTATGAAATTCTGTGTCTTCGTGGTGTTATTGCGGGACCCCACCAGTAACACGCGATCCCCTTGCTTCAGATTGGTAGTAATGCCCTGTAAGTAGAGCTGGTTCATTTCCACCGCGAGAACGTGCGAGAGCGACGGATCGAGTGAGGTGGCAGGATTCAGCAGATAGAGCTGCGTGACCGGCAAGCTGACAGCCATTCCCGGCTGGAAGCCGGTGCTGGTCCCGAGTACATAGATGCCGCCCTTATAAAGCGCCAGGTCCGGCGTGCGTTGCAGGCGGGGTGCAAGCTGGTTTCGCTCTACCCTTGCCACAAAGTCCGCAGAAGTCTCAAACGTCTGCGGCTGTTGGCTGGCGGCGGGGATGCTTTGGACTTGAGTGCCGGCGGGAATGGCAACCATTCCCGAGTTGAACGGAGAACTGGCCGGCGCGGGACTGCCCGAGATCGGCGCTCCAATGATGTTATCGACGGTGAACTGCAGGAGCACGTTAGACGCGACGCCCGGCGCCAGTTCGTAGCCGATAGCGCGGGCCAGTTCCAGAATGGAACGCCGCTCCGTGGCGGTGCGCAGGAATCCTTCGTTGGCGATGCGCTCCTGGTAAAACGTCAGCACGTCAGCGATTACGGCCCAAGCGTCCAAAAGGGCAATGGAAGCGTCGTCCGGCGACCGGGTGGTCAGCGCCGCTAAGGGCTGCGCTCCCTGGTTGGGACCGCTGGGAAGCTGGACGGAGTAGATTTGGTCGAGCAGGCGCTGGAGAAATGATCCGTAGACGCCGATGCGGTAAGCGAGCGAAGAGAGCCCCGGACGATTGTCGATGGGATCCAGCTCCGGGACCGCGGCGCAGCAGCCGCACGAATTCAAATCGCTCATAAGCCGCCCTCCATGAAGAAGTCGATTTTGCCGTTTTCCGGCAGGCTGGGATTGTTGTCGAGGCGTGCAATTTCCATATTCGCCATGGCGATTTTGCCGGCCGCGGTTTCGCCATGAGACTTCTGGCCCCAGCGTTTGAAGTGGTTCGGCGATGGCCAGGTATCATTGGTATCGATCCACTTCACTCCCGGCACCTGCATGGCGGCGGAGACGACCCGGCTCAGGTAGACCGGTTGACCGAACTCGAAGTTATCGGGGTAGAAGAATCCGCGCACGCCTCCCGGCAGGATGCGGCTGGAGAATACATCCAGCAGGGCGGCCCTGACCGCGTCGCGATAGTATCCAGGCGCTACGCACACGGTGAAAGCGATATCGAGCGGCACGAAGGTGGGCGCTTGAATTTCCAGATCGTATCCCGCCAGCCGGAATTGTTCCAGGAAGTTGCGAATGAGGGTGCGAAAGGCAGTGTCGACGGGTTGGCCGCCGAGACGATCGATGGTGAGGAACACGGTGTACCAACTGCCCGTCCAGCGGAGATTCGCCTTAGCTTGCTTGACCAGAGGATGCCGCTGGGCGACCGTGGCGTAATCGTCTACGGTCACGGCGCGCTCCTGGGTTCGGAACGCAAACGGCGCAAAGGAACGCACCTGGTCGAGCGTTTCGGGATCGGTGCCGCCTTGGGCGGTAAGCGGATTGCGGACATTGACGATGCCGGTGAACGGTTGCGCAGGAGTCGCGAGCACATGGGCCACGGACTCGGCCCCGACATTTCCGGCCGCGCCATTGCCTGTCCGATAGGTGGCCTGTAAGACACCGAGCGGCTTGCTGCCCAGAATTCCATCGCCGAAGCGCAGGTGCGCGGAGCCGTCGGTTTCCATTTCCACCACGAAATCGAGAGCGGTGGGGCCGCTGCTCAGCAGATCGCTGCGGACGTTCCACGCGCCGCCATCCTGCAGCAGCATAATCGCGGGCAGTGCCTGCCGCGGGTCTTGCATGAGAATGCCCGCGGCCGGTTGCAGGCGGGCGTCCTGATCGACGTAAGGAACGTGAAAGGTCAACCCGGTCTGCTGCAATCGTGGGCGGTATGGCGATGGGCTGGTGATGGGATCGGGCAGCGCTTCAACGGGCGCGGTGAGGCCGTGATCGGCGGGCACCATGTTGCCTCGCGCCACGCTGGCGGGTAACGCGGGCCCGCCGGGTTTTGCCGAGACATTGCTGAGGCACAGAGGAAAAGGCAGCGCGTCCGCCAACGCCCACGCGATCGCCACGACCTTGGTACTGTTCAGCGGATCCACGCCGGGGGTTACCTGCGTCAGTCGCACCACCGCGCGATGCGCGGGATCGGCGTCGGCCGGTACGCCCGTAGCCGGTCCCAGGACTTCTTCGAAAAGGAGCACGTCACCGGCCGCCAGCAGAGCGCCGGCGCCGTTGTCCACCAGGGTGGCTTGTGTGGCTCCCTGGGGAAGGCAGCACTGGTCATCGCTCCAGGTGTAGAACTCAATCTGATTCAGTTCGGGGTGGACATTGATCGCGGCCAGCGTCTCAAATGCCAACGACCCGGCAGTGATGGCCGCCTGCGCCTGGTCTTGCGAGATGGGCCCTCGCGCAAACGGCGCAAGGGTGAGCAACGTGGTTCCTGCCGGGCTCGGCACAATAGGGCCCGCGGCCGCTTCGAAGTAGACCCACGTGCGGGCATTGACGCCTTCCTGAATGGGATAGTCGAGCAAGCGGGCGTGCCGCCGCACCGAGATGCGGCGCCGCGCGGTCCCCAGGTACGCCTCGGTGGCGACGGCATCCTGGTAATAGCTCAACTGATCGCCGGCATAGGCCAGCAGTTCCACCAGCGCGATGCCGATATCCGCCGGATTGGTCTCCTGCCAGGCCGGCATGGTGCGCGCCATGCGGTCGAGGACGAGTTGCCGAAAGCTCTCGTAGTCCTTGGCGAGATAGTCGATTTCGGCTTGCGGCAGAGTCTCCGGCGGACACGAAGATACCGGCTGGCAATCGAAGTTACTGGGGCATTCCACCTTGAAGGAGAAGTCTACCGAGGCAAGCTGAGGGTCGAATCCGGATGGCGGCGCGGAACTGGCGACGCCGGACACCAGGCGCAGGGTGTAAGTGGAGTAATCGCCGGCGGCGTTCACCTGAACGGTGAGCACGTTGGCCGCGGCGCTGACCGAAGTCACCAGAATGCCCGTGGTGCGCACTCCGCCTTCAATCACCACATTGGCGGCGGTAAGAACCGGCGCGGGACTGGGTGGAACCGGAGTTGCTGTGCCAGGGAGATTGAAGAGGAAGTGGACGGTCAGCGTCTTTTCGTCGGCCGACGACACCTCCAGATAATCGATTCCGTTCAGGATGCCATGACCCTGGCCATCGACCGTGGTCAGCACTTTCGACTTACGCTGGAGTTTCCCGCAGAAGTACTGTGTGCTCATGCCTAGATCTCCTGTGAGAACTTCGCCGATTGAGTCTGCTGATCGCCGCGTACGATGTACTGGACGGTCACCTGGAGAACGCCGTCGTTGGCCGCCACCTGTACTGTCTGTAACTGAATCAGGCTGCCCAGTAACTGCTGCAGCGATGCCTGCAGGGTGAACTGAAGAGCGGCGGCCAGTTCGGTGCTGCTGGGTTCGAAGACCATTTGCAGCAGTCCACTACCGAAGCTCGGGCGGTTGACGCGCTCGCCGGGGTTGGTGAACAGCAACTGTTCAATCATGTCGCGGATGTGGCCGTCGTCCGGCGTGGTGGCGGTACGGCCATGCCCATCGATCTGAAATGGAAAAGCGATATTCATTCCATCCTCACATTCCCGACACGCGGACCTGGGTGACGGCGACAATCAGCGGGGTTCCGGTGGGTACGCAGATCGCCTGGCTATCCAGCAGCAAGAGCGGCAAGCCGAGGGAAGTAACCCTCACCGCGGAAGTTATGAATTGAGCCGTGACGCAAGGTCCGTTGGCCGTTGGCGGCGGAGGCAATGCGCAGCCAGCCACCACATACGGAGCTGTCATAGTCACCACCGGTTGGCCGCTTACCGTGACCCTCGGCTGTACAACGGTGGGCTGGGCCTGGCCGCCATGTGCGCATGTTACGGTTGCGCCTAAGTGAAGTAAGAAGCCTGGCATATCGGTTTTCCTGTTTGTCAAATAATACTCAGTGCGCCCTCATTGATGATCACGCTCGGTCCGGTCATCTGGATGGATGCTCCCTGGCCGTTGGTAATCGTGATGCCCACATCGTTGATCAGAATCATCGCCCCGGTGGTAGTTTTGAGCATGATCCCCCCCGTGGGGCCCGGAAGGTCGGAGATTAGAATCCCGTTCTGCAAGACCGTCTGTAAAACAATACCGGGCACTTCCGGGGGAACCAGATGGGCCATCGCGGGGACCTCGGCGGCGGAACCGTAGAAGATCCCCGTCCAGATGGGGTAATCCAGATCGCCCTGCTCAAACTCGATCCACACGCCCGAGCCCGGAATGGGCATGCTGAACATCCCCATCTGAATTCCGCCAATGGGAAAGGCGGGCATGGCCCAGCTTGACACGGCGAACCCCGAAACATCCGGCACCATCGCCTGGATGCGGCCGCGCTGTTCGGGATCGACCACGTTCACTACAGTGCCGCGGTATTTGCCAAAGTATTTCTTGGATTCGGTCATGCCGCAACCTCGGGAACCGTGGATACCAGGCCATTGCGCGAGAGAGTAAAGCTCTGTTTGTACTCGCCGCGCTTTAGGTGGTGAGTGACGCTTGAAACGTAATACAGCCCGTCGAAAGCCACCCCAGCGCCGCGCACGCCCACCAACCCGCGCGCGGACAGGATGTTGCCATAGCGGAGGACGTCGAGCGATCCGTTCGCTGTTACGCCGTCCGCTTTCTTGGCGGCCTTGGCCAGGCCGATCAACACCGCCTGGATGGGAGTGAGCTTCGACCCTCCGTTGATGATGGGAAACTCCTTGGGAATCGACTCGATGGCGCCCAGAGGCGGATTCAACGGCGTGATGTCGGGAATAGGAATCACGATCGGCGCCTTGGAGTATTGCTCCTGGATATACAGCAGCGGCAAGGTGCGGGCATCGTTATTAAGGCTGAAGCTCAGCGATTCGACATTGGTGTAAGCATCCATGTCCATATTGAGCGCGGGCTGCGGGACGCCGACCTTGATATCCGGTCCCCAATAAGCCACGCTGGTTCCGGGAGATGGGCCGGGCTTTACGAAGAAGGTGTAGCCTACGTCGTCCGCCAGTTTCTTCACGTACTGCAGGTCCGTGCCCTGGTGCAGTGGAATGCGCTCGATGGGAATGGGGACATCGATCATGATGCTGGGGATGACTAAAGGGATCACGCCGAAAAATGCGTACTTGGCGAGGATCGCCAGCACACGAAGCTCGGGCGGCATGCAGGGATACGGGATGCCGGTGAAATCGATGTAGTCCATCACGCGGGTGAGATCCTCGCCGGTAATGGTGATCACGGGACTTTCCGAACTGCTGCCGGGGCTGATCTGATGGTCGGTCATCACGCCATCGATCAATACCGTGGTGGAACTGTTCACGGTGACGTAGAGCACCACGCGCATAAGTGGAATCTGAATGCCGGCGCCGATCATGAACAGGATGTTCAACGGCGAGTTCTTGTCGATGGTGAACTTGAGCTGAAAGCCGCTGGGACCATCCGTTTTGGAAGTGACTTCCACGCTAGTAAGCGCGTCGAGCACTTCTTTCGGCACGGCAACCGGCTCGCCCGGACCAATCATCAACGTGAGATTGATTCCTTTAAGGAACATTCGGCGCTCCGGGTATACCGGCGGGCATGCAGATGCGAAGAACTTGCCCCGGCGTACAGGTGAGGTCGCTGGGCCGCATGGCGCCGTTGGCGTCGCAGATGCGCCAGAAAAGGTCCGCGTCGCCGAAGTAGCGGCCGGCGATGACATCCAGGCGGTCGCCCTGCACTACGGTGTAAGTCTGCACTTGCGCAAGCTGGCCGGGCTGCGGCAGAAAGCGGCGCTTGATATACGGAACGGTGGTACCATCGGCATTCGTCAGGGTGGCCGTGTCGAGACCCAGGTAGCGGCTGTTGGCGGCGAACAGGTTGGGCTGCAGTCCGACGAACTGCATCAGCGTCTGCATGGATGGGGTCATGAGAGTCCTCCGATGCCGAGATCGCGCAGGGTGCCGCGGGGCGCCAGCGATGCCAGCCGTTCCTTCTGCTGCTGATAGACCATGAACAGGCTGCCACCCATTTCGTCAAAGCCCAGATCGTCCACGTTCAGCACCCGCATACCCAGGCTCACCTTGGCGCGAATGGGATTGAGCGCCGTATCGAAGGCTTCTTCGGTGATGCTGAATTCGGTGATGCGCATGGGGACGACGCGGCTGCTGCTCCAGATGAAGAGCGTCAAGGGCGCTTCCATGGGCGCGATTTCGAGCGTTCCCGATTGCGCCTGTGAATTGGCATTGAGCAACTGACTGCTGCTGGGATACACGATGGTTTCCAGAGCGGCAAGCTGCGGATGAAGCCCGTACTGCCCGGTCTGGGGATTCTGGTCCGGGAATTCGAGCTGGTCGGTGGCATCGATTTCCGCATCGAGCTTGAAGGTTTCGATGGGCGGCCCCTTTAGCCGCATGGCTTCAGAGCGGTTCTTGTTTCCCGGTTCCACGCTTTGCACTTGTAGCGAGCGGGTGAGCGTGTCGGGATTGTACTGGAGCGCAATGATGCGCTGGATCGCGCCGGTATCCGGGTCGATCAAGGCGATGCCACCTTTCAGCAAACGGGGCGATCCGGGAAACATGCTCATCGTTGTGGGCTCCTGTCACTCATGGCTTGGCACTCTTCGGGAAAACAAACAGGCGCGCCTGCACCTGCCGATCGTTGGGGTCGCGTGTTTTGGCCGCCCGGCTGTCCGCGCAGTTGTATATGCCGAAACTGAGGCGGGTACACGTTGCCGGATTCCCGGGCACGTCGTCGATCTGGGCGGCCTTAATGCCGCTGCGCAACAAGGCATTCGCTATGGAGCGAACGCGACTCTCACCCAGTTGCCGATTGCGTTCCGGCGTGCCCTCACTGGACGCCATGCCGGTCAGTTGCACGCCGAACTCCGGTCCACGCTGCAACCAACGGACCACCATGTCGAGGTCGGTGACGCCTCCGGGCGTCAGGCTGACGCGGAGAGTTTTGTCGTCTGACGCAACCGTGTCCGGCTGATTCACCTGGAAGTGAATGGGCTTGTCCACGGTCAAAGAAGGCACGCTGGAAGGTATCTTGATGTCCTTATTCACCACGCCCGAGCGAATGGGCTCTTCCGGTTTGGGGACGGGAGGGTTGGTGTACTCCTGCTTTTCTTTCTCTTTGCCGCCGGCGATTGCCCTGCCAATCCGGAATGGATCCAGGGGCGGCGATAACTTCGGATTGCTTCGCTGAGTGGCCATCGCGGCAGCCTGTTTCTGGTCCTCGCTCTGTTCCTCCGGGGGTTTCGCCGGGAGTTCAGCCGGGGCCAACTTCTGGTAACGGTCAATAACTCCGGGTATCCCTTTGGGTTCGTCGGGCTTGAAGACGCTGATCGCTTTCAGATGTTCGATCTCGGCAGGGTCGACGGGACCGGGCAAACGCTGGACCACGGCCTTGGCCAGTTTTTCCGGATCCCGTGGAGCGCCGGTACTTTTCAAAAACTCCGTCATCTGCTCCTGGACTTCGTGCGGATCAACCTCCCTGACTGGACCGACGCGAGGAGGCTTCTTACTGGCGGCGGCGATGCGCAATACCTGGGTAACAACGAGCTGGTTCTGGGGCAGTGGATCGTCTGGATAGGCTTGATGCACATCTTTGAAGAACTTAGTCAGCGCCTGTTCCACTTGCTCGAGGTTAGTGGGCTCTTTCGTGTCGGAGTCCGCGGGCTGGCGTGCCACTACAGCGGCGCCGGCGGTGAGAGAGATGGGCCGATCAGCCGAGATGGCCTGCGCGGCGCGATCCGCTTCCTGTTCCGCTCCGCCGCGCGCCTCACCGACCGGCAGGGCGTGAGAAGGCGCGGCGCTGTTTCGCTGCTGGACGGTGTGGGCCAGTTCGTGCGCCAGCAATTGCCTTCCGCTGCTGGTATCCGGCGAGTATTGTCCGTGGGCGAACACGAGGTTCGACCCTACGGCGTAGGCGCGCGCATCCACGGCGTGGGCGGACGCCGCCGCGCGCTCGTCTGTGTGCACGCGCACGTTCCCGAAATCGTGCCCAAAGCGCGGTTCCAGCGAGCGGCGGATGCCGGGATCGAGCGGCTTGCCGGTGGAGCGCAGGACTTGGTGTACGATGGGCGGCGCCACTCGGGTGTCCGAAGACTTTACGCGGGATTGCGCTGTTTCTTTCATTTACCTGCCACTTAGTAACTACCTGTGCCGCCTTTCGGCGCGGCTTTGACCCCGCCGGCACAGTATTGTTTCTGCTTGGCTTCGGCTGCTTTCACTCCAGCGTTCTTGGCCTCCCGCATCAGAATGCAGTAAATCCGTTCGTAAGCCGCGGCTTTGATCGGAAGCGCCTTAGCCTGCGGGCTGTCCTTCTTGAACTCTCCGCCCCCCACCGGCCCAGTGCCCTTCCATGGCGCACCCGGCACCTTGTTGGCCGCGGAGACATCGGCGCCTTTGCCTTTGAGGAAGGCCGCCGAGAAGAGGAAGGTGAATTCGGGGTTGGCAGCCTGCCGCGAGTCAGCCTTGATTTCCTTTACCGCCCGTTCGCACAGACTGGCGAACGCAGCGGCTTCCTTATCGCCGGCATCGCCTTTCTTCCTGTAATCCTTCCCCGCTCTTTCTATCAGCGCCAAGGCCTCCACATACTCGGGCTTGTGGGTCACCTGGACGGGCCCGCGCCCGATAAACTCGGCGTTGCCCAGAGGATTGACATCCTTTCCCTTCTTATAGGTATCCGAGTAATACTTCATGGCCGCCGGCGAGTAAGGCGCTTTGGGGTTGGTCTCCCAGTGTTGTGGATTTTTTTCGCCCACTTCGGTCAAGAGGCGAAACTGCTGGGATTCCACGAAAGCGTGCGCCAGATAGTAGGCCTGCGCCTCCACGGCATCGATCTTCATGAGCTTGAACGACGTATTCAGGCTCGTGCAGTATTCCCTCGCCTGTTTTTCGGGAACGACTTGGGCATCGACATCGGCCTTCATCATCGGGTAAATCTCCTGCAACACGTCGAAGGAGATTTCCGGCGCGGCGGGAGTTCCGGCGCCGCTCGACTTGGCGATCTTGCGATGTTTGTTCTCGCTCAGCCCGCCGGCAGTAGTCGGCCTGATCTCGCCCAGGCCGGCTTCGTATTCTTCATATGTACTTCCGAGGAAGCTCTTATGGGTTCCGTACTCTTTCCCCCACCCGTCATTCGGAGCGCGCCGTAGCGGATGTCCGGTTGAGGGCGTCTTCGCCCCGGGCGTGAATCCGGCGCCTTCGGCCAGCGTCTGTGCGGCGCGATCGGCCTCGTGTTCGGCGTGGTCGTCCGGCGATCCGACCGTCAGGTTAGCGGGGAGCGTGTTGTGCTCTACCTCGGACGGAGCCTGTTGCACCAGGTGGGTGAGCTCATGGGCAATCAGTTTCCGCCCCCGGCTGGTTTGAGGCGCGTACTTTCCTGAGGCGAAAACCACGTCGCGGCCCACCGTATAAGCTAACGCATTTGGCCGATTCAGCGGCAAGTCCATCGGCGTGCACTCGAACCTTCCCGAAGTCATGCTTGAAATGCGGCTCCATGGCGGCGCGCATCGCGGCGTCGAGTGGAGTTCCAGGCGTTCGTAAAGCGTCGTGGACGACGCGGGGAACAGCCCCAGAAATCTCGCCGTCCGCGTGCCGCTGCAGGCGCTGCTCCTTGCACTTCTGACATTCGCCCTCCGATCCGTCGGAGCCACCGCAGGCACACTTTCGCTGCAGCAGGATAGTCCGGCGTCCGATGGGCATGCCGGACGAAGGCGTGGTGGCCGGATGTGTGCGGCGTTCTTTCATCGCGCCGCCTCCCCGGCCGCGGCTGGCGGAAACAGCACATGGAAGACACCTTGCCGCCCTTCGACCAGACTAGGTGATCCCAGGCCCGGAGTCAGTTGCTCCATGAGCCGGGCTAGCGTCGCGGCTCTCTTGCCGGTCATGCCCTGAGCCGGCGCCGAAAAGGCATAGTGAAGCAAGCGCGCGCCCGAGGTCTCGATGCTGCCACCGGAAATCTGAACGCCCAGCGAAGTCTGGCGGACGCGGGGAACTCCAGATGGGCCGGAGGGCTTCAGGTCCAAGCGGATGGCTCTGGCGATTTCGTCCACGTGCCGCGCCTGTAGAAGTTGAAAGCGGATGCCGCGGTCCACCAGCCTGCGCAGCGAGACGACAACCATCGTGAGCGCGAGCCCGGCAAAAACCCCGGCATGCCAGGTTGACAGCGGCAGTCTGCCTGAGAGCTCACCAAAGAGAATGCTTCCCGTGAGCAACAGGGAGATCCACTGACTTTCCGAATATCCCAGCCAATAGGGCCGGTCCGGATCACCCCGTAGAAATTCCAGGCCGAAGCGCACCGCGCCGTAGGTCATCGTGTACCACGCAAGCGCCGCGCCCGCGGGACGATTCGCGAAAAGCAGGGCACCGAGGACCACAATGGCCGACACCGCAACCGATTCCACAGCTTGCACGGGGAATAAGCGCACGCCGGCAAGGTGGGACGCAAAACCATACCGGGCATGTTTGCGCCCGTATCGGACTCCCCACCGGCTTGGACGACCATGACAGCATCCCACCATGAGGCAGCCGATCCGTCCGCATGCGAGAAACAGCCCGACGCCCAGAATGACAATGTCGAGATACTGAAACACCGGACGGTGCATTAGTCTCAATACAGCGCCTGCAACGGCAACTAATACGACTTCGTGACGGTAATAAGTGAGCCGTTCTTCACCGGTGACGATCTTAGTGGCCATCGCGAATGCCAGAAACCCGATAACGCAAGCAAGCCAGGCGACGGCGATCGGGAGGTAAGAGAGGCCCTCGCGACGAACCAGAGCAACGGCCAGCAGTGAACTGAGTGCCCATCCCGCCATGCCGCAAAGGTGGAAAGAGGAATAGCGCTTACCACGCATGGAGACATAAGGGCGGAGCAGGGAATCAGCGCTCATTACTTTTTCTCCTTTTCGCGGGTGGGATCCCAGCGGATATCGACCACAGTGACATGACAGGCCTGCACTTTCTCTTGCGGATTCGACGTCTCCTTTTTGGCGATCCTCTCGCAAATCTCGGCTTTGGTGTACAAATCGCTTTTGCCCTCGGCAACGCCGTGTCCCGCATAGAGATCGGGACCCATCTTGATGGTGTTATCGACGGAAGGGACGGATCGCTCGGTAATGCTGAAGTTCACCCGGCTGCCAACCGGCGCTCTGGCCAGGACAACGTCTTCATGGACCTCTTGCTGGTCAGCCTCCTGCACCGGAACCTGGCGATGTGTGAGGGCGTCTTCCATCGTGGCAGGATGTCCCAGCGAATCCCTCACCTTCGCCTTGACTAACCAGTGCGGCTTGGAGCCTTCGAACCAAAACTCGGTGGTCCTCAGTCCGGTTGAAAATTCTTTTCTTAGACGGATGGTCTTGAATTGTTGGCTGAAGCCGTCGTGTCCAAAGAGCTGGAGCAGCGCATAGTAATGCGGCAACTGGGTAAACAGCCCGCAGTCGACTTGCCACTGGCTGCTCCGGCTCTCGTCGAAAATGGCGGCAATTGCGTCCGCGGAGTTGCCCTTGCTCTCCAGGACGCAATTTCTGTTTTCATCCACGAGTTTCCAGTACTTGCTATCGTAGTAACTTTCAAAATCCTTGGCATCGCACTTCGGCGCTTCTTTGGTATCTCGATCCATGTCCCAGGGCGCGTTATCGGTGCCCCATGGCAAACCGAAGCCAATGGTGCCCGGGACCGACTTATTGCTTCCAAGAGGCTTGCCTTTTCCTAAGAGGCTTTGGGTCGCTTCGGCGACATATCTTTCGTACCTGCTGCCGGGGCTTGGCGAACGATCGAAACCCTCGGTGGTCTGACGCGGATGAGTGATGCTCTCTTCGTGTTGCTTGGGCGGCGGGCATCGCTGCAGCCGCAAACCCGATCGCAGCCGTGAAGATGCGAGGCCGCCAGCAACTCTCGCACCCAGCTTGACGCGGCCCCAACTCGACAACATGGCGTTGACCGCGGAAGAATCCGCGTCTTGTTCAAGGGCGTCGTAATTTGCCTTCGCGGGCTCAGCCGGCATGGTGGCGGGGCGCCCGGCAGCGCCCTCTTGCTGCACCACATGAGCGAGTTCGTGCGCGATCAGAGCATCGCCCACCATGGTTCCCGGCTGGTACTCACCGGCGGCAAACGCCACCTGGCTTCCCACAGTGAAGGCGCGCGCGTTGAGCCTGCTGGAAAGGGCCGCCGCGCTCGCGTCGGCGTGCACGCGCACGCGGCTGAAATCATGACCGAAGGCCGCCTCCATGCGCGTTCGTACGCCGCCCTGCAGGGCCTGCCCTGCGCTAAGCTGCGCCTGAATCGCTTGCGGACTCGCCTCACTGCGCGCACCGCCCTCCCGTGCTTTGGTGAATAGTCCGACTTTCGAAAAGGCTTTTCCGATTCCGCCGGCTATGCCGCTGGCGATACCGGAAAGTGCCCCGCCGATGGACTGCAAGATGCCTCCGCCTCCGCCCGCGCCCTCGCGGCTGAGGCGATCCGAAACAAGCGGAATGTAATCGCGGGCGGACGTCGCGTTCCTGGCGTCCGGCGCATACTCGCAGATGGCGCTTTCGAGATCGCCGGCTTGCTTGTGGCCGTAGGTATCGAGCAGGCCTTCCAGGTAGGAGCGGTTTTGCGGCTGGGNNAGAAAGTCGCTCTTTCGCATCTGTCCAGGGCCCAGTTGTCCGGCGCCGTCGTCGATCAGAAACCCGGGCGCTGCGACCGCGGGTGCGGACCCTTCCTCCTCGGCTGCTTTCCGCTGAATCCTGACCGGCACCGACCCCAGGGTTCGCCCAAGAGACGCGCTCTTTCCGGCCAGGCGCATCGCCTGAGTCGCGGCGTCATCGGCCTCCCGCTCATAGCGGTCGCCCGGGCTGCTGACCGCAAGCTTGGTCTGCACGGTTTCCGGCGATCGCTCCAGCACGCTCACCTGGCCAAAACTGTGGCGGAATCGTGGTTCCGCCAGGCTGGACTTTTTCTTTTTGCACTCGTCGCACTCACCGTCTGAAGAGGCCGATGCGGCGCATCCGCACTTACGCAGCAGAAGATCTTGTGGGGCAGGCGAGAGCCGGGCGGAGATCGGCTGTGCGGCTTTCGCCGTAGCAACGGGCTTCACCATGGTTCGCGCACGTTCGCTCATGCGCCACTCCGCGAAGGCTTTGCACCCATCTTGGCGGCAGGAGCAAATTGGCGGTGAATGGCCCCGGCCAGTTGCGTCCCGATGGTACCTGGCCGGGACCCGGGTGCAACCTGGAAAGCGCCACCATCCAGACGCTCGATCGCCAACGATCCGCCGGCCAAGCCATGCAGGCCCCGTTCGGCGATCAAGCGCGAGAGTTCGCGCTGGACGGAATCGCCGATCGATAGCCGATCTCCCGGAGCAAAGCCGTGCAACACCAATTCTTCGATGTGCAGTTCGACGGCTTGCGGTTTCAGAGCCATCCGGCGACCTCCGAATCCGTCAGCGGCATTTCCAGTTTGGCGAATTCGCTGCGCGTGGCCGCCAGCAGATGGGTCATACGCACCGGCTCATTGGCGTCCGCGGCCAGGAACGCGGCGTTGATGGCGATGTTGCGGATGTTTCCACCGGATGCGTTGAGGCGCGCCAGACGTTCCATGCGCAGACCCTCTGTGGGCGTCTCACGGGGAAATACACGACGCCAGATCTCGGCGCGCTGCGCCGATTGCGGAAAGGGGAACTCCACCACGAAACGGATCCGCCGCAGAAACGCCTGGTCGAGCGCATTCTTGCGATTGGTGGTCAGGATGGCCAGCCCGCGGTACGCTTCCATTCGCTGCAAAAGGTAACTGACTTCGATATTGGCGTAACGGTCGTGGCTGTCCTTGACTTCCGTGCGCTTGCCGAAAAGCGCGTCGGCCTCATCGAACAACAGAATCGCGGCGCCTTCGTCGGCGGCATCGAAGATCCGTCCCAGATTCTTTTCAGTTTCACCAATGTACTTGCTCACCACCTGGCTCAAATCGATGCGGTACAGATCGAGCCGCAATTCGCTGGACAGCGCTTCGGACGCCATGGTTTTTCCGGTGCCGCTGGGACCAGCGAAGAGGGCGCTGATGCCGAGGCCGCGCGAACTCCTGGAAGCGAAACCCCAAGTCCGGTATACTTTGGACCGCTGGCGGACTTGCACGGCGACCTGCCGCAGAATCTGTTTCTGCGCCTCTGGAAGCACCAGGTCGCTCCACTCGGCGTCGGTTTCGATGCGCTGCGCGAGGCCTTCCAGACGCGGCCGCGCCTGCAGCCGGCAGGCATTCCACAGCTTATCGGCGACGTCTTCCGGAGCTGGCTCCGCGCCTGCCGTCTCCAATGGCATGGCGTCGAGCACCTGACTGGCCGCGGACCGGATGGACGAGGAATTGAGCTGAAACTGCGAGACCAGAGTTTCCACCGCTCCATTGACCGGCGCCGCAGCCGCGCCCAGAACCTCGCTCCAAATGGCGCTCTGTTCGTTTCGTGTGGGGCGGCCCACATCGAAGAGAATTACGGGACGGTACGCGCAGCGCCGTGGAGTGGGAGTCGAAACGATGAGAGCGCCGCGGATGGATTCCATCAGCGAGGCGACGGCCGAGGCATGGAGGGGTTCGGCTGCATCGTCGTCCAGCTCCAGCAGCAGAGCGCTCGAGCTCAACACCGCTTCGCGACGCCAGAGGCGCAGAAACATGTCGATCTCCGCAGCGACGGGTCCTATGTTGCGGGCGGAGACGGTGTGCAAGTCCAGGCCGACCAGTGCCGCAGCCGCGGCGGCAATATTGCGTTTGCCCTCGGATTCGTTGCCGCACAATTGAATCACCGGGATGGCCGGCCGGTCATGCGCCCGCGACCAGGCGGCGACGATCAGTTCGGCAATGGTGCGATGGGAAGCAACCAGGTGCGGAGCCTGCGGCCAGGGCTTGACCAACGGCTCCAGCCGCTCATCCAGGCCGTCCAGCCGCTCATCCAGGCCGTTGATGCCGGCCAGGTAGTGCAGCACGCGGCCGGAGATGCGGAGCGGGCTGGTGGTCAGCGTGTCGCCGGCGCCTACTTCGATGAGATGCCAGCGCCGCAAAGACCGTGCGGGAGCGATGGCGCTCCAGTGGGCATCTTCGAATGCCGCCAGTGCCAGGCTGAAAGTGGGTTGTGTACGGCGCGGATCGCCATGCAGGGCGGCATACAGCGGAGCGAATCGCGCGTCCATCTCGGCGCCGGCGCACATCAGCAGAATCTTCCGTTCGAAGCTGGAGAGCTCAAAGGAGTCGCACACCGTCTGCAATGCGGGAGGGGTGGGAAGGCTCCATTCGAAGGTATCCGGCGAGGACTGCGCCGCGCCTTCCAGTCCGTCTGCCGGCAGCAGTCTTTCGAGGGCGAGGCGCACGTCATGCACCGCCGACATCAGATGGCGCTGATTCGCCTCGTGCCAGGGAATGGCGAGTGCGGGGCTCATAATACCGTCACCGCCGGCGCGTTGAACTGTTCCCCCGCCATGGTGAGCAGACTTTCGGCGCCATCGATCTGCACGCGGACCACGTAAGACCCCGGGGGTACATTCTCGATCGGAATGATCACCTGGTTGGAATCGGCTGCGGATACCACGGGCAGCGACGCATAGGCCTGGGGTGGATTCGCCAAAGGAAGGTTCAACACCACAATGGCCCGCTGTCCCACCCCGATATTGGGTGCGAGTTGCAGCGTGATGTTGGTGATCTTGGTGGTTGGAGTGGAATCCGGACTGGTGGCCGCCGACACATTAACGATGGAAGGATGCAGCACAAATGCAACCACGTTCGATTCGAAGCCGCGATGCGGCGTCTGAGGATTCCCCATGGGCACACGATGCGCCACCTGCAGAGCCTTGAGGCCCGCATGAACATTGGCCGGGACGGGCACGGTAAGCTGCGCGTCCGAAATGGCAGTGGGAACGATTTCTCCCCCTTCCATCAGGACTACGGTATCGACTCCGCGGAGCTGTTTGCCTTGAATCTGCAATGTGCTGCTGGAGGTGATGGGATCGGCAGCGCCCGTCTGAGAGACAACGCGATCGATTTGCGGCCAGCGGAATGGCGTAACGTAGACGTTGCTGGCTTCCACCGGGAGTGCTTCCTGGGGCGTGACGTCGCTCTCCATGAGGACCACCGAAGCGTGATAGGCCACCGACAGGCTGTATTCCACCTGGAAGAAGGCCGACCACAATTTGGAAAACTCTTCGATGGATAGAGCTGTGGGGGTGAACTTCACCCGCTCTATCTGCTGATCGAGACCGGAGTGTTGCAGGAAGGGAAACTTGCTGGTCGGGCTGGTAGCACTGTTGATATCGTCGGGTGTAAGCGTGGATTGGTTTTCGAGTGCGGTCACCACGGCGCCGAGCAGGCGCTGCGGCTCGAGGTTGGTATCGTCGCCGTGGAAGGTGAACAGATAGTGCAGGTCCAACGCGGCTTGCGGACGCCGCACCAAGGTGCCGTCGGAGCGCCGCCCCGGCAAATGGCGATTCCGATAAGCCGCATTCGGCGTCACCTGATACAGGAAGACGTTGACCTGCGGAGTCTTCGGGCTGCCGTCCGACGTGGGACGGCTGAACCCGAAACTGGCGCCGGCCACCGCCTGGCTCACGGCGGGCTGCAGAATCTGCTGGAGGGTCGCGGTGACTGTCGCGATCGCCATATAGTTGCTCATCGCCGCCCCTCGCTGCGCTGCTTCAAATAGTCGTCGAGAGAAAGCGCTGCCGGTTTCGAACGCGGCGAGCCCGCATGTCGAGTCTTGGGCGACGAAAGTTCAGCGCGCACTTCCACGCGTCCGATGGTGACTCGAATGACTGGCGGTTCGGCGGGCGCGGTGCTCCGACGGTCTGGCGGACCACCGGCAGCGGCTACGGGCGAAAGCGAGGCAGGGGAATTGGAAAGTGTGCGGTCCCACGAGGGCAACGTGCGATCGGCGTCGTCCGGCGCGGCGCCGGGCAGTCGAAGGGTGGAATCGAGCGCGGCCGCAAGCTGCGGAAGGCTTGCAGTGCGCACGCTGGAGGGATTCTCAGCGATCGGCTGAGGGATGTGATCCCGGCCGGTTTGCGGAACGGAAGAGGCGGACTGCGCGTCCTGCAATTTTCGCCGGGGCGATCCATCCACGCTGGTCTGGACTTGAGGCGCGGGGGCGCGATGCATCTCCGCCGATTCCTCTGACACCTCCCGCGAGGTCTCCTGCCCAGTAAGGGCTCCATCGATGGATTGGGGAGCGGTTATCGCGGGGATGAATGGCTGGACTACCGGTGCGAGCCCCATGCTGCGGCCGGCCAGGCGGCTCAGAAAGTCGCTCATGCGCCCGCCATTTCGAGGTAGAACTGGCGCCGGACTGCGCTGAGGGCCAGGATGTCGGCCTCGCGCCACCCATAGGCACGGGCCAGAATGTGGACTTCGCGCAGCAGGCGCTTGGCCAGCGCCGCGAGCCTGACCCACAGGAATCGCTCGATGTCCAACACGACTTGCCACTGGTGCCGGCAAACCGCGCAGGTCAGATTGATCAGTGTTTCCGCCTGAGGATCGGCCTCTTTCAGACGGGTGGCGATGCGGTCCACGAGGGAGTCCGGCAAGGTGGGGACGGGCACGGCGTTGCCGCCCTCTTCGGCTTGCACGATGCAGCGGCGCGCGAGCAGGGTGCGTGCCGCCGCGACGGTATCGCACGCGGCGGCGGCGCTCAGGTCCAGACTGTTCGGCAAGCAAAGCCGGAGCGAAATCTCGCCGCAAACCAGAGCGAGGTCCTCTACGTTCCGGTCAGCCGTGGCTGTCAAGTCCAGGACCCTGGCCGACATGCTGTACTCCAGCCGTTCGGCACATTGGGGACATTCGGCGAAGGCGTCGAGGGTCTCGCCGAAGAGCCGTTCGTAGATCGTCGCCAGCCTTGCATCGCGCTGGCCGATACTGAGCGCCCACAGACCTTCCACGGGCTCGCCGGCACACGCGGACAGTAGAGTGATCGCCCTTTCCACGGAAGACTGACCCACGCCCCGTTCCCAAACCTCAATCAGTTCTGAAGCTGACAGCGGCCGCATAGCGATCAATTCGCCGGAATCGTGAAGCTGGGTTCCGCCGGTTCAGTGACCGCCTGATCCCGCTCCCATCCTTCGTTTTCCAATTTGATGTGCTGGATGGCGACCGCGTTGGCGTTGGCATCGAGATCCGGCTGGGCTTGATACTCCGATACCCAGCAGCGATACACGCGATACGCGATCACCAGTTGGCCGGCTTCGTTGTAGAGTTCGATGATGACGTCTTTGCGGAAGTCCTTCAATGAGACTTCGGCGCCCAGGCCGGCCCCAAAGTTCCAGACTTTGTTGGCCCATTGCTCGAACTGCACGTCGTGGGTGACGCCGCGCTCCATCGTAATGGCATCGTATTCGGTGCGGCCGGGAGACTTGCGGCTGCTGCTGGGGTCCCCGCCCTCGCGGTGTTTCACCACTTCGGTGGTTCGCTTCAGCATGCTGACTTTGCTGATGCCGGCGACGTAACGCCCGTCCCACTTGACGCGGAACTTGAAGTTCTTATAAGGATCGAATCGTTGGGGGTTGACACTGAATTCGGCCATGGCGATCTCCTCTAGGATGCGGTCTGACCAGCCATCTGCTGGATCTGAATGACAACAAATTCGGCGGGCTTCAACGGCGCAAACCCGACCAGGATATTGACGATGCCGTTGTTCTGGTCTGCCGCCGTAGTGGTTTCGCTATCGCACTTCACAAAGTACGCCTGCTGCGGGGTTGAGCCCTGGAAGGCTCCCTGCCGGAATAGCGTTTGCATGAAAGAGCCGACGTCCAGGCGAATCTGCGCCCACAACGGTTCGTCGTTGGGTTCGAACACCACCCACTTCAGCGAGCGGAAGAGACTCTCTTCCAGGTACAGGGCCAGACGCCGCACCGGGATGTACTTCCAGTCCGAGCCGATTTCGTCGTTACCTTCGACGGTGCGGGCGCCCCACACCACGGTGCCATACACGCTGAAATTCCGAATGCAATTCACCGCCACCGGATTCAGGATTCCGTTTTCCTGATCGTTCAGCGCGACGCTCACGCCGCTGACTCCGATCAGCGTGGCTTCGGTTCCAGCCGGTGCTTTCCAAACGCCACGGCTGGCGTCGATCCGGGCATAGATTCCGGCGACGAAACCGCATGGCGGATAACTCCGCAGACGGTTCTGATTCAGCGGATCGGGGGCCTCGATCCAGGGGAAATAGAACGCCGCGTTGTTACCCGCGATCTGCGGACCGGTAGTCAGTTTGGTGTAATCCGTGATGGTCGAATCGGGATCGGCAATCAGGAAGGCGCGGCGCGACTGACAGTATTGCTCCAGAGAAGTCTGGATGGGATTCGAGGTCTCGCCGGGGACGCACAGGATGTTGAACAGGTCAACGTGATCGAGAAGAACGATGCCACTCTGGGTGCTGCCGCCGATGTTGAGCGCAGTCTCGAATCCGGCGCTGTTCGGCACTAGAACGGTACCGTCATCGCTGCCAGTCTTCAATGTAGGAGAAGGCAACGTGGTGTTGGCGGGCGCGGCGCTGGCGCCTGCCGTCACCGATGCGGTGATGTAACTCGATTCGCTGTTGATCACATCGGCGACGAATCGGCCTTGCGGGTCAGGCGTGATGATAGAGACGTTATCGAAAGACTCCACCGTCACTTCGCTGGTGGCTCCCGGCGGTGCGTAGACGACGCGAAGCTGGAACCGTGTGGTGCTTCCGGTCTGGCCCTTAATCGCGATTCCATAATTGGCGGCCCAAGTGCCCGGATTCTGCGCCGTCAGCGTCAGGGGTCCGATCGTCACCGCTCCGGGTTTGGCTCCAGACACCAGCCGGATGATGTAGGCCTGTTGACCGCCGTTGGCAAAGAACTGGGATACCGAATATCCCAGGACGCTGCGTGCGTCCAAGCCTCCGAACTGCCGGTTATAGTCGGCCCAGCTTAGAATCAATTGGGCCCGGTCGACGGGCCCCTGCGGCGCCCACCCGGCAAATGCCGCGATCGACGTGGCAACGCCTGTGATGGAGCGCACTCCGCTCGGAATCTCTTCCACATAAACGCCGGGATAACTAACCGGAACTGGCATGAATTCTCTCTCCTTCCGAATCTCGACTACTGTTCTGGCTCTTCCTTCAACGGCCTGAGTGCAGGACGGCTGACTAACCGCTCTAACTTCTCCACGGGAACGACCATCATCTGCTTACTGACCACTTCAATCACGGCGAAGGCCCGCAACCTGGAGCCGGAATCGGAAAACTCGATCACCGTGCCGTCCAATTGACTCACGTCGGAGACTGGCGTTAACACGCCGCCCGGACCGGGCAGAAAAACATCGGCCGCGGCAAATCGTACGCGATCTCCGATCTGCGTCTCGCATCCTTCGGTCAAGCCGGATTCTCCGTCGTCGTCCTTCATCCACTTAAAGGTGTCGGCCTTATTGCACGAGGAGCGCCATTGCTTGCGAGTTAGCGCAGTCAAACACGAATCCTCCGAATAGGGGAGTGAGGCCGCTGAAATGGCAGGGCTTGTCCCGATCGGTCGGGGCTGGCGAATCTTCCCTAGCTGGATTCCGCTGAGATGCGGTACCGCCGCAAATGGCAGTAGGGTGTCTTAATGACTGCCGAAAGTGGCAGTGGCGGCTGCCGCAGCCCGACACAAGCCGCCTGCCCGGCTGAGTCCGTATGCGCGCATCTTATGGTAGAGAGTGCGTTCGCTGGTCTGCAGGCGCTCGGCAATCTCCCGGCGTGTACAACCATCGAGCTCGATGGCGGCCTGCAAGACTCGCCGCTCGATTTCCTGAAAGGCATCGTCCCAGGAAACACCGCGCTGGGAAATCACGCGCCAAATGGCGCTGGCGGCCTCGGCGAGCAGATCCGGGGCGAGCCGCACGATTTCCTGCGCCTGCGACTGCGCCATCCAATCCTTCATTTCGAACGATGCGCCCCCGGTCTTCAGGAATAGCATTCGCTGAACGGCATTCTCGAGTTCACGAATGTTTCCGGGGAATGGCTGAGTGGCCAGAAAATCCAGCAGGCCGGGGTCGACCGAATCGACCGGTCCGTAGAGGCTGCCGTGCCGCCGGGCCAGGGCCAGCATGAGGCTATCCAGGTCTTCGGTGCGATCGCGCAGAGGGGGCAATGACAGTTTGACGACATTCAAGCGGTGGTAAAGATCGGTGCGAAAACGCCCTTCCTGGACCATGGGTTCGAGCGGCTGGTTGCAGGCGGCAATGATCCGCACATCGATCCGAATCTCGGCATCGGAGCCGACCGGCCGCACCGTTCCGCGCTGAATGACGTCCAGCAACTTGCCCTGGAGGGGGAACGGAAGGTCGTTGAGGTCGTCCAGCAGGATGGTGCCATGTTGGGCCGCCTGGAAGAGTCCCTTGCGGTCCGTGACGGCACCCGAAAACGAGCCTCGCTGATGCCCGAACAGTTCGCTCTCGGCGAGGGCTTCGGTAATTGTGCTGCAATGTACAGTCACGAATGAGAACGACCTGCGTTTCCGGTCGAGGCGGTGGATCCCCTGTGCCAGGACCTGTTTCCCGGTTCCCGTCTCGCCCTCCAGAAGGACGGTGATGTCACTTACTTCGGCCGCTTTCCGGGCGCGAAGCAGCAGGGGCATCATGCGCGGCGAGCGGGTCACGAATCCCAGTTCATCGCAAACACTTCGCAGGTCTGAACTCAAGCATCGCAGGTCTGAACTCAAGCATTCGTTACCCATGTGACTTCCCTCCTGTGGCCGGCCATGGGCGTCAAGATCTGCCGTTGGCCGTATCCTATTTGCGAACCTTGGAGCACCCAGTAAGAGCTCCGCTGTATTGCAGGATGTCTCATTTTGTGGCTAAGCGGAATCGGGTAAACCCCAAATAAACTCTGTTAATTATCAATGCCTTTAGAAAGAGGGAGTCAGTGGTGAAGAGTCAATGGGCATCCGCTTGATTCTGGAATTCGGATCTCAAACCATGAAAAAGTAAACTACGCGCGACCCCGAGCGGACAAGTGACAGTCGGCGCATGCGGCGATGCCTCACCCGGTGGGATGAAAATCCGCGCGCCTGGTAGCGCCGGCGATCTTGTCGCCGGTTCCTTTGGTCGCCGAGTGGGACAGACGTTGCGGCATTTTCGAGAGAGCCGGCGCATGCGGCGATGCCTCACCCAGTGGGATGAAACTGGGGCCGGGCGCCAGCAACGCCACCGACTGCGTCGGATGGAACGGGATGTGACTCGGGCGTATCGCGAGTCTGACCGGCGGCAAGACCGCCGGCGTTACCAGGTCTCGCAGGAGTCACAGACTCGGGTTATGTGGCTCGCTTGGCGATGCTTCACCTGGTGGGATGAAAATGCCGGGAATGCGCGTCGGGAATTCGCGAAGGGGCAAACTCGAGCCAGGCACGAAGATTCGCCAAAAGGCGGCGAATTTCGAGCCTGGCACGGTTTGCGGGCGGACCCGCGGCTT
>OKRF01000005.1:9475-12626 GCA_900290315.1 Candidatus Sulfopaludibacter sp. SbA3 | reverse complement strand
GTTGGTGGCCGCCTGCACGGAGGTGTAGCCTACGTCACGCGCATAGCGCACGGCGTCCACGAAGTAGGGTGAGAGCGTCGGCTCGCCGCCCGAAAACTGCACCGACATCTGCCGCTTGGGCTTGATGGTGATGGCGTTGTCGAGCAGCGTGCGGATATCGTCCCAGCTCAGCTCATGCACGAAGCCCACCTGGTTGGCATCCATGAAGCAGGGGTCGCACATCATGTTGCAGCGGTTGGTCAGGTCCACCGTGAGGACCGAGCCGCGTCCATGGGTGATTGTGCTGGAGCCGTGCTTGTGCAGTCTGGAATCGTTGTGGGCGCGGATGTCGCGGCCGGGGAACACGTCTTCCAGGTGCTTGAAAAACGCGGTATCGATCGCCATCACGTCTTCGAAATGGCCATGGATCGGGCAATCCTTCACCATCAGGATCTTGCCATCGCGCTCGATCACCTGAGCCTTGATCTCGCCCGGCTTATCCGTGTAGAGCACTTCCAGGGGCGTCTTGCCATCCAGAATCTGCTGGCGGATTTCCGGGACACAGCGGGGGCAGAGCGAATCGGTCTGCCGGGGCCAACCGAGAGGGGGTTTAGTCTTTTCCCAGGACTTCAGGAGGGGTTTGTCGCTCCAAGATGGCACGAAGCCGGGATTCTGACCGATCTGGTTGAGCTTGTCGAATACGGTCCAGGCCGCGCCGGCGGCAACAGTCAATACCTTCTCTGCATATTTAATAGGCTTGTGCATCTCGTTCCACTCCTCCAGTGCTCAGCGTCCCAATGCCAATAAGAATAGAAGTGCGCTTGTCCAAAGTATAGGGAAGGAAAGGGCCGCGGGCCTACCGATTGCCATTAAAACGTTGAATTTATTGGTTGTACGGCAGGAGAAAGGGTTGAACGGGGACTTTGCGGGGTCGAGCGGGAGGCCCCCTAGCCGTATGAAAGCGAACGGTTTACGAATGCCGCCAGAGGGACGCGCTATGATGTGTAGATGACCAGCACCCTTCTCCCTGTTGTGGACAACTCTGCCCAGGCCATCATGGACCTGGAGCGGGATTATTTGTTGCAGAATTACGCCCGGTATCCGCTCCTTCTGGCCCGCGGGAAAGGGTGCTACGCTTACGATCAAGCCGGCAACCGCTACCTCGATTTCATTACCGGAATCGGCGTGAATGCCCTGGGCCATGCGCACCCGCGCATTGTGAAAGTGCTGCGCGAACAGGCTAGTCTGCTGATCCACACTTCCAATCTCTACTATCACCAGTATCAGGGTCCTCTGGCCAAGCGGCTTTGCGAGATGAGCGGCATGGCGCGCACCTTCTTCTGCAACAGCGGCACAGAGGCTATCGAAGGCGCCATCAAGATGATCCATTCGCACGGCCGCGCCCTGCAAGCCGAGAAATATCAAATCATCGCTCTGGATAACTCCTTTCACGGCCGCAGCATGGGTGCCCTCTCCATCACCGGCCAGCCCAAGTACCGGCGCGATTTCGAGCCCCTGCTGGCGGGCGTGACCTTCGTTCCTCTAAACGATATCGCCGCGCTAGAGGCCGCCTGCAGCGACCACACTGCGGGCATCGTCATGGAGCTGATTCAGGGGGAAGGCGGCATCAATCCGCTGACTCACGAATATGTCGCCAAGGCGCGGGAGTTGGCCGATCGTCACAATGCCCTACTGGTGGCCGACGAAACCCAGTGTGGTGTGGGACGCCCCGGCACCTATTTCGCCTATCAGCGCTCCCAACAGGTGACGCTGCCGGATGTGGTCGTGGCCGCCAAGCCGGTAGCCTGCGGCCTCCCACTCGGCTTCATCCTCGCCAATGAAAAGGCCGCGGCGGCCATCAAACCCGGCATGCATGGCAGCACCTTTGGCGGAGGTCCGCTGGCCTGCCGCGTGGCGCTCGAATTTCTCGACGTTCTGGACGAACTCCTGCCTTCCATCCAGCAAGTGGGTGGCTACTTTCACTTGCGGCTCAACGAACTGGCGCGCAAACACAGCTTCGTGAAAGAAGTCCGCGGATTCGGCCTGATGGTGGGCGTGGAACTCGCCATCCCCGGCAAACAGCTTGTGCTGGACGCCATGGCCGCCGGCCTGCTCCTCAACTGCACGCACGACACAGTGCTGCGCTTCCTGCCGCCATACATCGCCAAAGAAAAAGATGTCGACCAGGCGATGAAGATCCTGGCCAAGCTGTTCGCCAAGGTGTAGTGGCGGACCCCCTACGACGTTGACTGTGGCCGCCTCGCGCGTTGTGCGAGGTAGTGCTGATCAAGCGCCTGCCGAACCAGCGTCTTAATTACCGCCTGACGGCTCACGTTCAGGTCCTGAGCCGCTCTGTCCAGTTCCTCTAACATGCTGGCAGTCACGTCAACATTTACCCGCTGAATTGGCTGAACCATGCGGCCTTCGCCCTTGAAGAAGCGGGAAACGTCTTTGCCCCGATCCGCCATCCGCGCGATCGCATCGGCAGAAACGGGCTTTGCGGCTTTACGAATTCTCTTCATAAAGTTGGATCTCCTCTTTGGTCGATCTCCACAGAGTGACGAGGTGCAGTATCTCGCCCTCTTCGTCTTCCCTGAATTCAAAGATGACAGAGTACAGCCGCTCTCCCACCCAGCCAACGGCCAAATACTGTTCGGGAACGTCAGACCGTTGATCTAGCCAATATGGGTGTGAGAACAACTCCCGCACTTCTTCAAAGCCTATGCCCCGTCGAGGGTTGGCCCTGAGGCGCCGGCTCTTTCGAAGATCGAAGCTGAAGCGCATCTGATATGACTGTTATACCACTTTGGTTCGGCTGCAAAGAGGAACAGCCGCCCGGCCCTTCCTGGTGACTACCCCATAACCTCTCCACCCCTTACTTCTTCCCCATCTCCATATGCAGCCGCAGAGTGCCCACCCACACCGGGCCACGATCGCGATTGTAGGCCGGATTGTTGATGTGCTGCAGGTCCATCGTGACGAATAGCCACGAGACCAGCCGCGCCGAATAGTAGCTTTCCGAAATGGTCTCCGGCCCGTAACGCAGAGCCCCATCGCCAATCAGGAAGTCGGACCCGCCGCGCTCCAAATACTCACGATGGATGCCCGAGACTCCCGCGACCGTCACTTCACTCGCCGCCGTATCATCTGGCCGGTGCCACCGCTTGCCATT
>OKRF01000005.1:0-9465 GCA_900290315.1 Candidatus Sulfopaludibacter sp. SbA3 | reverse complement strand
AGCCGCCGTATCATCTGGCCGGTGCCACCGCTTGCCATTGACCGAGACGCCGATCGTCGCCAGCCGGTCGATGGCGGTGAAGGCGAAGCTCTCGGTCTTGCCGTCATTCCACCCCAGGCGGCCAAAGATCCCCACGCCCTTCGCGACCTCCTGCTCAACATTGAGGCCAAATCCGTATTTCAGCGTGCCCACTTTGCGGGTGGCCACCACGTCGGGTTTGCCGCCGGTCTGCGCGGCGAGGCGCAGTGCTTCGGCATAGTTCCCCATGTCCGCGCGATTCTGATAGCTCAGCAGGCGGATGGCGCCATCGTGGCCGTGCGGCTGGTAGCGGACCTCGCCCTCAAACATATCTGAACGATCGCGAAACAGCCGGCGGTCGAAGCGCTCGCCGTTGGCCGTCAGCGGCATGGCGGCACTGCCATACCGCAGGGAAAATCGCTTGGTGTGCAGTTCGTGGACCCAGCCCCAGGTGTAGCCGCGCGTATCGGCGGCATAGTCCCAGGCGCCGTTATACATCACGCCCCAGCCCATGAACTGAGTGCGCGGATCGTGACTGTATTTATTGTTATCGAAGAAATCGGTCACCGTGAAGCGCCCCACCGAGATGGAGTAGCGCGTCATGGGCCGCGATCCGCCGAGCTGGTTTTCGTCGCTTTCCGTGGTCTCGCGGCCGTCGCCAAAGCCGAAGTCCTGAGTCACAAACAGGCGGGCAATATAAGGCTTCGGCGTGGCAGTGGCCACGCGTGGCATCTCGCCGTTGGGGAAGTTGGCCACGCCATTCGTGGCGCTGAAGCCGCGTCCGCCCGCGATTTCAGGGTCGAAGTAGAATTGCGTGTTGGCGAACGGCCGCCAGCCGAAGAACAGCGTAGTGGTGAGAGACACCTCGGCTTCGGGATGGTTCAGCAAGCTGAACGGGCCGGAATAGAGGGCTGAGAATCCAGGATGATATTGCCCGATAGAGGTGGCTTGATAGAATAGATTCCACTTCTCGTTCTCGGGCGTGGCGGCGTCCTGTGCGCCAAGCGGGAGCGCAAAAGCGGCCGCCAGCAGACTTAACGTTCGCAGGCGCACTCCCCAATATACCCCGGCGGGTATACGAAAGTGAAGTTTATTCGTACCGCAAGGCGATGATGGGATCGATACGAGTGGCCCGTCGCGCCGGCAGCCAGCCCGCCAGAACGGCGACCCCGATCATCAGCGCCGCCGCCACACCGATGGCCAGCGGATCCCACGGCTTCAGGCCTTTCCCACGGCTTCAGGCCGAAAAGTTCGCTTTCCACCAGCCTGCCACAGGCCAGAGTTAACGCGATCCCGATCGCGACGCCGGCCACCGCCCCCAGCACCATCCAGAGAGCGCCGGTGGGGTGGGCGCCCAAGGCCATGCGGATGCCGAATTCATTGGTCCGCCGCGCGATCCCGTAAGACATCACACCATAGATGCCCACACTCGCCAGCAGCGCCGCGAGGATGGCGAAAAGCACGGAGAGTTGGGCGATCAGTTTCTGAGTGGCCATGGATCGATCTACGACCTCCGCCAAGGTGGAAAAGTCGAAAATGGCAAGGTTCGGGTCCACCTCGCCGACCGCTCTGTTGATCTGCGGGACCAGCAGTTTCGGATCTACCGCGGAGCGCGTCACGAAGTCATAAAGAATGCCGCGGTGCTGCGCGTACGGATAGAAGGCGGCCGGCCGCTGCTGTTCGTCCAGGTCCAGGTACTTCGCGTTTTACCACCCCGGCCACCTCGATGTTCTGCCACGAAGGGTGGTCGCCTATGGAAAAGGTCCGTCCCACCGGAGAAACCCCCGGGAAGTAGACGCGGGCCATCGTCTCGTTGATCACCGCGACTTTGCGGCCCGCGCCGTTATCCTGCGAAGTGAGGCCGCGGCCGGCGAGTATCGGCAGTTTCATGGCGTTCAAATACTGCGCGCCCACGATGTTCTGGGCCACGCCGGGGTCGTGTTCGGATCCAGGCCGGCCGGGGACGGTGACTCCGTAGGTCAATCCGCCCTCATTGAAAGCGAAGAAAGAAAAGCTGGCCGCTTGAACGCCGGGAATCGCGCGCACTCGCTCTTCCACGCGCTGCATCATATTGCGCAGCCGGTCATCGTCCTGATACCCCGCGCCCACCGGGTCAATTCCCGCGACCAGGACGTTGCGCTTATCGAAGCCGGTGTCCACGTGCGTCAGGTTCACCAGGCTATGCAGAAACAGGCCCGCGCCGCCCAGCAGCGCCAGGGAGAGCGCCACCTGCCCCACGATTAAGCCACGCGCCAGAAGATTGCGATGCGAGCCGCCCACCATGCCGCGGCCTTCCTTTAGCGAGGGGGCCAGTTCCAGGCGCGTGGCACGCAGCGCTGGCAGAGTTCCGAATAGCAGCACCGTGACAAGGGTCACAGCCAGCGTGAAACCGAGCACTTGCCCGTCCGGCGCAACGCGGATAGGCAGCGGATCGGGTCCCATGGACACCATGGCCAGCAGCAACTGACTCGCGCACCAGGCGAGCATGACGCCGAGCGCCGCGCCCGCAAGGCCCATCAGCCCGCTCTCTACCAGCAGTTGTTGAATCAGGCGTGAACGGCCCGCGCCCATCGACATTCTCACCGCAATCTCGCGTTGTCGTGCGGTAGCTCGCGCCAGCAGCAGGTTCGCCACGTTGGCGCAGGCGATCAGGAGCACCGCCCCCACCACGGCCATCAGGATGCGCAGCGGGGACGAGAACCTGAAACGCAATTGCGAAAGCCCGGTGGCCGCCGGTGTCAGTTCGATTTTGGCGCGCCCGATGGCGGCGAGTTGTTGCGCAGAAGGTTGCGGGCGGGCATACCCTTTCACAATCTGGCCGAACAAGAGGTTGGTGTTGGCGCTCGCCTGCTGCATGCTGACACCGGGTTTGCGGCGGGCGAAAATGTATAGCGATTGGAACAGTTTCTTATCCAGCCCATTCCACCCGGGCGAGATCTCCTTCTCCATCGCCAGCGGAATCCACAGGTCGGGCGATTGTCCCACGGTCACCCCGAAGAATTCCGGCGGCGCGACTCCGATCACGCTGTACACCGTGGCGCCGATCGTCACGGTGGTACCGACGGCTGCAGGATCCGCCGCCATCCGCCGCTGCCACCAGGCGTAACTCGCTACGGCGACCGGATGACCGCCAGGCGTCACATCGTCCGCAGCGGTCAGGGTTCGCCCCAGAATCGCCTTCACGCCCAGGGTATGGAAGTAACTGCCGGACACCAGTTCCGCGCCCATCTTCTCCATGTTGGCGCCGCCACCTACGCGCCCGTGGGTCGTGAACAGAATGCTGTTGACGGCGGCTACGCCGGAGAAGACAGCGGTCTTCCGCTTGAATTCGCGAAAGGTGTCATATGAGAAGAGCTGCCAGCTTCGATTGGGCAGTTCGCTCATGTCGCCGACCCACTCGCCTTCGCCAAACAGCACCAGTTGGTCCGGCCGCTCCACCGGCAGATGGCGCAGCAGGACCGCATGCAACAGGCTGAAGATCGCGGTATTGGCGCCGATGCCGAGTGCCAGGGCGAAGATTGCCAGAGCCGACGAACCGGGATTCCGGGCCAGCATCCGCATGCCAAAACGAAGATTTTGCCGGAGTGTGTCCGCCCACCACCAGCGGCCGGCTTCGTAAAATCGCTCTTCCGCCCTCGTCACATTGCCGAAGCTGCGCCGAGCGGTGCGCCGGGCCTCCTCCTCGCTCAGGCCTTCCTCTCTGAGGTGGTCAATCTCCAGTTGCAGATGTGCCTGAATTTCGTCCCCGAAGTCACTCGATTGCCGTTTGCGCCCAAACATGACATCCGTCCCCCTCTTGGGTCGACATTTCACCTCAGTATCAGCCCAGACGGGTAAAATGTCAACCCAAGCGTTGCAGGCAGAATGGATCTGCTTATCCGAAACGGATACACTGAGTGAGACGGGGCGTTGCGCCCTTATGACCGGAATACAAGCTGCTCTCGGGTGTTCGGCCGCGCACAGGTGTTCGTCACTTCTGCTGCCGCTCGTGACCGTGCTCGCCGCCACTGCTCAGACGCCCCCGGCACCGCGCCTTTGGGGCACTCTCCAGCCCGGCCCTTATTCGGTGGGCTTTCGATCCTTGTATCAGCTCGATACGGCGCGATCCTACGACCCGGATTACACGGCAGACGGAAAAACCGGCGTGAAGAACCCCCGCCCCATCTTTATTGCCGTCTGGTACCCCGCGGCCGCCGGAACCGCCGGGCCGATGATATATCGAGACTATTTCCGGGCCATCTCCACCGATTCCCCCGTTCCGGAATTTACCCAACGTTTGCGGAAATACACGCGCGATACCGCCTGCCAGTACATGCTCCAACGGGAGTTCGCTTCACTTACGAGAGAGCAACGCGCCGCTTGGGACAAATTCCTCTCCACAGACACCTTCGCTCACCAGGATGCGTCACCCGCCGCTGGAAAGTTCCCAACGGTCATTTACCATCCGGGCCTGGGCGGAACCTTCGAGGACAATTCCGTCGTATTTGAATACCTCGCCTCTCACGGATACGTGGTGGTGAGCAGCGCCTATCAAGATGCGGATTCCACTGACTTGAACATCGACGGCGACTTCTTCACGTCGCTCGATGACCTGAGCTTCCTGGGCCGCTTTGTGGGCACTCTGCCGTTTGCGGACACATCGCGGCTGGGCGCCATGGGGCACAGTTACGGAGCGCAGGCTGTGCTCGCCTGGCGCGCGCAGCCGGGTTCGCCGGTGGATGCCGTCGTCTCTGTGGATTCCACCGTCGAATATGTTGGTCTGGAGTCGCCGCTGTGTGCGGATGTCAGAGCGATGTTCGGCCGCAATCGAAAGTCGCCGGTGCCCGTGATCCTCTTTGCCGACCGGCTGAAGAAACCACGTTTCGATCCCTTCGATTCCTACCTGTCTTCCGCGCCTCGATATCAGTCGACGGTAGACAACCAGGAGCACAACGACTTCATCAGCCAGGGCATGATCGGAGAATCCTTGCTGGCGGATCTTTCGGGCAATTCCGGCAAGGCTGCCTCGGCCCGGCGAAACTACGATCAAATTGGTCTCCGTATCCTGCAGTTTCTCAATGCATACGTGAAGCGCGACGCCGAAGCCCTTGCATTCCTGAAGGGCGCCGGCCTGAGATACAAGCCTCCGCTGCCCCCGGAGCCCACAGGTAAACAGCTTGCCCGGCTGTTTTTGCAGGATGGTCCAGACAAGACGCGGCAGTTCCTGGCTGGCTTCAAGACCAACGACCCCGATGTGCTTGACGGTGCCGCATCGTTTCTCCGCGAGGACGGGCGCAAGCAAGACGCGGCTACAATGCTGGGATTGGCCGTTGAGTTCGTACCAGGTTCGAGAACCCTGCGCCAGTCGCTGGGCGAGGCCCTGGAGGCGATTGGCGATCTCACAAAGGCCGCGGCAGTCTACAAGAAGACGCTGCAACTTCTTGCCGCGGATTCCACTCTCACCAAGCCCGCGAAAGCGGCCCTCCGAAAAGCGCTGGAGGAGCACTTGAGCACTCTGGGACACTAAACGCCTGCGAGGGATTCCCTGCTGGTATGATTCCGAAATGGGAAGCCTTGCCTTTCGCGGCGCGATGCCGGCGCTTTGTTCGATTGCCCTCTTCGCGCAGGCGCCGCGGGCATTTGAAGCCGCGTCCGTCAAGCCGAGTGTGCCTGGAACGCCTTCCTCCTTTCAGACCAATCCCGCGGCGTTCACCGCGCGAAGTTACTCGCTGCAGTTCCTGATTCCTTACGCCTACCATGTCGCTGTCTATCAACTCGCGCACATGCCTCAGTGGATGACCTCTGAGAAATACGATATTGCCGCCCGGGCGCCGGCTGGCTCTTCGGAAGACCAGCTACGCCTCATGCTGCAGGCGCTTCTGATCGAGCGCTTTAAGCTGGCGTTTCACCGCGAGACCAAGGAGCTTTCGGTCTACGCGCTCGTTCCGGCAAAGGAAGGCTTTCAGCTCAAGGTGGAAAAGCGCGAGAAGCAGGAGGGTGACGGACGCGTTGGCGCCGGGCGAGGCCGCGCCATTGGGCACATGGTCTCCAGCCCGGAGTTGGCCGAAACGCTTTCGCTTTTCCTGGACCGTCCGGTGCTCGACCGGACCGGAATCGACGGGCTCTTCAACTTCAGCCTGCACTGGACCCCCGACGATGCGGAACACCAGGCGGGCGATCAGCCGGGCTCTCCGCCCATCACCGCCGCCGTGCAGGAACAACTCGGACTCAGGTTGGTTGCTCAGCGGGCGCCCGTCGATTTGTTCGTCATCGATCACGTGGAGCAGGTGCCGGCGAAGAATTAGTCTCGGTTACGCCCGATTGCGATGAAATGGGCGCTCGCCCCACTAGTTCTCTGTCGGCCTCTTTTCGATGTGATCGATGACGAGCACCTCCGCTGGCCCCTTCTTCGCTTCCAGTTTGAGCCCCAGTTGGGACTGCATAGCCGCAAACAGATCGGGGATCGGCTCCGAAACCTCCGGTGGGTTTGCCACCCAGTCGGGCATATCGCTCTGGGACATGTCCACGCGAGGCCTGGAGTAGGTCAGAAGGAAGTCGTACTTGCCCTTCAGGCCGGTGTCATCCGTGATCAGCGTTCTCAAGTGGGTTCTCATCAGTTCCTGCGCCAGGTCTTGGATGGTCGCTCGTTCGCCACCCAGGCGGCCGCGGCCGTTGATCCCCCAGCTCCAGGTTCTGCCCTGCTCCCGCGACAGGTGGATCGGAAAGCCATACCGGTCGTTGGATTCTGGTCTGCGTCCCCCGCCGGGTGCGGCCGGGGGCGCCTGATATTCCGCCGCCTCCTTCATTTTCGGCCCGCCTTTGGCGACTGTCAGCGAATACCTGGCAAGGTCCCGGGTTTCGCGGTGCATCGCCAGCTTGAAGCGTTCCGCCAGCAGGTTCTGCAGCATCACTCGCAGTTGCTCCTTGGTAGTGGTTGGCGGCATGGTAGCGTCGATCGTGAACCTGGTAGTTTCATCGCTGGCCTCCAACCACGCCGGTCCCACGATCTGAAACTCATTCACATTGCAGGCGGCGATGACCAGGTCCTTCAGACGGATGGCTGCATAGTGAATCCGGCCTGGATCGGCCGTGCCCGGGCCCGTCGGCCCGCCGCCTCCTCCCTTGCGCCCGCCGCCTGCCGATGCCGGCGAAAACGGTTTCACCGAGGCAACCTCGAAGGTGAGCGGCTGCTGTTGCGGTCCTGGCGATTGGGCGTGGAGCGTGCCGAGCGCGAGCAGAACAAAAGTTCGCATTGCCGGATACCCCTCCGTCCATTGACGGTAGCAACAGCCCGGCCGCTGAGCAATAGTGAGTATGCGGCCCAACTGTGGGAGCGCCGCCACAGACGAGTGGGACAGACGATCGTTTTTTGTCGTCTGTCAATTAGGGGCGGACCGCCCCGCAAAACGGGAGCCGCACACAACCCCTGGCCCCGGCCCTGTTTTTCGACCCTGTCGTCTTTCCGGCTGTGCAACCGTTCTCCCGGCCCGCGAATTGCATGCCCATAATCTGCACCATGCCACCAACCCTCGCCCGGCAGATTCTTTTCGCACTCTCCACCGCCCTCCTTCACGCTCAGGCGCCCGAAGCGCGATTTGAAGTGGCCAGCGTCAAGCCGAATCTTACCGCCGCATGCCGGGGGCGCTGGGATCTCTCCGCGTCGCACGGCAAGCTCACCGCGGAAAACGCTCCACTCCTGAGAATCATCAGCCGCGCCTACAACCTGACCGACGACCGCGTGTCCGGGCCCCCCTGGCTCGATTCCCAATGCTATGACATCACCGCAAAGGCCTCAGGCGACTTGCCGGAACATGCCCTGATGCCCATGCTCCAGGCGTTGCTCAAGGAACGTTTTCATCTGGTCGCTCGTCGCGACTCGGACGAAAGGCCGATTCTCGCCCTCCTGGTCGATAAGGGCGGAGCGAAGTTGCCCCGCTACGGCGCCCACGTTCCCACGCGCTCCTCCCTCAGTGACGGGAGAGTTCTCTTTATGGCCAGACATTTGCCCGACCTCTGCGAGAGGCTCGGAAAAGTCGCGGGCCGGCCGGTGATCAACAAAACCGGCCTCAATGGCGACTATTTGATTGTGCTGACTTACCTTCCATCGATCTCCACGGACGGTGATCCAGCCGATTCCGCGTCCGATATCGTCGCGGCCGTGCGCGACCAGTTGGGTTTGAAACTGGAATCGCAACGGGGAATGGTAGAAGTCCTTAAGATCGAAAGCGTCGACAAAGTCCCGACCGGGAATTGAGATTTGCAAGCCTGCCGCTTTGATGCAGGCCGCCCTCTCATTCCTCTCTGCTTCAACAATGACTCTCCGCCCTGCAGGTGCCTGCCTCTGACGATTGTGTGCCTTCACGAAAGTCCGCCGATGCGGTCTTCGGGATCATGAAGTAAAAAGTCGGTAACCATGCGCGGAATTGGCAGTAATGTAGGACTGAGGGGAATCGATGGACACTTCGAATTGGCGTGGCAGGGGCGCCTTCCTGGTGGCGTTTCTGGCATGCATGATCGCCACGCCCGGCCGGCCTGCAAAGCCGAATCAGGATCCCGATGCGGCGCGTCTCATCACCAGTGACATCCCAAATTTCTGGCGGGTCTTCGACAAGGTTTCGCTGAAAGACGCCGCCGCGCTGTTCCAGAGCGAATACATCGACCCCGGAACTGCCGGACTTCACGATTTTCTGAAGAGCCGCATTCAGAACGGGCGCGTTCTCGCCGCCACCGTATCGGCGCGCCCGCGCTACTACACGGCGATTCGCGAGAGCACGCTGGCGGTGGATCGGGACCCGTCCATCAAGGAGGCCATTCGGACGAGCTTTCGCCGCCTCAAGGAGATCTATCCGGATGCCGTTTTCCCCGATGTGTACTTTGTGATTGGACGGATGAACTCGGCGGGCACCGTTTCTTCGAACGGTCTGCTGATCGGCGTGGAAATGAATGCTCGTAGCGAGAGTACTCCCGTCGACGAGTTGAACGATTGGGAGCGCGCCGTGGCCGGCCAGATCGCCAACCTGCCGCACATTGTGGCTCACGAGTTGATCCACATCCAGCAGCCGTCCGAAAGCGGCAAAGCCACGGTGTTACAGCAGGCCTTGAACGAAGGTGGCGCCGATTTCATGGGCGAAATGATCTCCGGAGGAATCATCAACAGAATCCAGCGCAGTTACGGAGATGCCCATGAACAGGCCCTTTGGGCGGAGTTTCGTAAAGAAATGACGGGTACGGACGCCAGCCACTGGCTGTATCAGGGAGACAAGTCCAAAGATCGCCCAGCCGACTTGGGTTACTACATCGGCTACAAGATCTGCGAAGCATTTTATCGTCGCGCCGCGGACAAGCGCGAGGCCGTGCGCCGCATTCTGCACATCACCGGCTCTGAGGCGTTTCTCAGGGAGAGTGGTTACGGAGCCGGCAACTAACCGCACACGCCGAACACCCGTTCCACCCTCGAAAATCCCGAGC
>OKRF01000178.1 GCA_900290315.1 Candidatus Sulfopaludibacter sp. SbA3 | reverse complement strand
CGGCCTGATTAATCCGCAGTGGGTAGGAGCCGATCGGATCGTCGCTGGCACGGCCGATTTCACGAAGCTCATAGTTTTCGATGTCGGAACGCCGCAATGGTCCGAACTGGCTTCATTCACCGCTCCGCATTACCTCGTCAACTGGATCCGGACCCCGGACCAAAAGTCTGTGGAGTACACCACCGGCGGCGGAAACCCCATGGTTTTCCGGGTGCGCCTGGCGGATCGTAAAATCGAGACCATCACCAGCCTGAAAGACCTGCACCGTGCGACCGGCCCGGGTGGGAATACGGAAATCAGCGTTGCCCCTGACGGTTCCGCCGTATTCGCGCGCGACATCGGCACGCAGGAGATTTACGCCCTGACAGTGAAGTGGCCGTGAATCGCTCGGGCAGAATGCGAAGTTGGCCCGGCGGGGGATTCCCAGCACGTTACTCCTGCCTAACGGCGTAGCGTTTACCGTCGCCACCGGGTGGATCGTCCAACCGGACGCAATCCACAAGTGATTTCCCGCCTCGATATCGGAACATATCGGTAGCTCTCCCTGCGCCAACTCGATCATGCTTCGCTCCGGGGGGCCCAATCGTCGGCCCCATTGTCCGAGTGGTGCGTCAATCGGCCGGAAAGTGGTAATATCCTCAAATTCACGTCTCAATGAGTCCGCAACAGTCAATCGCCCATTACAGAATTGTCTCAAAGCTCGGCGAAGGCGGCATGGGCGCCGTTTATCGTGCGACGGACACCAAGCTCAATCGCGACGTCGCCATCAAGGTGCTGCCGGAGGCGTTCCGCGACGACTCCGCACGCATGACGCGCTTCGAACGCGAAGCGCACGTGCGGGCCTCGTTGAACCACCCTAATATCGCAGCGATCTACGGCATCGAGCAGGGCGCCATCGTGATGGAGTTAGTGCCCGGCGAGGAACTGAAGGGGCCGGTGCCGGTGGACGCGGCGATCGGGTACGCCAAGCAACTGGCGGCGGCGCTGGAGGCGGCCCACGAAAAGGGGATCGTGCATCGCGATCTGAAGCCGGCGAACATCAAGATCACGCCCGAGGGCACGCTGAAGGTGCTGGATTTCGGGTTGGCGAAGGCAACCGACGAGAGCCCGGTCTCGGCGACGGGCAGTCCAACGATGTCGCCGACTTTGTCACTGGAGATGACCCAGGCGGGAGTGATCCTCGGCACCGCTGCGTATATGTCGCCGGAGCAGGCGCGAGGCAAACCGGTGGACAAGCGCGCCGACATCTGGTCGTTCCGGGTGGTGTTGTTCGAGATGCTCAGCGGCATGATGATCTTCGGCGGCGAGACGATGAGCGATTCCCTGGCGGCGGTACTCGCGGAGGAGCCAGACTGGTCGACGCTGCCCAAAGCCACGCCCCCGCACGTGCGCCGCCTCCTCGAACGCTGCCTGCGCAAGGACCCCCATCAGCGCCTGCGCGACATCGGGGAGGCACGCATCGCGCTCGACGAGCCGGAGTCGGCCGCGCCAGCGGACGCAACACGGCCGGCTCGCCGTTGGATGCCCTGGGCCATCGCTGGGCTGGCGGCTATCGCTGTTGCCGCGGGCTTAGCTGCAGGATTGATCTTATTTCGCCCCAAACCGCCCGCACGGCAGGCGATACGCTTCCCGCTGGAGATCCCCGAAGGCTACGACGAAACCGTGGTGCCTGCCACGCCGGAGTTCGCGCCCTCGCCGGACGGCAGCCAGATCGCGATGGTGCTGCGCAAAAAGAATGGCACTAACTCGATCTGGGTGCGGCCGATCGGAGCGCTTGCCGTCCACCAATTGGATGGCACGGAAGACGCGGACCTGCCGTTTTGGTCGCCGGACGGAAAGTTCATCGGCTATTTCGCGCAGGATCAACTAAAGATCGCCCCCGCCGCCGGCGGTCCATCGCGCACCCTCTGCACCCTGCCTGGAAAAGGTCAGACGCCCAGTTCTCCGTCCTCGAACGGCGACGGCGGGACCTGGAACACCGATGGAGAGATTGTATTCGCCAACCGCATGGACGGTCCTTTGCTGCGTATCGCGGCTGGGGGTGGCGCGCCGGTGCCCGCGTTTCCGGTCCAGGCGGACCCCGACACGCGCTTCGCCTCGCCGCAGTTTATGCCCGACGGGCGCCATGTCTTGTACCTCGAACGCCGTCGGAACACGGCCCAGAACGCAATCTACGTTCAGGAGTTGGGCTCTGCCGCGCGCGTGCTGGTGCTGAAGAACTCGCTGCGCGCGGCGTGGGCGCCTCCTGGCTGGTTGCTCTTCGCGCACGACGCAGCGTTGTATGCGCAGCGCATGGACCCGGCAACGTTCCGCCTGGGCGGCTCCGCGCTGACGGTGTCCGAGAGCGTGTTGACCAGCGAGTCTGGCGGTCGTGCGGCATTCGAAGTGGGCGGCGGAGTCTTGATGTACCGGCCCGGCAATCAATCCGCGGCGTCCACGTTGGCCTGGTATTCGCGCGATGGCAAGCGCGAGGGGACGATCGGCGCCAAGCTGGACTACCACGGTGTTCGCCTCTCGCCCGATGGGCATATGGCCCAGTTGTTAATCTATAGCGGCAGACAACCGGACATTTGGGTCATGGATCTGGGCAGCGGCGCTCTCACACGCATGACCGCCCACGGCGACGTCAGCGACCCCCTCGGCAAGTGGTCGCCAGACGGCGCTCGGATCGCGGTCAACCGCTATTCGCCGGGAGCGCTCGAAGTGACTGTATCCTCCCTCCAAAGCCGGCCGGTGCTCGACGCCGGAGCCCCGCAGGATTACAGCCCGGACGGAAGCTTCCTTCTGGCAGCCAATAGGTTCACCTACACCTTGACTGCTTGGCCGGTCGCCAATCCGCATCCGCAGACCATTCACGTTTTTGATGCGCCCGTAATCTCGTTCCGCTTCTCCCCCGAGGGCAAGTATGTGGCCTACATTTCCGGGGAATCGGGCGCCTCGCAGGTGATGGTAGCGTCTTACCCTTCGTTTTCCGAGAAGCGCCAGGTCTCGTTGAGCGGCGGAAACTCGCCGATTTGGCGGAAGGACGGCAAGGAACTGTTCTTCCTCGATCCCAACAGGACCGTCATGAGCGTGGAGATCAGCACGCGGGGCAAAATTGAAGCCGCTACGCCCAAACCGCTCTTCCGTCTCCCAGATTCCCCTCCTACCACCACCGCGTTCTGGCCCGCGCCGGACGGCCACCGATTCCTGGTGATTGAGCAAGACCGAGCCACCGGCACGCCCGTCCGAACGGTCGTCGTGAACTGGACTGCGGATTTGCGACAGGGCGGCACGGAGCAATGAACGTGGAATCCACTGACCGCTACCGCGTCGTCTCCAAGCTCGGCTAAGCTGGCAGGGGCGAAGTCGAATCGTGGGATGCGAACCTGGGCACAACGTCGCGTCCAAAGCGCTTCCGGCGAGTTCCCGTAAACTCCGTCGATCAAGCGTGATGTGGGGCGGCGCTCCGGGGCATTCCCACGATTCTTCAACAGGACGCCGGCTGAATCGGCCGCATTCGGAACTCCGTGAGACTGTCGATGTTCGCAGATGCTGCGCGGCTCGTCACCCATCTGGAAGTTCGCCGAAAACGGATTCTGGCGATCATGGATTCCGTCCGGCTGGTCGTTGACTCGGAATGGTCACTCGCGCCGGCCGGCAGCCGCAGCGGCACCATTTTTGGACAGCCTTGATTGGTGTTATCGTTAGCGATTCGCGGTCTCGCGAGAACGGCGCCCCGGGGCGCGCCTATCCTTAAATCGCGCGGGCTGCGCCCGACGCTCAAATCAACGAGATGGGGCGACAAACCGTCAACATGGATTTACGTGATCCGGTGAATCGGCACCGGGCGTAGGTGAGGCTTCACTGCAACTCTCTCCGTGGCACAGGCAAAACGTACATCAGCGTGACATTTGCGCCGATCGTCAAGAAGAACGCAGCCCACTGGGGATGTGCGGGCCACGTTATCCGCGTCAGGCCAGTCAGCCATGCTCCAGTTCCAATCGCACTTGCCAACAGGGATGCTTTCAGGGTTCTCATAGAATCGGCTCCGTGGCAGAAGCAGGCTGCCCGTTATTGTAGCACGTGAACTGCATCCCTGAAGTTCCGGGTGTTAGCGTCGAAATATTCCACAGCGTCAGGTGACGTGAAACGCGCATTCCGCGTTCTGAGCATTTCGGGCCGCCGCGCCAACCAGAGGTCAGCAACGGCGACAATCTGTCAACCTGAATCACGTCCGCCTAGCCGGCCACTAGCCCGAAGCCGGCTTTTGGCGCGAACTTGTGCGATTACAATGGACCATGCCCAATACCCAAATGCGAGTCTTTCTCGGAGTTCTCGCCCTGGCGATTCCCTGCCTAGCCCAATCCTCCAAACCTCCAACTGAGGTCGATTTTATGACTCATTGGGGCAAGATTGAGCAAATGTATGGTTACGAAGCCTGGGGCGTTGTGACGATTCCCTCCTATGGTGCTAACCAGGCGAAAAGGTACGGCCGCCACTGGAACCTCTTTGTACGCACTCCGGGGTTTAAAGACCGCGAATTTCGTACGCACTCCGGGGTTTAAAGATCGCGAATCGATATGGGCCGCAGTGAAGCCCTACGCAGTGCAAGCCGGATGGACTGTTGTTTCGGAGGATTTCAAGGGCGGCCTGTTGGTTGTTTTGCACTACAACCGGAACGGAGTCGAGGCGTGGGCCAATGCCGGCACTGATAATCCCGGAACTAACTTTTTTGCGGAACTCATCGAGCTCACGCCGCCGCCGGTCTCGCTGACCTTGACGGAACCCGCCGCAACGCCGGAGAAAATGCCCGAAGCCGGCAAAGGCGATTTCCCGTTTCTGACGCCGATTCCCGGCTCCCAGGCGCATGGCGGACAGGAGGACAACGCCCCGTTCCGTCTGACCCCAAAGGGCGCAACCCAGGACGAAATCGTCGCCAACGGATCGGTGGTCCGAAGCTACTCGTTGAAGGACGGCTCGCAGGCGCTCTTTGCTGCCGTCTACCACGACGCCCTGGTCAAGGCAGGATGGACCATCGAACAGGAAAAGCCGAGTGGTGAGGTGGTTTACGCTCACTACGTCAAGAAAGGACGTAACCTGTGGGCGTATCTGATCGATCACGGATCTGACTATGACATACGAGTCGGCAAGGAAGCCGCCGCGGATCAGATGAAATCCACGCTTGCCTCCGACTGCCATCTGGCCCTGGTGGGAGTGCTTTTCGATTTCAACAAATCCACTCTCCAGTCCGCTTCCGATGGGGTTCTCACGCAGGTCTCGACGCTCATGACAGGGAATCCGTCGCTCAACGTCGAAATCCAGGGGCACACCGACAACGTGGGCGCCGACGCCTACAATCAGACTCTGTCCGAAGCTCGCGCTCGTGCGGTCATGACCTGGCTGACACAGCACGGAGTCGCCGCCGCCCGCATGACCGCTAAGGGCTACGGCAAGACCCAACTTGTCGCGGACAACAGCCGCGACGAAGGCCGGATGAAGAACCGCAGGGTCGAAATCGCCGATCCCAAATGCAAACCTGCGGCCAAGTAAGTCCGTCGCTGGCCTTTGTGGTCTCCGCGAACGAATCCGGCGGGCCCTGCATCCTAGACCCCAGGTTGCCATCTTACGGATCGGCCCGTTCCGGCCGGAGTAACGCGCTAGCCGGAAGTTGCCGCGAGGGGCTGGTCAACTTGGCCGTATCACGCCCGTTGCTGACGTTGACGGTAAGATCAATTGCCCCCACGCGGGTGCCAACGCCCCAAGGGCCAGATATCCGTAAATATCGGTAGGCATTTCTAGCTGGCAATCGCGTGAGGTTGCCCAACGCAGGGCGACCCGTGGGTCCACTGTCCGAGAAGGCGGTAATCGGTCCAAATCGCGTTGGCAGCCTAGTCTGGCCGGTGTTGGTAGGCGATTGCAGCAGGCGGAGGCGACCTCAGACAACTTCCGAGTGACGATCCGCTCAGCGACGAGGAGGCACATCTGCGCAGACAGGGCGTTATTCGTCAAGTTGACGGGAACGGACTTCAAAGTAGTCATCGCCGGAACGCGGTCCTTGGCTCGCTCGCCGGTGGCCGGCTAACCGGACAAAAATCCGCCCATCGCTGCGAAAGAGCAGTGCGTTAAGGACGACCCATCGGTCCTCTCCTGGCTGTGTGCCCGGGCAGGCCCTACTGCTTCGGGCTAGCTTTGGGTTGCGGCTTTTGTCTCCACTCGGCAGCTTTCTGCGGCTTGCCCCACGCCTGGTAAAGTTCGGCGGTCCATTCGCGGGCGAGATCCAGGTAATAGCTGTCCGGGACCCCGATCATCTCTTTCCGGGTAGCCATGCCTTCATAGCCTTCGAGCAGAAGCGGTTCCGCTTCGGCGTACTCCCTCTGCCCGGCCAGGCTGGCTCCCAACAGACTCTCACTGCGGAATCGTCGCCAGTCGTCCGGCCGCTTCTTGCGGTCGATCTCCACTGCTTCGCGCGCGAGGCGCTCGCTCTCGGCGAACTTCCCCTGCGACTGGTACGCAAGCGCCAGGTAGCCCGCAGAGTTACTCGTGTCCGGGTGTTCCGAGCCCAAAGTGTGTCGCCGCGCCTCCAAGGCCTGCGACGCATAAGCCTGCGCCAGAACAAACTTGCTCTGTCTTTGGTACATGTTGGCCAGATTCGAAACCGTGAGAATCGTGCGGGGATGTTCCGGGCCCAGTACGCGGCGTTGGATCTCCAAGGTCTGTTTGAACAGAATCTCTGCCTGCCCATATTTACCCTGGGACGCGAAGGTCTCTGCCAGATTGCCCATGGAGGACAGAGTGCGCGTATGCTCGGAACCCAGTGTCCGGCGCCTAATCTCCAGGACCTCGTTTTGGAGGGCCTCGGCCTGCGCATACTTGCCCTCGTCATGATAGACGAGCGCCAGATTGTTCGCCGCCGCCAGCGTGAGAGGATGCTCCGAACCGAGCACGCGGCGATCGATCTCCAGCGTCTGGCGGTGAAGGGGATCCGCCTGCGCATACTTACCCTGCTCGTCGTAAACGCTGGCCAGATTGCCCATCTCCGACACCGTGTCGGGATGCTCGGGACCCTGCACCCGCCGCCGGATCTCCAGGGTCTGGCGATCCAGCGCCTCGGCTTGCGCATACTTGTTCTCCCGCTGATAGTCGATGCCCAGGCTCGTCATGGTCGCCAGCGTGCGGGGATGCTCCGGACCGAGCACGCGCCGCTGGATCTCCAATGCCTGGCTATCCAGCGCCTCCGCCTGCGGGTACTTGCCCAGCTCGTGGTATATGGAGGCAAGTTCGCCCATGGACGCCGTGGTGTCCAGATGTTCCGGTCCCAGCACGCGCCGTTGGATCTCCAGAGTCTGGCTTTCGAGCGACTCGGCCTGCGGGAACTTGCTTTGCTCCTCGTACGTGATGGCCAAATAATACATGGACTTCAGGGTGTCGGGGTGCTCGGGACCGATCACCCGGCGCTGGACCTTTAACGTCCGATCGAGCAGCGCTTCCGCCTCCGGGTTCTTACCTTGCAGGTACATAAGACATCCCAGGCGGCTCATGGTTCTGAGGGTTTTCGGATGTTCCGCCCCCAGTGCCCGCCGTTCCACCTCCAACGCCCGCTCCAGTTGCTTCCGGGCCTCAGGGAATTGCCCAAGGTCGATGTACGTCTGCCCGATCGTGTCGCGAACTACCGCCTCCACCTCCGGTTGGTGGTCAAACTTCCCTGCAATCCGCGCCGCGGCCCAGTCCAGGACGGTTCGCACTTTCAGGTCCGGGTCCGGTTTCGTGTTCGGTCCCGATTGCGTGGCCGCGCTGGCTTGCGCCAGCAGGTCGTGCTGCAGGAAATCCGTCACCGCGTTGGCCACTGCCGCTTCCGAGTTCGCGCGCAGGCTCTGCCGGATACTGATGGCGGCCGCTGCGACGAGCACCAGAACGAAGGCACAGATCGTGGCTAGGGCGACTCGGTAGCGGCGTACGAACTTTCCGGCGCGATACCCAAAGGAGGGCGAGACCGCCGTCACCGGTTCGTTGTTCAGATATCGCGCAATGTCCGCCGCAAAATCCGAGGGCGACCCATAGCGGCGCGACCGGTCTTTTTCGAGGGCTTTCAGTGCGATCGAGTCCAGATCGCCGCGAATCTGCTTAGCCAGCGCCAGCGGCTCCGTCTGACGTTTGTGAGCCACCTCCGTTGACGTTGCCTCGTCTTGTGTTCGGATCTTGGTGCTGGGCTTGGGCGGTTCCTCCTCCCGTAACCGGCGCAGAAACTCCTCAAAAGCAATCTTCCTAAGATCGAGGGGCGGCACGCCGGCCAAAAGTTCATACAGAATAATCCCGAGCGAGTAGACATCCGTGCGTGTATCGATGTCCTCACCCGAGGAACGGGCCTGCTCCGGGCTCATATATTCCGGAGTTCCGATGAGCGCGCCGAGACGGGTGAACATCGTATCCGCGGTCAGCTTCTGGGTGAGCGCCTTGGCCACTCCGAAATCGATGATTTTGGGCGCAGGCTTTCCGTCCACTTCCATGACGAGGACGTTGGAGGGTTTCAGGTCGCGATGGATGATCGCCTTTTGATGAGCATGCTGGACCCCTTGGCAAACCTGCATGAAGAGTTCCAAGCGCTCGCGAGTACTGAGCCGGTGACTGTCGCAGTAGGTCGTGATGGGAACGCCGGCGACATACTCCATCACGAAGTACGGGGCGCCCTCGGGGGTTGCGCCGGCGTCGAACACTCTGGCGATAGCCGGATGCTCCATCAAAGCCAACGCCTGGCGCTCGGACTCGAAACGCGCGATCACCTCGCGGGTGTTCATCCCGGCCTTTACCAGCTTCACCGCGACGCGGCGGCGCACTGGCTCTTTTTGCTCCGCGAGCGTACCTCGCCCATGCCGCCTTCTCCGATTTTTTGCAAAAGGTGATAACGGCCGATCACCGTCCCAACGTTTTCATTTGGTCCCATTGGTTGGGTGGCTCCCAAGTCGCTTTCGCTGCGAGCAGAAGCTTCAGAATCGAAGTGTTCTTCAGGAGGCACGTCCGCGATACTCCTTCTTTGAACCCGGCAGGTTGTGCCGAAAAGTATACCCAATCAACGACGCTGACGGGAGACGATCAGCTCAGTAGTCGATTCCGGTCGGAGTACGCACGACTCGGAAGTTAACCGGCTTCCACAACCGGACTTCCGCACGCCGCTGCATCCCTACAGTTCCCGCCCACTGGACAAAAAGTGGGCTTCTCGTCCATTGGGCTGTTCAGGGGGCGGCCCCGGTCGTTCGCTCAGAATGGACAGCCGCGTGGGCGCCGCCGTCGAGGCACTGGCCGGGGAGCGATCTGCGCCGTAATGTGTTCCGGCTCGCCAATAAGGAATCGATGCGGAACGGCGAGCACGAAGGTCTTCTCAACGCTGTAGTGGGCCAGGGAGATCACTCGGCTTCCACCTTTCAGATATCGGAACGCCTCTAAATACCAAACTGCGGCCCACTCTGGAGAGTTCCGGAAGCTACGGCCCTGGTCGGCCAGTTCCTCGGCCCGATGCCGATTCTTTAGGCTCGCCAGATCGTGGTCAACTTCTTTCGAGACCAATTCGACCGCCAGATCCACATCACTCAACCGCCCTACCTCTGGTTTCAGCATGCTGCCGAAAAGGACCACCCGCGTCGCCTTGAGGAACTCTGCAGGTTGCCTTCTCCGCTGTCGCACGCCTGACCGGCTTGGCCGCCGTTGCTNNCTTGCGTGACAGCCCAGGCACCTTTTCCGGAGGCTTCGATCAGACCCTCAGTTCGTAATGCTTTGACCAGAGCGTCGCCCGTTCCTGGAGCTAGGGTGGCGGCCGCCTCTAGGTCCGCAACTTTCCACTGATCCCACCCCCGGAGATATCGCAGCAGCTTGCGCACGGCGAGTGCCGGGTTATCGCCGATCTTCCCATTGGGATCGATGCGCATTCGATTCCAGCATAAAGCGATTGGGTCTGCCAGTGCGACGGCAGTTGGGCCCAAGTGCAATCTTTCGCGCTGAGCCCAATGGGGCGCACACTGGGTGTAGAGGATACAGCCCTTGGCAAAACCCATCAACTGCAAACGCAAGACCGCACCGAAAAGAGTCCTGCGACTTCCCGATCTGGACCTCGCAAAGCGCACCGTGCTCAACAGCCTCGGATCACCCGATTCCACCCGAGCCTATGCGCACGCGATCGACGACTTCGTCACCTGGTACTGCTCCGAGCCGCGCTTGGCCTTTGGCAAGCACGTCGTCTTGCGCTACAGGATAGAATTGGAGTCGCGATTGCTTGCACCAGCGACCATCAACGTACGCTTGGCCGCTGTGCGGTGCCTGGCCTACGAGGCTGCCGACAGCGGACTGCTCAGTCCGGAGCTGGCCGCTGGCATCCAGCGCGTGAAAGGCGCCAAGAAGCTTGGCGTTCGGCTCGGCAATTGGCTTACCGTGGATGAGTGCCGGCGGCTGTTGCGAGCCCCCGACGAGCAGACGCTGAAAGGCAAACGGGATCGAGCAGTTTTGGCAATGCTGCTCGGCTGCGGTCTGCGTCGGGCGGAGGTAGCCAAAGTCCAGGTGCGTGATCTCCAGCGGCGCGAGGAGCATTGGGCCATCGTAGATCTAGTTGGCAAGGGTCGACACATCCGAACGGCTCCGGTTCCCGATTGGGTCAAAGCGACTCTGGATGAATGGACCCAGACCGCGGCCATAGCGGACGGGCGGCTGTTCCGATGTGTGAATCGTTCGGGCACGATTTGGGGAGACGGGATCACGGAAAAGGTGGTCTGGCATATCGTGAAGTACTCCGCAAAACGAGCTGGCATCCAGCAACTGGCGCCTCATGACTGTCGACGCACCTGCGCCCGTCTATGTCATGCGGCGGGCGGCGAACTGGAGCAGATTCAATTCCTGTTGGGCCACGTTTCGGTGGAGACCACGGAGCGATACCCTGGGCTGCAAGCAGAGGTTGCGGCAAGCCGCTAACGACAAAATCGGACTGGAACAGTGAACCGGATACGGCTCCTCCGGCAGTCTCGTTAGCCCAAGGGAAGAAAAGCCCACTTTCGGTCAGGTGGCCGGACGCGGGCAACAGTGCGCCCTGCAGGGATCGATTCGGGTAGGCTGGTCGACTTCCGAGAGCGCCGTGATCCAACCGCAACGCCCGCTTCGCACGTGGTCTCATTTCCCGCACGAGGGGAACCATGAAGGCTCACGTTGCCGCACTCACGATCATACTCGCAGCCCTCTGCCCGGCCGCTCAGGACAGCCCGTTTTATTTGCCCATCCGAAACAACGACCTGACGACTCTCAAGAAGTTGATCGACAGCCCGGGTCCCAAAGCCCGCGACGGGCGCGGCAACTCGCCGCTCATGTATTCCGCAGCCCTCGGCAGTCTGGAAAGCATGCGTGTTCTTCTCGACGCCGGTGCCGACCCCAACGCCGCCAACGACTTTGCCGCGACACCGCTCATGTGGTGCGCCGGTGATGCCGCTAAGGTGCGACTGCTCCTGTCAAAGGGCGCCAAGGTCGACACACGATCCAAACTCGGGCGCACGCCCTTGCTGATCGCCGCCGCATACGATGGCGCGGTCGAGGCAGCCCGGCTTCTGATCGAAAAAGGCGCCGACGTGAACGCCCGCGATGAGGGCGGTATGAGCGTCTTGGAGCAGGCGGCTTCCTCCAACCACATCGAACTGATCCGTCTGCTGCTGGCAAAGGGCGCGAACTTCCGGGTGTTCTGTTGGCACATGAGCCGCTGGCCCGGCAGACCCTCGTCATGCTTGGGGAACACGGAACCAGCCTCCACCGTCTCAGGCTGAACTGGCGCACCCTGCTCCGTTCGGACACCGGCCTGAACGGCATCCATAAGCTCCAAATGCTCGTCCGCGTACGCCTGAATCCACTTTGCATCCCGGCCAACGCCATCCCGGATATACTACGCATCCAAGGATGGCGAGCAACACCGCCGCAAAAGGAAGCATGTTCCCGATTCATCGTGGGCGTAACAGGAACGCCTAAAACATTAGGCAATACCGTTGCAAATCGGTATATTCGTGGTCAGATCCGAACCGGTGACTCGATCCCTGCATTCCCGCAGGATCCACCTCCGCCTCACCGGTGACCGGACCCACCGAGCCACGAAAAGCGCTCCTCAGTGCCGATGCNNGCCTGCTTTCCTTCAGCCGATCGCTGCGACTCATCACTTCGCTGATGCGCACCCCGTAGTTGCCGTCCACCACTACCACTTCCCCCCGCGCGATCACGCAGTTGTTGACGATCACCTCCACGGGCTCCGAAATGTTGCGATCCATTTCGATGATGGAGCCCGTGATCAGCTTGAGAATGTCCTGAATGCGCACCTGCGTGCGGCCAAAGGAGACACTCACCGGCATCTCCACATCCATCAGCAGATCCAGTGTGCCGCTGGCGCGGGAAGAAAGCTCCACCAGTTCGCCCTGAGGAGTCTCCGGTGCTGCCGGCGCCGGAAGGGCGGCGGAATGCGTAGCCGCCAACATCTCATGGCTGATATGCATCGCCAGGTGGGGCAGCGCCTTGTCCTTGACACTGATGGACAGGCGGCAGTTCAACCCCTGGCCGTCTTTGGGTGCCTCTTCGGCGCCGTTAGAGCACGTCACGTCGCGGCCCATCTGGGTGGCCAGCGAGTTCGCCAGCGAGCCGAGCGACTGCCGGATCACCTCCAGGTACGTGCTGCGCAGTTCCTCATCATTGCTGGAGTCGACGCCCGCGGCGGAGAGCGTCACCTGCGCCAGGGCGTTCCAGGTGGCCGGCGCCGCGCCGATCCAGATGGCGGACCCGGGAGCCAGATCGAAGGGCTGTTTCCACCACAGCAGCGCCTCGGCATCCTTCGGCGGTGTGGGGTCGATCTCCATCGTGGGGCGATGATCCGCCATCGCCTCCATGACACTGGCGAACTCCTCGCGCCAGCGCTCCACCAGCGTGTACGCCTGCTGCTCCGGTCGAGTGCTCATCTTACCTGCCCCGGGTGCGCGGCCACTGCTTGTTCATCTTGGAGCGCAGCCGCAAAATGGCCTGCGATTTCAGTTCTGCCACTCGCGAAATATGCAGCTTGAGGATGCCGGCGATCTCGCGGAGAGTCAGTTCTTCTTTGTAGTAGAGCGCCAGCACGGTTTTTTCGTTGTCTGGCATGGTTTCGATGGCCTCGGTCAGCAAGCGCTCCAGCTCGGCGCGTTCCAGTAGCTGGCTGGGCAGATCCTCTTCGGATGCCGGCACCATGGAAAGCAGCGTCTGGCTTCCCGATGGACCCACCGGAATCTCCAGGCTCTCCAGGTTGAGTCCCTGCACTTCCACCAGGCGGGCCTGATACTCCTCAAGACTCATACCCATCTCGCGCGCCACTTCCTCTTCATTGGGCGCACGGTGGAGCTTCTGCTCGCTGACGGTGATGGCGGCTTCGATCTCTTTGGCCTTCTTTCGCCGGTGGCGCGAAGCCCAGTCCAAGCCGCGGAGGCTATCCAGGATGGAGCCGCGGATGCGGTATTCGGCGTATGTCTTCAGCTTGAGCCCGGTCGATTCGTCGAAGTTGTCGATGGCGGCGATCAGGCCCACAACGCCCGCCGAAATCAGATCGTCCAGAGCCACGCTGTCCGGCACCTTCTCCTTCAAACGTCCGGCGATCAGGTGGACTTGCGGCAGGTGTTCCAGGATGAGCCGTTCGCGCTTGGCCTCATGGGTCTCGAATTGGTCGAGATGGTAAGAGTGCATAGTTACGCCGCCGCACCCTTGGCAGAACGCGCCTGCGAGTCAGGCAGCAGGCGGCTCAACAAAACCGCCACCGAGGCAGGTTCCAGATCGTCCGGCACCTGCTGGCCCGTGCCGAAAAACGAGAGGGGAAGTCTGCTGCGCAGGGTCTCCGATAAGACCGTGCCGAATGCCTCGGTTTCATCCATCCTTGTGAAGATAAGCCGCGACGGATGGAATTCCTGATAGGCGGCCACGTAGCGCGTCTGGTCCGCCGCGCGCATGGTGGCCGGCAGCACCAGTTGCTTCTGAATGTCGCCGCGGCTGGCCAGGAAAGAGGCCGTATCCGCCCCCTGCTCCATGTCCCGGAAGGAGTAGCCTGCGGTATCGATC
>OKRF01000171.1 GCA_900290315.1 Candidatus Sulfopaludibacter sp. SbA3 | reverse complement strand
CGGCAGCGGCTTGTGGCGCAGCCACAATCATGAAAATCGGAATATTGCGGGTGGAGAGCAAAGCCGCATGCGCCCACATGAGGAGCAGCAGGGGCTCGATGAAGCTGCCTTCGGAAGCGAACCAGAACCCCGCCAGCGCACTCAGCAGCAGCATGCTCTCAAAGAAAATGGCCAGCGGATGATGGAAGCTCACCGACAGGAATTCCAGGATGTGCTGTGATTGATAAGGATCCGCCAGGTACGCCAGCACGTGCTGATGCAGGTGATAGCCGTACGGATTGATCAGGCTCGCCGCCACGCAGGCGAGCGCGCACAGGATGTAGCGCTCAGCGCGCCGCATCACCGGTTTCCGCTGCGCTCCCAGGTCGGGCGAGAAGATCAGCTTCAACGCCTCGCCCAGCCCGTAGGTGAAGATCATCATGATGCCGACGAAAAAACCGCCATGCAGATTGGTCCACACGATGACCGCGAACGGCAGAATCAGCAGGTAGGGAACGCCATGGAAGCGCGTCTTGCCGGCCCGGACGTTCTCCAGTGCGCCATAGAACAGAACCAGGAAGACCAGAGTGAACAGGTGTGGACGCGCCAGCCAGTGGACCGAAGAAGCCACGGCCGCCGTCATGGTGATCAGAATGGCGACGATGGCGTTGCTCTTGCGGCGCACCAGCCGGAACAGCAGGGTGAAGGTGAAGGCAATCAGCAGAATCCCGACGGTGGCCACGGTGGCCAGTCCGCCATGGCTGTTCAGGAATGCCCAGATGATGTCGGTGAGCCACTCCCATGCGTACCAGGCGCCGTCAGGCTTGGAATAAGAAAAGATGTCGTGCGTGGGAACGCCGTGGTGAGCCAGAATCCATTCGCCGGTGCGGATATGCCAGCCTGTGTCGCAGTCGCTGAGCAGCGTCTTCAATCCATTCATGCGCCCAAACAGGAAGAAGATGGGCATGAGGAAAGCGAAGTCCGTCATCGACGGCAGCAGCTTGACTGCGACTTGTGACTTGGCTTCCATACCCTACCCTTACTCAAGCCATCCAGGAATTGGCGACGGGCTGTAAGCTTTCGAAGGACCGGAGCCGATCGTGAAACGCCCGGAAATCCATGTAATTCACCCGTAGCGCCACACGCGGGCAATCCTGTTCAGAATCGATCACGCGCATCACGTTGCCTTGCACGTGAATGCACTTCTGTCCGAAGCCGTGGTTGGCCGGCAGTTCCACTTCGACCGTGATGATCTGGCCTAAGGCTGGCACCGGCAACGCAGCGTTTTCACCCCGCCAGGCAATGAGAAGCCCACTGCGGCTGATGTTCTCCGTGTACATCGCGCTCCGCATCCACAGCGCCGGTGACGTAACGTGACACCGAAGCTTGATTTCGATGCGCGGGCTTTCTCGCCTGTTTATGTTTCTCATTGGCTTCAGTCTGACACTCGCGAATTTAGCGCCCAATTCGTTCCTGTATCAATATCGTAAATGGGCTATACCTTTATGTTGCCGAAGGTTATCACCACCAGAAGCCCTTTGGAAACTTAAGTTTTCGGCCATTCCGGATGGAATTTTGCACACTGTTAGCAAATGGGTAATGATACATGGTCGAGTACACCGTTAGGGTTATTAGCCGTCAATTATCCTGAATATTCGATAATTTAATTAATTTTGTTGAGAGGATAGGTTTACAAGTTGATCTTGTTGATTTTACTGTGTTTATATGCCATACAAATACAAGGGTTAATTCGTATTCCCCTGAATATTCCCTCGAAATTACACGAATATCGAGACAATTATTGTTGACAACGGAAGTAAATAGTTGCAGAATTTAGAAGTACAGCAGTACCGCCATTACTGGACAAAAACGGAGAAGTTTGCGCCGGATAACGGAGCAGAATTGGCGGATTGGCTGAAATCGAAAAAGGTGGAGAATATGACGCGAATTCTTCTTTATAGCGACGAGCCAATCCTGGCGAAAGGTCTCGAATCGGTGTTGCGCCAGGTGGACGGTTTTGAATTGCTCCCGACCTGCGGGTCGGTAGTCAGTCTGATTGAACAGCTCAGCTCAGGTTCGCCCGACCTGGTGTTGATGGACCTGACCCCGGAAGTCACCTTCGCCGTGCTGAGTGAAATGAAGCACGCCATGGTGAGCTCCAAGATTGTCCTGTGGGTCAATTCCATCTCCACGGAGCTGGCGTTCCAGGCCATGGGGCTGGGCGTCCGGGGCATCCTGCGCAAGACCCTGCCCACCGATCTGCAGGTAAAGTGCCTGCTTAAGGTTCAGGCCGGCGAGCTGTGGTTCGAAAAGGCCCTAACCGACAGCTTCCTCTGCGCCCGCCGCGTGGCATTGACGCAGCGCGAAGGCCAACTGGTCAGCCTGCTCTCCCAGGGATTGAAGAATAAGGAGATCGCCACCACGCTGATGATTTCCGAAGGCACCGTAAAGGTGTACCTTTCGCGTCTGTTCCAGAAGGTCGGCGTGAAGGATCGCTTCGAACTGGCCCTCTTCGGCTTGAAGAACCTCACCACCGGTCAGCTCCCCGTGGGCGAAAAGGGACAGCGCGCCAGTTCCATGCCGGGACTGCGCTCCCTGGTTCTGGAACGGCCGGTAGAACGGGCCGAGGCGCCCACGCGTTTCGCCACCCCGCTGCGCCCCGTGGCTTCCCGCCACTACTAGAATCTGTATGGCAATCAAAAAGGCGGCCCAATCGAGGCCGCCTTTTTGTGTTTTCAGGTGAGTAAATGGCAGTTCCCCGGTTTGTCAAACGGCTCCTGGCAGCCGCTGTAATTCTTTCCCTCATCGTGCTGGGCGGCGGCCTCGCCTATTCGCTCGGCAACAATCCCCTCCTGTCTTTCATGCTCATGGGTACGTTTATTATCCACATGAGTAGCAGTCCCGGAAAGGCCGAACGCGCCATTACAGTGGGAATTGCCGTTCTTTTTCGCGAAACATATGTCGTTACCAAAGGATTTCATATTTATTTCGGTTCCGCGATCGTCAGTTGGGGTGGATTCCTCGGGTTGGCCAGCCTGGTGGTCTTGCTGGTCCAGATCGCACGCAGCCGTGGCGGAATTCGCCAATCCCGCCAGACGACTTTGATGACTGCCGGCGCGCTGCCTTACGCCTGGATCATTGTGGCATTCAGCCTGGGGACCATCACTCACACCTCGCGCACGCTGGATGCCAATCTGATGGCTTTCGATGTCAGCCTGGGGACGCCTTTCAGCTTCGTTCTCGGACGGTGGCTCGCTGTGAGTCCCTTGCTGGCAGGGTTGACTCTGTTGGTGTATCACGCCCTCCCGCTGGGCGGCGCCAGCATGCTGGCCTGGTACAACCAGAGCCGCTTCCGCCCCGTAAAGGTCATCCATCTCTATCTCTCTGTGATGATTCTGGGGTTCACGGTCTATTGGCTGTACCCCGCCGCCGGACCGATGTATGCCTACGCCGGCGCTTTTCCCTGGAACCCTCCGGCGAAATGGGCCATTCTGGCGCACGCTGTGGCGCCCTTCGACGCCCCTCGCAACGCGATGCCCTCGCTTCACTTCGGCGCCATGTTGATTCTTATGTGGAACTCGCGTGCCTGGCCCCGATGGGGCCGTTTGGTGGCACTGTGCTTCACGCTCGCCATCGCCTTTTCAACCATCGCGCTAGGCGAACACTATCTGATTGACCTGGTGGTGGCGTTCCCCTTCATTCTGGGCATGCAAGCGGCCTGGTCGGCCGCCGTCCCGCTACGCACTCCCTGCCGCTGGCAGGCCCTGGCGGCAGGATTCGGCACCACGGGATTGTGGTTTCTGGCGCTGCGCTGGGCCATCCCCCTATTTCTCTCTTCCCCTGTGTTAGCCTGGACATGCGTGGCCACCACCGTGCTCGGCTCCATCTGGTTGGAGCAGCGGCTGGCCCACGCGCTGTGGCGCGATTATCGCCAGGAAGCGCCAGTACCCGTCCGGCGAAAACGCGCCCTGCCCGGCGGCGTATTGGCCGCGAATTTTGATATTGTGAAGTAAAGGACACTCCTATCCACAAAACAGTTGTAACCTTCGGAAGCTGCCTGCTATTGGCGGTATTTCTTCCTTCATGCGGCAAATCCGTACCCAATCCCCCGCAGAGCGCAACCGCGTCGCCCGCACGGGACCGCTATGCGGAGCCGGCTCCCCGTTCGCGCGATGCCAACGACGTGGCGCGTTTTCTGGCCGGCCTTCCCGGCACCGAAGGCACCCCATTCGGCGAACTCGAACAGACAGACGCCTGGAAGTTGCACCACCGTGAGTTGGACCAAGCCTGGAGCGCCATCGAAGAGAGTACCATGCCCGCCATGCGGGAGTTCCAATCCACCGAACTCAGCGCGCCGACAATCGAAAAATCGCTGGTATTTTACCCATTTAGCGGCCCCGATGCCCTGATGCTCACGGTATTCTTTCCCAAGAATCCTGCTTATGTGATGGTGGGGCTGGAGCCACCCGGGACCCTTCCCACTTTGAAACAGCTCTCCAAGGGCGATTTGAATACGAAACTCGCGGAGGTTCGCAACACCGTCTCCTCCGAGCTCCACAAGAGCTTCTTCGTGACGCGGGAGATGGACCGGCAGTTCCGAGGCCAAGTCAACGACGGCCTATTCGCCCCCATCATCAATCTGCTGGTGCGCACCGGCCACACACTTCTTGGTTTTAAGTACGTCCGCTTCGACGCGAAGGGCCAGATCGTGGACCGCGGCCCCGAAGTCTCCACCAAAGCCAGCGACAAAGGCATAGAGATCGATTACTCCACGGACGCCGACCAGTCCATCCACAAATTGCTGTACTTTTCTGTGAACCTGGCCAACGACCACATGAAGCAGAATCCCGCCTTCCTGGCATATCTGGCCGGTTTGAAGAACGTCACCACCTTCTTCAAGGCCACCTCTTACATGACGCACAAGGATCTGTTTTCCATGATTCGCGATGCGTCGCTAAACTCCAGCCAGGCGATTTTGCAGGACGATTCCGGCATCCCATACAAATACTTCGATACCGGCACCTGGCATGTGCAGTTGTATGGCGGATATTCCAAGCCTTATGGCAGCTTCCGCTGGCTGGAACAGCCGGATCTGCGCAAGGCGTACTCTGCCAGCGCCAAGCCCCTGGCTTTCCGCATCGGCTACGGGTTCTCGAAAGCTCCGTCGAATCTACTGTTCGCGGTTAGGACGCCGGCACGGTGAGTCAAAGACCGGCGACAAGATCGCCGGCGTTACCGGCCTTTTTCGAGGTAAGCGAGGGCGCGATCCAGCACTTCGTCCTTGCCCGCGCGGATGCCCGCTATCGTGGGGCGCACTTCGATATCCGGCGTGAGACCGACGCGCTGAAGCTGTTTGCCGTCCGGCCAGCGCACATCGTGCCCGCTGAAGCCGATGTAGACTCCTCCCGGTGCTGTGAAGGAAGTGACATNNATCGCCATTGGCCCCGGTGGTTCCGCTGCCGATGAATACGGTCCCGCCGGCGGTCTTGTAGAACAGCCCGCTATGCTCCGATTGGCTGACGGCGCGATCGTCAATTAGCATCACGGTCCTTCCTTTGTACCGTGGCGTGTCGGTGGGCGGAATGCGCTGCTCGAAAATGAGTTGCCCGATCACGCCGCCCTCGGGACCATCGGCACTCACCACGTTGCGGCGAAATACCGCCGCCACCGGCTCCTGTTTTTCGGTGAGGCGCGGCGCGATGCTCCAGGCCGTTCCCTGCGGATAGCCGCGCATATCCATGATGATGGCGTCAGTGTCCTTGAACGCGTCGAACATCGCGTCCACCCGGTTGCCCGCCAGCCGTTCGAGATCCACGTAACCGATCTTCGGAGTGAGCAACCGGAACACCAGCCGTTCGAGATCCACGTAACCGATCTTCGGAGTGAGCAACCGGAACGTTTCGCCGGTGCGATACGGAGTGACCAGCCGAATATTGGCGACGGTGCGCTGCAATTCCACATCGTACTCCTTGCCTTCGGCGTTCTTCAGAGTGAGGCGCACGGGACCCACCGGACCGCGCAACAACGCCGCCATCACCCGGCTCTGCATGGATTGTGGCGTGGAAGCGGCGATGTGCTTCTCCAGATCGGCCGCGCGCGGCCCATAGGGCGCGCCATCGATTTTGACCAGCACGTCGCCTGGATGAACGTCGCTGGGCTCGAACACTCGCGTCACAACGGGCTGGCCTTCGATTTGGCGCACCTCCACGGGTGGCGCGGCCAATCCGTAATACTGGCCAAGCTCACGCCCGTTCACATAACAGTGGGTGTCGTGCACGTGCGACACCATCTCGGCCACCGCCAATTGGTAGGCGCGGGCATCGGAAGCCTGCGCCATTTGGGGAAGGAATTCGGTAAGCACGGCGTCCCAATCCTCGCCATAAAGGTGGGAGTACGGATGAAAGTAGTGGAACACGCCCCAGATGCGCGCCGCCGCGAGCATGCGCATTTCCGGCGCGGGGTAGGGCGTGTCGGCATAGCTCTTCTCCGCGAAGCGGGCGGAAGGCAGAGTCAGGCGCGGGCGCGGCTCGGGGGCCGGCCACTGGCGCGACTTCGCCATGGCGATAGCGGCTTGCAGCGCTTCATCACCTGTCTTGTGCAGCACCAGGTTAGGAGTGATTCCGGCCGTCCCATCGCCGTAGGCCCATTCCTGCACGCGAATCCACGCGTGCAATTTAATGGTGACTTCCACATACCGGAGCAGGCTCTGGGACTGGTCGCCAATGGAGTCTTCGGTGACGATGGCGCCGGTACCTGCGTTCTGCGCAGCCAGAGCGACATACGGAAGGTTGGTCTCGTGGTTGACCAGGAAAATCGGGGTGATGGCGTTGGTCGCGATCACGGCCGCGGCCACCGCGTCGCCATCCGTCATCTCCCACGACGACCGATAGCCGCCGGAGCCGGCCGCCACTTCCGCCTGGTAGCGGGAGTGCACCCGCACCGCGTGGCCGGGACCGGTCGAGTACCTGGTCAGCGGCAGCGCCTGCGGAATCACGTATTGCGCGGCCCGCGACGAGCGCAGGTCGAACACTACCGCGCCCTTACCGCGCAGCGACGGAATCAGCGCATTGCGCAGTTCCATCGCCCGGTTCTGATCGCCCGATTCCAAGCTGACCACGGTAATGCCATCCTGCAGCCTGGTCACGGGCAGAAAGCGCGGGTCCTGCTGCTGCGGCGTCCACATGTGCGTAGCGGGGTCTTTGAGCGCCCCCAGCATCTCGTCCAGCACCTTTGCGAATTCGTCGTCGGTAGTGGCGGCGAGCACCTTGGGAGCGGCGCGCGTAAACGCCGCATCCCAATCCACGTCGGCAGCCGTCACGCGTGGGTGCAGATACTTGACGTAGTTCCACAGTTTCGCGGTGGCGGCGAGACGCTCCTGAGGCGATTGCGCGAGACAGGCTGAGGCGAAGAGGAGCAGGATAGCAAGCAAGCGACGCATGGCCGCATTGTACCGTTTTGCGAGCTAGACTGATGGGCAGGAGTTCTTATGCGAAGCTGTCTAATGCTCCTGATGGCATCTTGTGTAGCCACCGCAGGAAGCGTGGAAGGGACGGTGACCGATTCGATGACTGGAGAGGCCGTCAAGAGAGCCACAGTCACGCTGGTCAGCGCCTCCCTCCGTGCGCGCTACATTGCCGGCGCCGACGATCGCGGCCAGTTCCAGTTTCCCGCCGTCGAGCCGGCGTCCGATTACGTAGTAGAGGCGCGGGCGCGAGGCTTCGCCATGCCGCCCGAGACCCGCCAGTTTCTCAAGGACACGCACCCCATCGCCGTGACGGCGCAGGAGAGCGTGAAGGGAGTCGCGGTGAAACTGGTGCCGCTTTGCGCGATCAATGGGCGAGTCACCGACGCCGATGGCGAACCCGTCCGCGGCGTCTCTATCCAGGCGTTGCAGTATCAATATCGCGGCAGCGGCCGTCGTCTGGACAGCCGCGCTAGTGCCATCACAGATGCCAACGGGCAGTATCGTCTCTATTTCCTGCAACCCGGGCGGTACTTGGTGCGCGCGTATCTTCACGAAACGCCGCCGGGGCCGGCGGAGCCTTCGCCGCATGTGCACAACTTCATTCCAGCGGAGGGTTTTGTGACGGCGTATTATCCAGGCGCGCCGGAAGCCGCTGGTGGCGCCATCGTGGAACTGAAACCCGCCGCAGATTTGAATGGATACGATTTCCGCCTGGCGCGCGCGCCTGCCTATCATGTGCGCGGCCGGGTGGAGGGTGCGCAAGCCAAGACCAGCGTCGTTCTGGCGCCCTGCGCCACCCCCAGCATGGATTTTGGATTCACCTTCTCCGCGAGTTTCTTTCCCAACGGCACGTTCGACGCGCGCGGCGTCACAGCGGGGCAGTACTGCCTTGGCGTGTCACACAGCGGCGGCCGCCTCATGACTGCCGACGCACAGGTCAACGTAAGAGATAGCGACGTGAATGGCGTGGTGCTGGCCGCTCCCGCGTCAGCGAACGTGCAGGGCGCAGTGCAGATGGACCCGAGCCAGGCAGAGAGGCCCAAGAAAATGGCGGTGATGCTGGGGGACCTCAATACGCCGGGCCTGCTGGTGGGCGTCGGGCAGGTGCAGGACGATGGAACATTCTCCATGCGGAATGTTCCGGCCGGCCCTGCCAACCTATCCGTGAGCGGGCGGCCTTCGGCCACGTACTTGAAGAGTTTTCGCTTCGCCGGGCATGACGCTCCCGGCTTCGAAGTGCCGCGCACGGGCGGGACGCTGACCCTGGTGATCGGCACGGACGCGGGACAGGTGAGCGGCAAGGTGCAGGATCAGGATGGCAATCCCGGCGATCACATGCTGGTAACTCTCGCGCCGAAAGGCGACTTGGCGAGCCGCACGGACCTGATTCAGACCGCGGCCACAGCCGATGACGGCAGCTTCCAGATGACCGGCGTGGCGCCCGGCGACTACAACGTATTCGCCTGGGAAACGCTCGATCAGGATGCCGCGCGGGCGCCGGACTTCCTGAAATTGTTCGAGGCCAAGGCGAGCCCGGTCTCGGTGCAAGGCGCCAATCAGGCATCGGTCCAACTGAAAGCCGTACGCGCGCAGGAGATGGAGGAGGCCACATGGAAACCCCAGCAATAGCGCTCTTCCTTCTGGTGGCCGCGGCCGCACACGCGCAGTCCGTCGAAGGCAAGGTCGTCAGCACCGTGGGCGGCACGCCTGTGAAGCGGGCTGTAGTCACGCTTCACGGCGACGAAACTTACCTGGTTCAGAGCGATGCCAACGGACGCTTCTCGTTGAAGGACGTGGCGCCCGGCCGGTATGAAGTGGAAGTGTCGCACACCGGCTACCAGGCTAAGCCCGAACCTGCCGTTACCGTTGGAGCAAACACGACTGCGCTGGAACTCCACCTCGTACCCCTGGCGATGATTGCCGGCCGCATCGTGGATGAAACAGGCGACCCGGTGGTGAATGCCGACGTGGAAGCCATGCGGTACCACTACGCCACCGGCAAGAAGAAACTGCAGTCGAGCGGGCAGGCCAGGACCAACGATCGCGGCGAATATCTGGTGGCTGACCTGGCGCCCTCGCGATATTACTTGCGGGCCTCCAACCCGGAACATGATCCGCCCATTGTCGGCGACTACGTGGACCGCGGGCCGCAGCGAATCCAGGTGTTCGCGCCGGCGTATTTTCCGGGCACTCGCGACCCCGATCGCGCGTCCATGCTCGGGGTTGCAGCGGGTGGCGAACTGCAGCACGTGGACTTGCAGATTCACCACGAGGGCGTCTACTCGATCAGCGGGCGGAGTAGTCCCGGCACAACGCTCGAGTTGATACAGCGCTTCGACGAGCCTATGTTTGCCTACGCCACACGCGTGGCCCGCGCTGGGGATTTCCGAATCTGGGGACTCACACCGGGAGCGTACGCCGTTGCCGGTCACCGCCAGTCCGCCCTGTATGCGCTGCGCAAAGTCGAAATCCTGAACGACGATGTCGACGGCGTGGATTTGATCAGCCCTACCAGCGTCGCCGTCACCGGCAAGGTGCAGGCGGCGGACCTGAATGCCCTGCGCATCATGCTGCAGTCCGAGGAAGGCGCGCCGTTGAATGTGAACGCTGCGGTGCAGTCCGATGGCAGCTTCGCCCTGAACGCCCAGCCCGATAGCTACATCGTGCACCTGGAGGGCGCGGGAGCCTGGCTGAAATCGATGCGCATCGGCGATCGCGAAGTCCCCGATCACCGCCTGGTCCCCGGACGTTTTCCCGGGCCGCTCACACTGGTGGCATCCACGGAAGCGGGGCAAATCACAGGGACCGTAATCGACGCTAACGGCCAGCCCATGCCGGGAGTGAGTGTCACGTTGGTCCCCGACCAGAGCGTGCCCTATTGGCCCGACCTGGCGCAACTGGCCACCACCAACGGCAGCGGAGCGTTCACTCTCTCGCACGTCATCCCAGGAAGTTATCGCTTGTTCGCGCTCCCCGATGCCGAAGCGGGCGTGCCGCTCGATCCCGAATTCCGCAAGCCCTTCGACGCCAAGGGCACTCCGGTGCAAGTGGAGGCGAATGGGACTTTGAATGTAAGACTGGCCGCGATTGCCTGGTAACGCCGGCGATCTCGCCGGCGGTCGCGAGTTAAACTCAAACGATGCCACTTGCTCCCGCCACGTGTCTGGGACCCTACGAGATTGTCGCGCCGCTCGGGGCGGGGGGCATGGGCGAGGTGTACCGGGCGCGCGATACCCGACTGGGGCGGGAGGTGGCTCTGAAGGTTTTGCCGGCCGCCATGGCGTTCGATCCAGCCCGCCGCGCGCGCTTCGAGCAGGAGGCGCGGGCGGCCGCGGCGCTCAATCATCCCAACATCGTCGGGCTGCACGACGTAGGGGAGGCGCAAGACATCTTCTACATCGTCAGCGAACTGGTGCCGGGCGAGACGCTGGGTGCGATCGTCGAGCGCAATATTGCAGTGCAAATCGCGGAGGGCATGGCGGCGGCACACGCCGCCCGTATCACCCATCGCGACCTCAAGCCCGCCAACATCATGGTGACGCCGGAGGGGCGCGTCAAGATTCTGGATTTCGGACTCGCTAAGCAGGCCGCGCCTGCCGTCACGTCGCCGGAAGAAACCCTGACGGTGGTGCAGCAGACCGAGCCGGGCATGATCATGGGGACGGTCGCATATATGAGCCCCGAACAGGCGCGGGGTAAGCCGGCAGATCATCGGTCCGACCAGTTTTCCTTCGGCTTGATCCTCTACGAGATGGCCGCGGGCCGCAAAGCGTTCGACAAGCCCGAAGCCGTGCAAGTCATGGCGGCGATCCTGGGCGAGGAGCCGGCGCCGATTCAGCGCGACATCCCGGCGCCCTTGCGCTGGGCGATCGACCGCTGCCTTGCCAAAGAGCCTGCCGACCGGTACGAATCCACGCGGGATCTGTTTCAGGACCTGCGCCATATTCGCGACCACCTGGCGGAAACCACGATGTCGCAGGCAACGGCCGCCGCGCCGGCAGCCCCGCGGCGGCGCATCCGCTGGCAGTGGCCCGCCATCGTGGTGCTGGGCCTCGTGGCGGCGGCCGCGGC
>OKRF01000417.1 GCA_900290315.1 Candidatus Sulfopaludibacter sp. SbA3 | reverse complement strand
TTTCGCGAAGGGGCAAACTCGAGCCAGGCACGAAGATTCGCCAAAAGGCGGCGAATTTCGAGCCTGGCACGGTTTGCGGCGGACACCTGGCTCGGAATTTTCGAGGGTCGTACCGGTTTGCGGCGAAATCAATCGCCTGCTGCCACTTTGCGGGGCAACTCTACGATGAAGGTGGCTCCGGCTCCGGGTTGGCTTTGCACGGCTATGGTGCCGCGGTGCAGTTGGACCACCTTTTTTGCGATGGCGAGGCCGAGTCCGCTGCCGCCTGCCGAACGGTTCCGCGACTTGTCGGCTTTGTAGAACCGCTCGAAGACGTGCGGCTGATCTTCGGGAGCAATGCCGATGCCTGTGTCGGCGATGCTCACCTCGACTTGATCCGCCCGCTTGTGCAGGGCGACGCGCACTTTGCCGCCCTCCGGTGTAAATTTGATGCTGTTGAAAATCAGGTTGCTCCACACCTGGCTCAGCAGTTGCTCGTCACCGGTGATGCCGGCCTCTTCCAGCGACACATCCATCCCGAGATGTTTTCCGGACCATTGCGGCTCGCAGGCGAGGATCAGACTGCGAATCTGTGTGTCCAGCCGGAACGGAGCCGGTTGAAACCTGACCTGGTCCGTTTCCAGGGAGGCCAGCTTAAGCAGATTGGCACTGAGCAGAGACAGTCGGGTGCTCTCGGCTTCGATGATATCCAGATAGTGGCTGCGCGATTCGTCACCGACATCGCCCTGCCGCAGCGCCGAGGCAAACCCGCGAATCGACGTGAGCGGCGATTGGATCTCGTGCGATACGTTGGAGATGAATTCCTGCCGCATCTTCTCCATCTGGTCGAGCTGCAGGGCCATGTTGTTGACCGACTGGACCAACTCGCCAACGGGTCCGCCGGTCTGGCGTCCGTGGTCCACTCGAGTGCTGAAGTCGCCTCGCGCAATGCGCTCCAGGGCGTCGATGATGTTGGAGAAGGGTTTTTGGGCGCGCGAGCGGAAGAAGAACGTCCCGGCGATCAATGCTGTCAGGACCATGAGGGCGAGGCCCAGGACAGTGTTGACAATCTGGATCACCAGGGGATGAGGGCGCCAGTGGATGAGACCAAACAAGAAGGCGGTGAGATAGTAGGCTGCCGTTTGACCACTCGCAATGGCGGCCAGCACGGCGGCGAGGCCGCGGATGCCTCCATGAAACGTGGGCGCTTTCATGCGCGCGGCTCCAGCTTGTAGCCCAGGCCCCGGATGGTGGTGATCTTGAACGAGTGCCGCTCTTCCGGGAAGCGCTCGCGCAGCCGGTTGATATGGACATCGAGCGTGCGCTCATTGCCTTCGAAGTCGTAACCCCAGATGTCTTCGATCAATTGCTCGCGCGGCAGAGTCTTGCCCGGATAGCTGGCCAGCTTGAACAACAGCTCGAATTCCTTGAGCGGCAGGGTCAGGGGCTGGCCGTTGACGGAGAGTTCGTGGGTGCTGTGGTCCATCACCAGGCCGCCGATCTGGACGGTGTGCGAACTGGCGATGCGGTAGCGCTTCAACAGCGCCTTGACGCGGGCCACGAGTTCCACCGGTTCGAACGGCTTCACCACGTAGTCGTCGGTCCCGAGTTGGAACCCCTTGATCTTCTGGCTGGTCTCTGCTTTGGCCGTGATCATAAGCAATGGGAAATCGCCGGACTGCCGCAGGCGCCGGCACAACTCCCAGCCGTCCATGTTGGGCATCATGATGTCCAGGATCACCATGTCGGCTTTGACGCTCTCGAGTTTGGCGAGAGCCTGCACACCGTCCGCAGCCTCATACACAGTGAAGCCTTCACGCTCCAGGAAGACTCTGACCAGTTCCCGGATGTGCGGATCGTCGTCGACGACCAGGATTTTACTCATCGATACCAGTAATACGGCACGGATGTAAACGGAACTTAAACTACGCCTTCCCCGCCGCGGCGATGGTACGCGCGATGTCTTCGTCCGTGTGCGCCGCGGAAAGGAACGCCGCCTCAAACTGCGAGGGCGCCAGGTAGATTCCCTGCTCGAGCATGCCGCGGAAGAACTTTCCGAAGCGCGCCGTATCGCAGCGCCTGGCCGATTCCCAGTCGGTCACGGGACCTTCGGTGAAGAAGAACGTGAACATCGCGCCCACCCGATTCACGGTCACGCCGGCCGGCGCACCCGCGCACAGGCGAGCGGCGCGCTCTTCCAGTTGCGCGTACACTTCGGGATGCGCCTCCAGATGCCGCAGCATGGCCAGCCCCGCCGCCACGGCCAGGGGATTGCCGGAGAGCGTCCCCGCCTGATAGACCGGCCCAACCGGCGCCACTTTACACATGATGTCTTTGCGGCCGCCGTATGCTCCCACCGGCAGCCCGCCGCCAATCACCTTACCCAGCGTGGTCAGGTCCGGCCGGATTCCGTAGCGTTGCTGCGCCCCTCCGTAGGCCACGCGAAAGCCCGTCATCACCTCGTCGAAAATCAGGAGCGCGCCGAATCGCCCGGTGATCTGGCGCAGCGCTTCCAGATACCCGGGCAAGGGAGGCACGCAGCCCATATTACCCACCACCGGCTCCACAATGATGGCCGCAATGCGGTCGCCATGCGCACGAAACGCATGCTCCACGGCCTCCACCGAATTGTACGGCAGCGCGAGCGTGGTATCGCAGAACGCCTTCGGCACGCCTTGCGTATCGGCGATTCCCAAAGTCGCAACGCCGGACCCGGCCTTCACCAGCAGCGAATCCACGTGCCCGTGGTAGCAGCCTTCGAACTTCACCACCAGGTCGCGCCCCGTGAAGCCGCGCGCCACCCGGATGGCCGACATGGTAGCTTCCGTCCCGGAATTGACCAGCCGCACCATTTCGATGGAAGGCACCGCGCGAATGATCGCTTCCGCCAGTTCGATCTCCTGCGCGGTGGGCGCACCGAAACTGGTGCCGATCTCCAGCGCCCCCGCCAGCGCCGCCAGAATCTCCGGATGCCGGTGCCCCAGCAGCAAAGGACCCCACGACCCCACGTAGTCGATGTATTCGTTGCCGTCCACATCGAAGATGTGGCTGCCCTCTCCGCGGGCCACGAATACGGGCTGGCCGCCCACGCTCTTGAACGCCCGCACCGGCGAATTCACGCCGCCCGGAATAATCTCCTGCGCCCGCCGAAACAGCTCTCGCGATTTCGAATGGTTCATCGTTACCCTTATGCCTTGCGCGGCACCTGCCGGCTGAATCCCAGGCTCATGCCGATTTCATAGAGGCTGCCGTTCAGGTTGCTCAGCAGCCGCTTCTTGAGGCCCAGGTACGGCTGGCGGCCGGAAAAGAGATCCTGCATAATAGCCGAAAATCGCGGGCTGCGGCGGGTGAATTGCACCATGCGCTGAGGGACGGACCCGAACAGGAACCGTCCCAGGAAGACGCGCCGCGCCAGGCGGGAGCCGAATTCCAGATCGGCCGCGAAGTCGCGCCGGAGGGTGCGGCGGTACTCGTCCACCCGCGCCGCCAGGCTGCTCTCCTCGCCCAGCAGCGTGCGCGCCGCCAGGTCGCCCGACCGGATGGCGTAGTACAGCCCTTCGCCGGTGATCGGGTCGACCAGGCCGGCGGCGTCGCCCACCGCCATCCAGCCTTCACCCGAAACACGATTCTGCTTCCACGATCGCGTGTCCAGCGCGGGCAGCAGGTGGCTGTAGAACGCGCCTTCTTTCCAGGAGATGCCCCGCTCGCGCATCCAGTTCTCCAGCCGTTTGCGGAGCGCCGAGGCCGGCTCGCCCTTGCCGCAGATGCCCACCGAAAGGTGCCCGCAGCGCGGAAACACCCAGATGTAGCCCTCCAAACCAGGCAGGAATTGAATGTCGATCCGCTCCTGGCTGCCCGGCACGTAGTAGCCGAGAGCCGACATGGTGTCCTGCGATTTCAGCTCGGTGCCGAAGTCCCGCAGGGGATTGCGGGCGCCCGTGGCCACCACGCAGAAATCCGCGTCGGCGGTTCCCGAGCTGGTGCGCAGTTGCCAGCCCGATCCCGCTCGCGCCATCTCGGTGACGCGTGCCTTTTCAATCTGCGCCCCGGCCCGTTCGGCCCGCTCCAGCAGCAGGCGGTTCAGGTCTAAGCGCGAATAAATCAGCAGCGGCTCGTTCAGGCGCAGGGTCACTTCACCCGCCCCCGGTGCGGCCAGGACGGTCTCGTGGATCAACCTTTTGGGAGTCGCATTGTGAAGCAGAAATGGATATTGGCTGTATGCCTTGTACGTCAAACCGCCGCCGCACGGCTTCTCCCAGGCGAGTTTTTCATCGAACAACTANNCCGCGGCGAATGCTCCCGCCGGCCCTCCACCCAGGATCGCGACATGCTTCATTTTTTCTTGCCGGTGGGCGGCAGGTCGTCCGGAGACGGCATCTTGCCGCTGCCAGCACCCGAAGGCGCGGCGCCGTGCGGATTGTCTGCCCCAGGCGCAGCGCCTCCGCCGTGCGGATTCTCCGCTCCCGGCATCGCGCCACCGGGCACGGCTCCTCCGCCGTGAGGCGTGCCGCCAGCGTCCTTGCGCCCCATCACTACCCACTTGCTGCCCTGCTGCTCCAGGTGGTAGTTCACGCTCATTCCGCCACCAGGAGCGCTTTTGGGCGTGATCGATACGGACGCATCGGCCTGAGTGCCGTTGAACGTCACGCTCGTCACATCCACGTTCATGGCGGACATGTTCAGCGCCAGACTGGAAGTCTTGCCCGAAAGGTACTCCATGACGCCCTGGCGCACGGCGTCTTTACTCTGATTTCCGCGATTGCAGGCGGAGAGAGCGGCAAGCAGCACGACAACGGAGGTAAATCTCACTATTCAATTATAGCCACGCCCCCGGCCCTCGCCGCACGACCCGCGCGGGGGTGCATCCAGCCATTTTGCGGGGACTTCCGGCCGTAGCGTACCACCACACAAGAACGTGCTAAGGTAACTTAACCAGCGTCCGGAGGGGCGGTACGTACATGAAGGTCGCTAGCGCGGTAGTCATTATGGTGTTGGCGTGCGGTCCTTCTGCTCTGGCCGGCATCCTTTCGAGCGGGACGCTGATTTTCCACTCTGCCACCGAGGGAGTGTCTTTCAACGGCGGCGTAGCAAGTTTCACCGACTCAGACGCGAGTGAGCCGGTGTCCAACCTCTCGTCCACCATAACCTGGGGTGATTCCTTCACATCGAACGCCGTGCTTCAGACCCTGGGGGGCGGCCTGTTCGGTGTGTCCGGCAGTCATACCTACGCAGAAGAAGGTGTCTACAACCTCACCGTCAACGCCTCCAACATCGGCGGCGATTCTGTCTCGATGTTTGGCACTGTTACCGTAGCCGATGCGTCCTTGACGAATGGGGCGTCTTTTCCAGTCTTCGGCACGGAAGGGCTTAATAACGTGAATGTGCAGTTGGCCACCTTCACCGACTCAAACGGGTTGGCCCCACTGTCGGACTTCATTTCCAGCATCGATTGGGGTGACAACACTCCCTTCTCGGGAGGAACCATTGTCCAGAACGGTGGGCAATTCGTGATCTCAGGGTCGCACACCTACGCTGAAGAGGGCAGCTACAGCATCACGATCCAAACGCTGGATGTGGGTGGCAGTACTTTGCTGACGAGCGCCGGCGCCTCGATTGCCGACGCGCCGCTGAGCGCCTCGGCGAGCGCGCCCCTGGTCCTGTTGCAAGGCACTCCGTTCAGCGGCCCCGTCGCGACCTTTACCGATTCGGATCCGTCTGGATTGCCCTCGGACTACGCCGCGACGATCGATTGGGGTGACAACACATCTTCGCCCGGGACGATCTTACTCTCTGGCGGCCAGTTGGAAGTCCTGGGAAACCACACTTACGCCCAATCCGGCCAGTTTAGTCCGTTTGTCAGCATTGGCGACCTTGGTGGGTCTTCGGCCCAGGTTTCTGACGCGGCCACGGTCGATCCAACTCCCAGCGTCCCAGAACCCGCACCGCTCACCATGATGGGCGCCGGCCTGGTGCTCACGCTCCTGGCGTACGTCAGAGGCAAGGGTATCATTCGGGGGTCGATACTATGTCGCGCCCGGCCGGCTGACGCTGCCTCCAGGCCATATGCCGTATAACTCGACTGTGTCCTCTCCGGCCGTCCGCGGAAGGATGCGCTTCGCGCGTCTGCTTTTGAAAATGCCCGCATAGCCTGAAGAAGACAGACGACAAAAAACGATCGTCTGTCCCACGGGGCTCTAACGAGACGCTTCGCCTCATGAGCCGCCTGTCAATGGACTTGGCCCGCGCCGGCCACCTCCGGGCGAGTGGGGGCGATTTTCGAGGGTGGCTTGCTCAGACTGGCCCCCGCGGACCGCAGTGTAGAGCGACGTCGCCAACTCTCAAGTGGCCGGCCGACTCGGAGAGGGCCCTCCGATCACTTCCGATGCGTCCCATCTGATGTCGGGATGTGACGTGCCCCGTGCCCGGGCACAGGCGATCCTCACCATCTCACCGCGGGTTGCGGAAGTTCGCGCAGGCGGCGTACTGGGGAGAACACCAGCCACATCGTCGAAAGAAGCACTCCGATTGCGCCGATCAGGAGCGCCCGCCGCATTCCCAGGGCCTGTGCGATGGCGCCGCCCGCGAGCGCGCCCAACGGCAGAACGCCGTGGAAGAGCAGGTGCATAGAGGAATTGACACGTCCCAGAAGATGA
>OKRF01000242.1:4218-7279 GCA_900290315.1 Candidatus Sulfopaludibacter sp. SbA3 | reverse complement strand
AGCATGCTGGACTGGCTGCTGCAGAAGCGCCAGACGCCCCACGCCATCGATCGCTTCTGGCGCCAGATTCTGGTCAGCGCGGTCAACGAGGATCTGGATCGTATGGCGGCGCGCCACGGCTTCCAGGTGTTCTGGCTGGGCTTCCTCTCGCGCGCTGACGGTTACGAAATGGGTGTGCCCAACGTGCCCCTGGGCGAGTTGTACGGCTCCGATTGCTGGAAGCGCCTGAGCAACGTGCGGATTCATCTCCGCGCACCGGTGGAGCGCATCGAGGAAACTGGTTTCGTGGTGGCCGGCGAGCGCTGCAAAGCCGACTACCTGATCTGCGCCCTGCCATTCGAGAGGCTGGAGGCCGTCGGGTTGCCCGCGCCCAAATTCGACCATTGGCCCATCACCGGTGTGCATTTGTGGTTCGACCGCGAGGTCACCACGCTGCCGCATGCGACCCTGCTAGATCGCACGATGCAGTGGATGTTCAACAAGGATAGCGGCCGCTACCTGCAGTTAGTGGTCAGCGCTTCCCGCGATCTGACTGACCTTTCGCGCAATGAAATTGTCGATATGGCGATCGGCGATCTGCGCCTGTACTTCCCGCGGGTGCGCGACGCAAAGCTGCTGAAGGCGCACGTCATCAAGGAGCAGCGCGCCACGTTTTCCGCCGCGCCAGAGACCGAATCGCTGCGTCCCACCCCGCGCGCCACGCTGCCCAACGTGGTGCTGGCGGGCGATTGGACCCGCACCGGCTGGCCCGCCACCATGGAGGGCGCGGTGCGCCCGCACCGGCTGGCCCGCCACCATGGAGGGCGCGGTGCGCAGCGGGTATCTGGCCGCGGAAGAGATCGCGCAGGCTGCCGGGAAGGCGCAGCGGTTCCTGATTCCCGATCAGGAGTAACGCGGTGGCTTGATGTGCCAGCGCCGGCCAGCCCCCCGCGCAACCGCCGGCGTTACCGCGGCAGGTGCGTGTCTACAAACGTGGAGACCTGCTGGGCCGCAGGCGGGTCGAGGTTCGACAGCACCGCGACCACGTAGCCAGACTGCGGATAGATCCGCAGATCGCCATTCATGCCGGGCGCGCCTCCGCTGTGGCCCACGGCACCCGCGCCGTCGTTGCGTTCATCTTCGAAGCCGTAGGCGTACATGCGGCCGCCGCCGGAATCGACCTTCCCTTTGATGAGCAGCTCTGTGTTTTCGGCGTTCAGCAGCTTGTGCCCCATTAAGGCATCGGCGAATTTCATCAGGTCGCCCACGGTGGAGTACCCGCCGCCGGCCGATGTTCCGCGATACGGCAGTGTATCCGTGTTGGGAGTCCAGCCACCGCCGCCTTGTGCCCGCATATAGCCGATCGAGCGGTCTGCGACGGCCTGGCTCTCCGGCTCCGATCCGGTCAGGGTCATTCCCGCAGTCTTATAAATGTGCTCCGCGACATAATCGTAATAACTCTGCTTGCTGACTCGCTCCACCACCACGCCCGCCAGCACCATACCGTAGTTGCTGTAGACCCAGCGGCTGCCCGGTTCGAAGGCGGGAGCGCGTTTGCCATAGAGCGCCAGGTAGTCGTCGAGCGCCTTGAGGTCCAGGCGATGGGCGGCGAAGTCGGGGCCGAAGATGTCGCCCGTGCCGCCAGTGTGTGTCAGCAACTGGTGGATGGTGACTTTGGTGGCCACCTCCTGGTTCGGATAGTCCGTGACGTACTTGCCCAGAGGGTCGGAGAGCTTGATTTTTCCGGCCTGTACCAGTTGGAGAACCGAGACCGCGGTGAACATTTTGTTCATCGAGCCGATGCGAAACCGGGTATCGAGCTTATTCGCCACCTTCTTCTCGCGATCGGCCATGCCATAGGCGCCGCTGAACAGCACCTTGCCGTTTTTGGCAACCAGCACCGTCCCCGCAAAACGGTCGGCCGCAGCGTCCTTCTCCATCTTGGCGCGGAGCGCGGCCACCATCTCCGCCTCGTTCATGCGAGGCATGGGGAAGTCGGCTGGGCGGGGAATTGCGGCCACCCCCAAGCGCGCAATGCGGTGTGGTTCCTCGGGCTCCACCACCAGGTTGAAGCGCCCGAACTGGTCCGAATCGCGTTCCTGCACAAGGCCCGTGAGGGTGGTGGCGGTGGCCTGCTCCAGCGCGCGCAGTTCGAGTCCGCCGGTGCGCTGGCGGAAGTTCATGTCGCCATCCAGGTTGCGTGTGGGGAAGTTGGCATCCAGGAACTGCTTCAAGCGCGCCCGGTCCCCGGTGTTGAAGGCTTCCAGCCAGGCCGAGAACTGGCGGAACGGCACGCCTGCGCGGGCTGCCTCGGCCTCGCTCGCAGTCATTTTGGGAGGCGCCAGGTCTGGCGGAGGCTGCGCCGGCTGGATGCGCATGGCGGCAATCTTGTCCGGCTCGCCCGGCGTCAGGCTCACCGTCAGCCTGGCGAACTGCTTGGCGGGACCGCGCTCCTGCGCCAGCACCACGAGTTGCGTGTCGCTGGACGTTTCCACTCGCTTCACGTCATATCCGCCGGACTGGTTCCGGATGGCCAGACCCTGCTCGATGGTGGCCCACGACATGTGGTCCTGAAGAAACTGCTGCATCGCCGCGCGGTCCCCGCCGTTGATGGCGCTGAGCCAGCCGGTGAGTTGGCGCCCGGGTGGAGTGTCCGTTGATGGCGCTGAGCCAGCCGGTGAGTTGGCGCCCGGGTGGAGTGTCGGGGATCTGCGCGCAGACTGCGCCCGCGAACAGAACCATGATGGTTGCTAAAAGAGTGAGCTTCCTCATATACGAAGACCTTACTACGAACGAACTCGTAAATCAAGCGGCTCAATTTCCGGTAGGCCGCTCCACATGATCGATCACCAGGAATTCACGGGATCCCTTGCCGGGCTCGAGTTTCAATCCGAGCTGCTGCTGGATGGCGGTAAAGATGTTGGGGCCAGCCGGTTCCGAGGCAATGGCAGCGGGGCCGGTGTCTCCTCCCGGAAGGGGTTGGAGTTTCGACGTATTCTCGTCGGTCGCGAAGTCCAAATGGAAATCGAACAGGCCTGTGATGCCAGTCTTGTCGACGACCGGCCGGTCGACAGCCCAGCCG
>OKRF01000242.1:217-4208 GCA_900290315.1 Candidatus Sulfopaludibacter sp. SbA3 | reverse complement strand
GGAGCCTTTGTCAGATCGGCGGGAATGCAGCTTCCTTCTTGAAATGGCTGCAGCTTAGGCCCGCCCTTTGCCACTGTCAGATCATAGACAGGGACCTCTCTGTTCTCGTGATGGATCTGCAGGTGAAAGCGGTCTTCGAGAAGCGCCTGCATCATCGGCCCGTTCATCATTTCCTGGCCGGGTGCGCCCTCGGGTTTGGCATCGATCATGTATCGGTCGGAATGGACCCAGGCCGGGCCTCCCGAGATCGGCAAACCGGACGTGCGCAGCTCGATCGTGCGATTGGAGTGCCCGTCCGCGTACACAAAGTAGGCCCCCTGAATGAGGCCTTCCACAGTCGCGCAGGTGTGCAGCCTGCCGGGAGAAACCCCTCCGGGCCCGCCGCCTTTCCTGGTGACTCCTTTGCTGTCGGGGGTGGCGGCCGGAACCCCGCAGTCTTTACTGAACTTAACGGAGGCCACTTCAAATTTCGGCGCCGCCGACTGAGCCTTACTGAAGGGAGCGTTCATGATGCCCACAACGACGGGCGAAGCCAGGGCCGCCACTCCGGCAGCCACCAGCGCCGCTTTCCTGGTGAAGTTCAGTCTGAGTGCCAGGTGATTCGCCATAATTGCCTCGATTCGTCTTTTGAGATCCGACCCCGTGACTCCGGACACGCACACCAGCGGCGATTCCATGTAGAGCTTGCAGACGTTGAGGATGCCTTCGGCGTAGACGTGCGGCGCATTGCCCAGGCTCAACACCTCTTCGTCGCAGGCGCGCTCGCGCTCCTCCACAAGCCTGGCGCCGATCCACCACACCAGCGGATGGAACCAGAACATCGCTTCGACGATCATGTGAGTGGCCGCGAACAGATTGTCGCGCCGGCGGACGTGACTCAGTTCGTGTGCCAGTACTGCCTCCAGTTGCGGCGGCGTCAGACGCTCCGCTATGCCGGCCGGCAGTAGCAGGATGGGACGCCAGAATCCGACCACGCCCGGCTCCAGCAGACCCGGCGAAGCGCGGACCTCGACTGCGGCGGGGAGGTCGATACGCGTGCTGGCCCGCACGGCCGCACGGACGCGGAGCCAGCCGCGCAATCGCACCAGCGCTACGCCAGCAAATCCGCACGCCCACATGCTGAAGATTGCGATGGGGAGCCAATCGGCAGTGCGTTCCGTGGGGGGAACGAACGGCAGGGTGTCCGAAAAAGGCTGGCCGATCTCTACGATTGTGAGAGAGACCGGAGCGGCAATCGTGCGCGCCGCCGGAGCCCAGTCCACATGGCTGCCCAGACTCATCAGCAGCGTGAACGGCACGAAGAACTTGCACGACGCGCTGAACCACAGCCAATATCGGACCTTGGCGCGATTCTTGCGGAATGCGAGAGTCAGCAGTCCTGCCGCTGCTGCGAACAAGGTCGATTGCCAGAGATGGTTGGTCAGTCCCGCAAGCATGGTAGTCAGTTATCCGAAGGCTTTTCGATCTTGTCGATGACGAGAATGTCCACTGGCGCCTTCTGCGACTCAAACTTCAGCCCAAGCTCCTCTTCAATCGCGGGGATGAGGTCCTCATCCGAATCCCACCCGATATGAAACCAATAAGTCCCCCGGACGCCAGTCTGGTCCAGCACGGGGCGGTCAATGGGAGGAATATTGGCGCCGTCTAAGGAGTTGAGATGGGACAACGAGTGGAGGAACTCCGGCATGTTACTCACTCCTCCCCACCCGGCGCGTGCGTCTGCCCCGCGAGTGCCCCACAGTTCGATATAGCGCTCGCGCGTGATGAACTTTGCGGGATCGTCGCCCTGCGTCATTGCGTGGAGCCTGGGTCCGTTTTTAGCGGCTGTCACGGCGTACACCGGAATCTCCCTGGTTTCGCTATGGGTCACCAGCTTGAATCGCTCAGCTAGTAGCGTCTGAAGCATCTCTCTGAGCTGAGTCGCGTTGGCGGGAGTTTCCGCCTTCGCGTCCAGGACGAACCAATCGGAGTCGAGCCAGCCCGGTCCTCCGGAGAGTTCATGCGGCGTCAGGTGATACGCCTCCAGGATCATGCGTCGGGCGGTAACACTCCTGCTGAAAGCCACTCCCCTTTCAGGCGAAAATTGCAGAAAACCGCCACCCACTGACCCTGCTCGGCCCCCCAGTGCCTGACCCGGCTTGAGGGACGCCGCGTCGAAGGCGGGGAGTTGCGGCGCCTTTGCCTGCATCTGGGCCGCGGGCGCGTGGCGGACGCCAATCAATAGAGGGCAGGTCAGGGCTGCTACTCCGGCAGTGGCCAGTAGACACTTCCTGGCGCGATTCAACCTCTGCCCTAGCCGGTTGGCCAGGATCGCCTCGATGCGTTTCTTGAGATCCGACCCGGTGACTCCGGACACGCAGACCAGCGGCGATTCCACGTAGAGCCTGCAGACATTGAGGATGCCTTCGGCGTAGACGTGCGGCTCGTTGCCCAGGCTCAGCACCTCTTCATCGCAGGCGCGCTCGCGCTCTTCCACTAACCGCGCGCCAATCCACCACACCATTGGATGGAACCAGAACAGGGCCTCGACGATCATGTGGATCGCAGCAAACAAATTGTCGCGGCGCCGGACGTGACACAACTCATGGGCGAGTACGGCCTCCAGTTGTGGCGACGTGAGGTGTTCCGCAATTCCAGCGGGCAGTAGCAGAATGGGGCGCCAGAGTCCGACCACGCCCGGCTCCAGGAGGCCCGGGGTAGATCGAACCTCCACCGTTGCAGCAAAGTCAATCCGCGTGCTGGCCCGCATGGCCGCGCGGACGCGGAGCCAGCCGCGAAATCGCAACAGCACTACGGCAGCAAATCCGCATGCCCACACGCCGAGGATCGTTGCGGGAACCCAATCGCGAACGCCTGGCGCAGAGGGTGCCCGCGCGCCGGTAAATGGCTGGCTGATCTCCACCATCGTGAGCGACAATGCGGGGGCAGCGAGTTTCTGCGCCGCCGGAGCCCAGTCCACATGGCTGCCCAGACTCATCAGCAGTGCGAATGGCACGAAGAACTTGCACGACGCGCTGAACCACAGCCAAAACCGGACCTTGGCGCGATTCTTGCGGCACGCGAGAGTCAGCAGTCCTGCCGCTGCTGCGAACAGAGTCGATTGCCAGACATGGTTGGTCAGTTCGCCAGTCATGCCGAGTCACGCGTCCTTCTTGGATTTCCGTTCCAGTTCCCGCTTTTTGATCGTCTTCTCTAACTCGTGAACATCCTCGAGTGGGTCACATCGCGCGCCACGATGGGCTCAAATATATCGGCATTGCCGATCTTGCGGACACGGCGCAAAGCTCTCTTTCCTTCCAGCCGGTATACCGTGGTCTGGATGGTGGTGTAGGCCGGACGCGGTTCCGGAAAAGCCTCCTGAATTTCACGAATCGATGCTTTACCGTGAGCCCACAGGGCCTCTAGGATTTGTAGTTCGAGCTTGCTGAGTTTGGGTTGGGACATTTCTCTCTACTATCTTCTGTCCGATACTACTATTCCATAGTAGACGTGTCAAGAGGAATTTTCTTGTCGAGGAGCGGCCGCAATTCGACGTGGCCTCGATCAAGCCATCCGCGGGCGGCCGAGAGAGGTATATCACACCTGACAATGCCGGCGGACTGATCACCAAGGACATGCCCGTGAGAGATTTGATTGCGCAAGCTTACGGCATGAAGACATTTCTGATCTACGGCGCTCCCGGCTGGACCGGCGCCGATGGATACGACATTGTCGCGAAGCGGGAAGTGAATCCGGCCAGGAAGGCGCCCGACGCCGCTTTGTGGGCCGGCGCGCTGCTCCGTCTGCAAACCCTGCTTGAAAACAGGTGCAGCCTCAGAGTCCATCACGAGACCAGGGAACTCCCGATCTACACTTTGACCGCTGCGAAGGGCGGACTGAAGCTTGAACCCGCGAACTGCATCCCCTTCGACCACGAACATCCACCGGCACCGCCGCTGCCGGGGCAGACGCCCCCGCCAATCTGCGGCAGGCTCCGGACTGGAAGAAACGG
>OKRF01000242.1:0-207 GCA_900290315.1 Candidatus Sulfopaludibacter sp. SbA3 | reverse complement strand
GGGGCAGACGCCCCCGCCAATCTGCGGCAGGCTCCGGACTGGAAGAAACGGGCGAAACGCGACCCTTACCGGTACCGGGATCGCGATGAAAGACATTCTCAACTGGCTCTCCAACCTAACCGGCCGCACGGTGGTCGACGGGACTGGATACACCGAACCATTCAACGCCAGCCTGGAGTGGTTTCGCGAGAGCGCGTCCAGCCTTCC
>OKRF01000474.1:1655-1894 GCA_900290315.1 Candidatus Sulfopaludibacter sp. SbA3 | reverse complement strand
ACCGTTCAGGATGTTCATCATAGGCGTGGGAAGAGTATTCGCGCCCGCGCCGCCGAGATAGCGATAGAGCGGTAGGTCCAGAGAAGCGGCGGAAGCCCGCGCCGCCGCCATGGAGACAGCCAGAATGGCATTCGCGCCCAGGCGCCCTTTGGTCTCGGTACCATCCAGTTCAATCATCCTGCTGTCGAGGGCTCGCTGATCGAACGCGTCGTAATTCGCCAGGGCCTCGGCAATCTCGC
>OKRF01000474.1:1147-1645 GCA_900290315.1 Candidatus Sulfopaludibacter sp. SbA3 | reverse complement strand
CGTCGAGGGCTCGCTGATCGAACGCGTCGTAATTCGCCAGGGCCTCGGCAATCTCGCCGTTCACGTTCTCCACCGCCTTGAGCACGCCTTTGCCGAGGAAACGGGATTTGTCGTCGTCGCGGAGTTCAACGGCTTCATGCTCGCCCGTCGATGCACCGCTGGGAACAATCGCCCGGCCCATCGAGCCGTCCGCTAGAAATACTTCCGCTTCCACCGTTGGATTGCCACGTGAATCCAGAACTTCTCGCGCATGAATCGCTGCAATATTTGACATAGATTAGTCCGTTTCCTTTGAGTCGATGATTAGAACGACGCGTCCCCGGTCACCTCGGGCAGTGGGATAGTCTCCATTAACCCGGACGCCGACGTCCCGTGAGGTAGCCAACGCCGGTGTGTACTCTGCCCATCGTTTGGTCTGAGACCCCCGATTATAGCGGATGGAAGATCACAGCAATGTGACAACTCTCACATTGTGGGCGCCCAGACTTCCCAGCTCGG
>OKRF01000474.1:0-1137 GCA_900290315.1 Candidatus Sulfopaludibacter sp. SbA3 | reverse complement strand
TTAAAACCTGTGGAGGAGTTATGAAGAAGTGGACAATTCTACCCTGCATCTTGCTGTTGGCGGGAATGGCTGCGGCACAAACCAGTGCGCCAGTGCCAGCGGGCACGGCCCTGATGGTGAAGCTCGAAACAACTCTCGCCACCTTCAGCAATAAGGCTGGTGATCCTTTCCAGGCGCGACTCACGCAACCCGTCGTACTGAATGGCAAGACGGTTATTCCCGCCGGAGCGATGGTCGAAGGCCGCGTCACCAAAGTCGCCGAACCACGCCGCCTTTCGGGTAAGCCCACCATCGGGATTCTCGCCGAATCCCTAGTGCTCCCGACCGGTGAACGACTCTTCCTGGATGCCACGCTAGTGGACACCAACATTGGCAGTGGCACGGACGTAAACCAGGAGGGCGAGTTCAAGGGGTCTGGTCACGATCGCCGCGATCAACTGGAAACTGGCGGCGGCGCAGCTGGCGGCATGCTGATCGGGGGCCTCATCGGCGGTCCACCGGGAATCCTTATCGGCGGAGTCGTGGGCGCAGGCTCAACCGGCGTTCACTGGCTTAGTAAGCATCGCTCGGCCACGCTGCCCGCAGGTACCGAACTCACGCTCGAACTCAATCGCCCGCTTGCTCTGACCACAGCAGTCGCCAGCGCGGGACAATAGAGACTCTCTAACGACGCCGGATGCACGTGCCTCCGGCGTTCTTGTTTGCTACTCGAAAGTGCCGGGGCGTTACCGGTTACATCCCCGCTGCCAGCTCCCATTCGCTCACTAACTGCAATTCAATCCAGCCCTCCACTGGCAGCGCGTCCACAGGCAGCCGGTTCTGCCAAAGGCTGAAGCGCAACTTCAGCCTGCTGGTCGGAGCGACTGCCGCTGCGCTGGACTTGGATTGGCTTACAGTCTTACCGCCCGTCCCTGCACCCGCTGCTGAGAGCGGCCTGGCCACCATCCAACTCAGCGGCAACCGGAACTCAAAGTTGCGCAGCAGAACCGCCTTGGCCGTCTCCTCACTCTTCGCCGAAGAAGCGGAGGCCGATCCTTCCCGGCCGTCGACCTTCCACTCCGTGAGCTTTTGGTTCTCCACCCTGGCATCGAGGCGCAGAGTCCGCCGTGGGCGCGCCTCGCCGCTGGCCCACGATTC
>OKRF01000332.1:17450-17854 GCA_900290315.1 Candidatus Sulfopaludibacter sp. SbA3 | reverse complement strand
ACATCGTGGTCCTACGCACTCGGGAGGTCGGGATCCGCATGGCGATCGGCGCTCAAAAGGGCGACATCCTCGCACTCATTCTGCGCGAAAGCACGCGGCCCGTGCTGGCTGGTTTGCTGGCAGGCATGTTTCTCGCCGCCGGAGTCTCTTACTTGTTGCGAGGTCTGCTGTACGGGCTCAATGCTATCGACGGCATCTCCTTCGCAGGCATCTCGCTTCTGTTCCTGGCCATCGCGCTACTGGCGGCCTACCCACCGTCGCGGCGAGCGATGCGAATCGATCCTATGGTGGCGCTCAGATACGAATAAGCGTTCTCGCTGCCCCGTGGGACAGACGATCGCTTTTTGTCGTCTGTCAATTAGGGGCGGACCGCCCCGCAAAGCGGGATGAAATACCGGCGGTGG
>OKRF01000332.1:10414-17440 GCA_900290315.1 Candidatus Sulfopaludibacter sp. SbA3 | reverse complement strand
GTCAATTAGGGGCGGACCGCCCCGCAAAGCGGGATGAAATACCGGCGGTGGGTAGCGCCGCCGTTGCACCGGCCGACCGGCGACAAGATCGCCGGCGTTACCGACGCTCGACTGGTTTTTCGACCCTGTCTTCTTCAGGCTAAGCGGCACCTTCGAGAGAGGCTCTAAATGCGCCGCTTTTTGGCAAATCTTCGAATCCTTTTTCCCTTTCACTGGGAATAGTGCTAGAGGGAGGAAACGATGCGAACAATCGTTCTCATGATGCTGGCGGCGCTGGCGCAGGCACAACCGCCGGCGGCGCGAGTGGAATACGAAGTGGTGAGCGTGAAGCCGGGGGATCCGAACGATCCCAGCTCCAGCGGACGCTCCACGCCGGGGACGATGGAGATGCGCAACGCGACCCTGAACACGCTGGTGCGGGGCGCGTACAACCTGAATGAGTTTCAGCTCGTGGGCGGTCCGAAATGGGTAAACTCTGCCCGGTTCCACGTCGACGCGAAGTTCCCGGCGGGGACGCCGGGCGACCAAACCCGGCTCATGATGCAAAACATGCTGGCCGACCGGTTCAAGCTGAAGGTGCACCGCGAGACCAAGACCCTGTCCGAGTATGCACTCGTGGTGGCAAAGGGCGGAGCGAAGCTCGAAGCAGCGAGCGAGGACGATAAGAAGCGCACCCGGTCGAGTCAGGGGCCGCGCCAGATCAAGACCTGGGGCGCACCCGTATCGAACTTCGCCCGGATGCTGATCAGCGCAGTCGGCGCCCCGGTGCTGGACCAGACAGGGCTGGACGGATTGTATAACTTCATCCTGGAATTCGCACCGCTGGAGGGAGCCAGGCCGGAGGACGACAAGCTGCCCTCCATCTTCGCCGCGGTGCAGCAACTGGGATTGAAACTGGAACCGATCAAGGGACCGGTCGAAGTTCTGGTTATCGATTCGGCAGAGATGCCGGCGGCGAATTGATCTTCCCTTTCACGGCGGCATCGTAGGAGATGTTGTTCTGGTCCAGGATAGTGCCAGTGGCGCGCTGGAGGGCAGCTTTGGCTTTCACCCAGGAGCTTTTGGCGGCGACTTCGGTGCTTTTGGCCTGAGCCAGCAGGCTCTCGTACTGGATCACGAAGAATGCCGTCGAGGCTCCCACTTCAAACTTGGCCTGTTCCGCCTCCAGGCTCTCCTGCTGGTATTTGCGGGCCTGTACCGCCGCTTCATAGCTGGCGCGCGCGCGGCGCATGGCGATGAGGGCGTCTTCCACTTCAAGCTGGGCCTGGTTCTGCAACTGCTTCACGCGAATCTGGGATTGTTTGACCTGCAGTTCATCGCGGGCCAGATCGGCTTCGGCAATGCGATTGTGAATGGGCAACGTGACTTGCAGACCGATGCCGTAGGTGGGATAGTCGTGGGCCAGAATCTGTCCCAGCACGCCGCCGTAGCCGCCCACGAACGAGGGGTTCGGATTATTGAGGTAGCCCGTGGCACCGCCGGCCAGGCCGTTGTTCTGCATGGCGCCGACCAGATCCAGTTCGGGCTTAGTGGCATTTCTGGCGCCCGCAAGTCCGATGAGGGAATTCTCCACCTGAAGGCGGGCTTGGCCCAGATCGGGGCGCGCCACCACGGCTTCAGAGATCAGGTCCTGAATGGGCCGGACTTCGTCCTTGTCGGGTATGTTCAGGGTGTCGGTGGGGATGATGCGGGCGGCGCGAATGGACTGGTCCTTATCGCGCGTGAGTACGGTTTTGAGGATAGCTTCTTCTTCCTCGCGCAGGCCTGTGGCGTTGATCAAGTCCTGCCGGGTGGAGAAGAGTTGGGCATTGGCGCGAGTCAGTTCCACCTGCGCCAGCGTGCCTTCGTCAACCTGGGCCTGGGTATCGGACAGCAGCTTTTCCGCCAGCGCTACAGTTTCCTGTTTCACTTTTTCGTCTTCATACAGGGCGACGAAGTCGGTGTAGAGGCGGACCACGCCATAGACGGTCTGGATCAACTGCTGCTGGAACAGAAGGGTGGTGATCTTCTGCTCGTTGCCCGCGATGCGGATGTAACGGCGATTGAGGCTCATGCCGAAGCCGCGCAGCAGAGGCTGGGTCACCGTGAATCCCAGGCTGGAACCGGTGAACGGGTTGTAGCTGGTGTTGGTGGCGTTCACGTTCTGGTGAGTGTTGTCGAAGTTCACCGATACCTGGCCCCCGGTGGAGAAAGACTGTTGCAGGCCCGCGTTGGCGACGGTGCTGTTGGAGACCAGGGCATTGGTGCCGTAGCTCAGAATACTAGTCTCGGGCGTAGTGGTGTGCGCAAGGTTCAACTGTCCCACCAGCGACGGATCGTAAACCGGAACCGCGGTGCCATTCGACTGAGCGATGGCGCCTTGCACGGAAAGATTCGTGATAGGCTCGCCCAGCACGCCCAGTTCGAGCGCGTTCGCGGCGACAGCGGTACCGGACGTCGCGGAGCCTGCGGCGGCACGGTTCACAACGAGCGGGCTGAGCGGGCCGCCCACGCCGGCGGGCACTTCGGCCAGATTGAAATTGACGCCGCGGGTGAGGCCGCCACCGCGCGCGCGGAGCAGTTCCGCATCGGCGGCGGGCAGATTGAAGCGCTGGAGTTCGATATCGAGATTGTTCTCGATGGCGAGGGCAAGCGCGTCCTGCAGGGAGAGGTAGAGATTGCCGGCGCGCATGAGATCGCGCACGCGCTGCGAGTTATCGAAGCTCACTTGCTGCGGCGCGGCTCCGCAGGGGCCGGCGCACAGCAGAGACGCCAGCATGGTGCTCAGAATAGGTTTGTGCGTCATGAATGACTAGTTTTTCTTCGCCGGGGCCTTTTCGGAAGAGCCCACGGGATTGACCTTGGCCCCTTCGCGCGTGGCATCGCTGGGATTGACCACCAGTAGCTGCCCTTCCTCCAGTCCGGAAAGTACTTCGAGTGTGGCGCCGAAATCGCGTCCCAACTCCACGCGCGTGAAATGCACGGTGCCATCGGGCCGCAGCACCGCCACCTGCGGTCCATCGGCGCGAATCACCAGGGTATCGCCGGGAATCACCAGCGGCGGGTTCTTCCGGGGGACCGACAGGTCCACCTGCGCGTACATTCCGGGCACCAACTGGCCGCTCGAATTGGCCACCTGTACCTCAACGAGGAGGGTGCGCGAAGCCGGATCCAAAGCATGGGAGGTGCGCGCCACGGCGCCGGGAAAGCCGCGGCCAGGCAGATCCGGAATGGTCAGGGTAGCAGTTTGGCCCACACGAACCGATTCGGCATCCGATTGCGGAACATTCAGGTACGTTCGGAGCCGGTCGGTCTGCGCCACGCGGTACAGCAGCGTATTGCCTTCGTTAACCAGGACGCCGGTGTCGATGTTGCGCACGGTAATGACCCCCGCGAAGGGTGACCGCACGGTCTGGTAGCTCTGCAGATCATTCAGCCGGGAAACGTTGGCCTCCATGGCGCCAGCGTTGCTGTTGGCGGCGGCCACGGCCTTTTCGAGGGCCTGGACGTTGGCTTGCTGCGCGGCCCATTGCATCTGGTAGGTGTCGTTGTCCTGGCGGGAAACCACGCCTTTATCCAATAGCTTCTTCCAGCGTTCGGCCGTGACTCGGGCCAGGTTCTCATTGCTCCGCCCCTGCTGCAGGGAGGCTTCCGCCTGCTGCACCCCGGAATTGGCCTGATCGACGGCGGCCTTGGCCTGGCGGATCTGCTGATCCAGTTCCGGCGCTTCGATTTCCGCCACAACCTGCCCGGCCTGCACCCGGTCGCCGATATCGACATAGCGTTTGCGAATGTAGCCCGAGGCGCGCGCCAGAATGGGCGCCTCGGTGACGGCTTGAATGTTGCCCGGTAAAACCAGGTTGCCGGTGGTGCTGCTGCGCTTCACCTTGACCACGTTCACCATCGGCAAGCTCTCCGAGGTGGATTGCGCTTCGGCGGCCAGCACCTGTTCGCGGCGCTGGCGTGGCAAATAGCCCAGGTAGTAGCCCGCCACGGCGAGAACGGCCAGCAACGCAAGCACGGTCAGCAGGGAGCGAAATGTGGGGGCCTTGCCGGACGGCTCCTCACTGGCAGAGCGTTTCTTCTGCTCCTCCAATTGCCGCTTGAGTAGCTCGATTTCACCGCGCAGGCGTTCTTCGGTTGTGTTGATTTCGTTCATTGCTCACCCTCACCGAGCATCATTTCGTCGCGCAAGTACTCGTGTTCCTCCTCCACAATCTTGCGCTCGTAATCCACCGGAGGCTTCGTTCGGAGCAGGCTATATACTAATGGAACCACAAAAAGAGTCGTAACCGTGGCCAATACCAGGCCGCCGATGACGGCCCGGCCGAGGGGCGCGTTCTGTTCGCCGCCCTCGCCCAGGCCCAGCGCCATGGGAAACATGCCGATGACCATCGCCGAGGCCGTCATGATAACCGGACGGATGCGGGTATAGCCGGCGGAGAGCGCGGCGGCGCGGGCATCCATACCCTCCTCGCGCTGGTCGTTGGCGAAGACCACCATCAGAATACTGTTGGCGGTAGCGACACCGATGCACATGATGGCGCCCATCAGGGAGGGCACGCTGAAGGTGGTCTGGGTCAGGAAAAGCATCCAGACGATGCCGGCCAGAGCGCCGGGCAAAGCCATCAGGATGATAAAAGGATCCAGCCAGGACTGGAAGTTGACGGCCATCAGGAGGTATACCAGCACGACGGCAAAGATCATTCCCAGCCCCAGCCTGTAGAAGGAGCTTTGCATCGTGCTGACCTGGCCGCGCACATTCAGCGTGGTGCCGCGGGGCACTGTGGCCGATGCCTCATTCACAATTCTCGTCACTGCGTCGCCCACCGAACCCAGGTCGCGCCGGTCCACATTGGCGTACACGTCGAAGACCGGCTGGACGTTGTAGTGGTTGACAATTTCCGGCGCCACGTTGCGTGTCAGACCGGCCAGGTTGGAAAGCAACTGCGGCCCGCCGGAGGCAGCACCGGGATTCCCATATGCGGCGGATGCCTGATTGGGGCTGTTGCCCACGGAGGTGTTGCCCGCGTTAGCGACGCCAGCCAGCGAGGTGGCCGTATTCGAGTTAAAGGCGAAGGCAGGCGTGATGGGCGTCCGCATGAGCGAATCCACGGAATTCATGCGGTACTGCGGGGTCTGCACCGAAACGAAGTAACTGACTCCACTCTTCCAATCCAGCCATTGCGTGGGCGCCACCTGGCCGCTGGAGACCAGCGAGACAAGGAGGCTGTTGCTGACATCCTTTTGCGTCAGCCCCACCTGGCCGGCCTTGTCCCGATCGACATTGACATCGATCTCGGGCCAGTCCACCACCTGGTGAATGTGAACGTCGGCCGCGCCGGGAATGCGGGTGATCTTCTCGCGGAGGCGCTGGGCGATCTGGTAATTCGCGGCGGCGTTCCGCCCCAGCACCTGGACATCGATGGGTGCGGGCAATCCGAAATTCAGAATCTGGTTGGTGATGTTGGCGGCTTCGAAGAAGAAACTGACATCGGGGAAGACCTGGTTGAGATGCTTGCGGAGTTTGTCGGTGTACCCGGCAGTGGAGCCGTGTTCTTCGCGATTGAGCGAGATCAGNNGGCGTATCGCCGATAGCCAGGTTGAAACCCCCATTGGGGATGCCGATGTTGTCGATGATGGTGTCGATTTCGCGCGGCGGAATTACGCTGCGAATCTCGCGCTCGATATCGGCGAAGATGACTTCGGTCTGTTCCAGACGGGTTCCGGAGGGAGCCCGGGCGTGCAGACGCATCTGGCCCGAATCCACAGTGGGGAAGAAATCGCGGCCGATGAGCGGGGCCAGGGACAGCGATGCCACCACGAAGATGGCGAAGCCGATCAGCACGGGAGCGCGATGGTCCAGGCACCAGTGCAAAAGTGCCGTGTAGGCGGCGCGCATCTGTTCAAAACGGCGGTTGAACACATAGTGCACCTTCCAGATGATGCCTTTGCCGCCGGACGTTTCGCCGTGCTTCCCCTGGGCGTACAACTTCACTTCAGACCGAAGCATGTAGTGCACCATGGTGGGGATGATGGTGCGACGGCGCCAGCCAGAGGGGTGAACAGGTACTTCGCGGCGCCTGTCAACAGCAGCACGGGAACGAACACGATGCAGATGGAGAGAGTGGAAACGAAGGCCGGGGCGGCGATCTGCATGGCGCCATCCAGCACGGCGCGCACCAGAGGCTTCTTCATGGCCATGTTGCGGTGGGTATTTTCGATTTCCACGGTAGCATCGTCCACCAGGATTCCCACCGCGAGGGCCAGGCCGCCCAGGGTCATCACGTTGATCGTCGCGCCCAGCAGGCTCAGCGAAATCAGGGAGACCAGGATGGAAAGCGGGATGGAAATGCAGACAATCACCGTGCTGCGCCAGCTTCCCAGGAAGATGAGGATCATCAGACCGGTGAGAAACGCCGCCGTAATGGCCTCGCGCACCACACCGCTGATGGCGGCGCGCACGAACAGCGATTGATCGAACAACTGGCGAACGTGGAGCTCCGGGGTGAGGCCCGCAAGGATTCTCGGCATTGCCGCCTTCACGTTGTTGACCACCGAGAGGGTAGAGGCTTTGCCGTTGCGCAGCACCGTGAGGAGGGCGCCGCGAGTGCCGTTGGTGCGGACGATGGCGGTTTGTATGGAGTACCCATCGCGCACCTGCGCCACGTCGCGGATGTAGACCGGGGCCCCGTTCACCACCTTGATGGGCAGGCTGTTCATTTCCTCCAGCACGCGGGGACTGCTGTTCAGGCGGACGTTGTAGTCGATGGCCCCGATCTTGACGTCGCCCGCGGGCAGAATCAGGTTCTGGTTGCCCAGCGCGTTAGAGACGTCGACGGGGGAAAGTCCTTTGGCAAAGAGTTGGTTCGGGTCCAGATCTACCAGCACCTGGCGGAACTTGCCGCCGTAAGGCAGCGGCACCGCGGCGCCTTGAATAGTGGCGAGTTGCGTGCGGATAAAATTCTGGCCGAGGTCGAACAGTTCCTGTTCGCTGAGGGTTTTGCTCTCCAGACCAATCTGAAGGATGGGAACGCTGGAGGCGTC
>OKRF01000332.1:9276-10404 GCA_900290315.1 Candidatus Sulfopaludibacter sp. SbA3 | reverse complement strand
GGTGGTAGTCATGGCGCGCTCGAAGATGGTCACCATGCGCTTTTCCATCTCTTCGGCCGAAAGGCCGCCGTAGCTCCAGACGATGCTGACAACCGGGATATCGATGTACGGAAAGATATCCACGGGCATGGTAACGATGGCGCTCGTGCCCAGGATGGCAATGAGCACCGCCATGACAACGAAGGTATAAGGGCGCCTAAGGGCGAGTCGGACAATCCACATTACGGTCTACACATCTCCAGCCACGGGGCTGGCGCTGAAAGAGTTGGGCTGTTAGATCTTATGATATTCGATGCGCGTGGGTTACGGATGATTCCAGCGGAGCAGTGGCGGCTAGCCCTTTGGAGCCATGGCCGGGAAACCGGGATTTGGGGCTGGGGGTCATACGGTGACTGGCTTCCCTGTCCCAACGCCCCTCTTACGAAATCCCGACGCGTTGCCTCACGAGCGACTCTCTCGAAAATCCTGAGCCGCGAGCCCGCCGCAAACCGTGCCACCCTCGAAAATCCTGAGCCGCGTGTCCACCGCAAATCCGTGCCACCCTCCCTCGAAAATCCCGAGCCATGTGTCCGCCGCAAATCCGTGCCAGGCTCGAAATTCGCCGTCTTTTGGCGAATCTTCGTGCCTTCGCCGTCTTTTGGCGAATCTTCGTGCCTGGCTCGAGTTTGCCCCTTTGCGAAATCCCGACTCGTTTTCTCCGCCATTTTCATCCCACCGGGTGAGGCTTTGCCTCATGAGCGACTGTCACCGTATTATGCGAACCTCAATAAAATCAGGCCTTAGGCTGCCTTGCGGAACAGCTTTGGGGCGCCGGGAAGCGCTTTTTGGCTTCGGTCAGGCGCCTGCCAGTTGTTTCACGAAACGCTTCGTCTGCCCCACGGGGGGAAGGGCAGAACTTTCGCTTGACTCTATTTAGCCACTTAGCTAAATTGAAAATGATGAAAGCTACGGCCAAGGTGTTTCGGGCGCTTGCCGACCCGACCCGGCGGCAGATTCTGGAGGAACTCAAAGAGGGTCCTCTCGCCGCGGGTGAAATCGCCGGCCGGTTCACGGCTAGCGCGCCTACCATCTCGCGCCACCTCTCACTGCTGGAAGCGGCGGGACTCGTCTCGTTTCGCCGGGAGGGCA
>OKRF01000332.1:2476-9266 GCA_900290315.1 Candidatus Sulfopaludibacter sp. SbA3 | reverse complement strand
TGGAAGCGGCGGGACTCGTCTCGTTTCGCCGGGAGGGCAACCGCCTGATCTACCGCGCCCGCACGGAGAGCCTGGCCAGCGTGCTGAACGGGTTTCTCAGCGCAGTCTGCCCTACGCAGATTCTGCAACGGAAGCGGCCGAATAAATGAAGATCGCGATCACCGGCGGCACCGGTTTCGTGGGCCGCCACCTGGCGCGGCATCTCTTATCTCTGGGCCACCAACCGATCCTGCTCGCGCGCGGCCGCGACGTCCGTTATCCGCCTGTCGCTCCGGTGATCCAGACCGATCTTGCGGACTCCCGGCTGGTCGCCGAGGCCATTCGCGGATGCCAGGCGATCGCCCACTGTGCCGGTATCAATCGCGAAATCGGTTTGCAGACTTATGACCGCGTCCACGTGAACGGTACGCGCAACGTGATCGAAGCGGCGCGACTGGCGGGAGTCTCGCGCCTCCTGCTGCTGAGCTTCCTTCGCGCCCGTCCGGATAACGGCTCTCCGTATCACGAGTCGAAGTTTCAGGCCGAGGAACTGGTGCGCGGTTCCGGGCTCGACTTCACCGTGCTGAAAGCCGGCATGATCTACGGCCGCGGCGACCACATGCTCGATCACCTGAGTCATATGCTCTTCACCGTGCCGGTATTCCTGACGGTGGGATTGCGTGAGGAGCCCATCCGGCCCGTGGCCGTCCGCGATGTGACGCGTGTGATCACGGCTGCGTTGACCGCCGGACGCCTGTCGCGCCAGACAGTGTTCGTGCTGGGCCCGGAGACGCTATTGTTGAGCGAAGCGGTTCGGCGGGTGGCCGCTACGCTGCAGCGGCGCGTGTGGACGATGCCGGCGCCGGTGGTCTTCCATCGGATGCTGGCGACCTTCTGTGAAGGCGCCATGGCGGTCCCACTGGTGGCTCGCGCGCAAGTACGGATGCTGGAGGAGGGCTTTCTGGAGGCAGTACCGGCGGCGGACGCGCTGCCGGACGACCTCACGCCACGGATCCGATTCACGGCCGACGAGATTCGGCAAGGGCTGCCGGAGCCCGGTCCGTTCACTTGTGCGGATCTTCGATTCTGTTAAAGCGGCGAAGAAGAAGACAGACGACGAAAGGCGATCGTCTGTCCTACACGGCGACAGCTTCGTAGCGCCGGGCCATCTCTTCGAGCGGGATGGGGGCGTAGTCTCCGGCGTGGCCGGCCTGGCCGAACTGAGTCATGCGGAGAGCCACCACTTTCTTCATGGCCTCTCGGGCGGGCTTCAGGTAGCTGCGCGGGTCGAACTCTTCCGGCTTCTCCATGAACACCTTGCGGATGGCGCCGGTGATGGCTAGCCGATTGTCGGTATCCACGTTGATCTTGCGTACGCCGTTCTTGATGCCGAGTTGGATCTCTTCGACTGGCACGCCCCAGGTGGGCTTTAGCTTGCCGCCGTATTGATTGATGATGTCCTGCAAATCCTTCGGCACGCTGGAGGAGCCGTGCATCACCAGGTGGGTTCCCGGGAGGCGGTTGTGGATCTCGATGAGCCGCGCCATCTTCAGGGTTTCGCCGGTGGGTTTGCTGCTGAACTTGTACGCGCCATGGCTGGTGCCGATCGCGATGGCCAGGGCATCCAGTCCGGTCTGCTTGACGAACTCCACAGCCTGCTCCGGATCGGTGAGGTGGCTCAGGCCATCGACGCCCGCGCCGTGCCCGTCTTCAATGCCGCCCAGGCAGCCGATCTCGCCTTCCACCGTCACGCCCTTGGCGTGCGCCAATTCCACTACCTGGCGGGTGACGTCCACGTTGTATTCGAAACTGGACGGCGTCTTGCCATCGGCCATCAGGGAGCCATCCATCATGACGCTGGTGAAGCCCATGTCGATGGCGCTCTTGCAGGTCTCGACGGAATTGCCGTGATCCAGGTGCAGCACGGTGGGGATCTCGGGATAGATTTCGGTGGCCGCGATCATCAAGTGATACAGGAAACGATCCTGCGAATACGCGCGCGCGCCGCGGCTCGCCTGGATAATCACCGGCGACTTGGTCTCGCGGGCCGCTTCCATGATGGATTGGATCTGTTCCATGTTGTTGACGTTGAACGCGCCAACACCATATCCGCCTTTTGCCGCTTCATCCAGAAGCTGACGCATCGATACTAGTGGCATTGTTTGTGGGGACTCCTTTGAAAAAAGTACCTTGGGATCGTTAATACTCAAGCTATCATCATTGCGGGAAGGGCTGCAAGTTTACCTGGCTGGCTGGTTGGCGGGCAAGTTCACCTGGCGGGTCAAATCTGTGTTGAAGGCAAATTGTGATCAAATTCGAGATTCCTTAAGGTTTGGCCGGCCCGTGGCGGTGACGGAGGTGGCGCCTACGGTGGTGGGGGGAGTCGCCGGTGTGGGCATAGGGGGCCAACTCTTTTCGATTAAGCGTTCCGCTTTAACCATGCTGCTCCGTCAAATGATGCATGTTGAACACCCGGTCTTGCCATAGTCTCAGAAGTTTGGGGTCGTTGGGGGCTTCAGTGGCGGCCAGTTCCGAAGGCTCCTTTTCGCGCTGGAATATCGCATAGAGCTGCTCTTCGGCATCATCACCTTTAGGGTAATTCCAGAGCCGCTGATATTCTATCGAGATCACGTTCCACGCAGAATGCAGTTTGACCATTCTGGCGATTTTTCTGTCGAGACTGACGGCCATTGAATAGGCGGACAACACGGCAACCGCCGCAGATGCCACCAGCGGAACTACTTGAGGAAATTTGCCGATGAGACTCGCCACGGCTCCCGAGGAAAGGAAAAAAGAAATGCCCGTGATCCACTGTTTTCGGCGCGTGTAACGGGACGCAAGGTCCGCAAAGTACAGTGCTCGAGTCTCCGCCGCCAAATATTTTCCCAGACGCGGCTTTTTTGAAATTCGTTTAGCACAGCCCGCTCCTCGATTCCATTGCACCCCTGTCGGCGTCGGTGTCTGCCTGTTGTGGGTTGGGGCTAGCCTCTTCTAGCTGCGTTCGGACACTATCGTATTCCTGGCACGAGTCAAGTTTACCTATACTATCTTTGATGCCTGACGCTGCTCTGCGAGTCCGCAATCTCCGCAAGGTATATAAGGATGTTGTGGCGGTGGATGGACTCGACCTGGAGGTGCAGAAGGGTGAGTGCTTCGGCCTGCTGGGTCCCAACGGCGCCGGCAAGACTACCACGATCGAGATTTGCGAAGGCCTAACCGAAGCCGATTCGGGCGACGTGGAGGCGCTCGGGCTGCGCTGGCCGGCTGACGCCGGGGAACTGCGCCAACGGCTGGGCATCCAGCTTCAGGAGACGCAGCTTTCCGAAAAGTTGACCGTGCTGGAGACCATCCGACTGTTCCGCAGTTTCTTCCGCAAGGGACCGGCGCCCGCCGAAGTGATCGCCATGGTGCAACTGGAAGAGAAGCAGAACGCGCGTGTGGGCGCTCTTTCCGGCGGCCAGAAGCAGCGCCTGGCGATGGCTTGCGCGCTGGTGGGCGATCCCGATTTTTTGTTTCTCGACGAGCCAACCACCGGGTTGGATCCGCAGGCGCGGCGGCAGTTGTGGGACCTGATCGAGCGCTTCAAACTTTCCGGCCGCACCATTCTGCTGACTACCCATTACATGGACGAAGCGGAGCGGCTCTGCGAGCGCGTGGCCATCATGGATCACGGCAAGACGATTGCTCTGGGCACGCCACGGGAACTGATCGCTTCCATCGGCATCGAACACATGGTGGAATTCTCGGCCGGCAGCGCGGTGCGTCCGCTGGATGTGACGGCGCTGAGCCGCATGGAGGGTGTGCGCGAAGTCCGCATGGAAAACGGCAGCGTGCAGATGCAGGTGACCGAACTGCACCGCGCGGTGCCGGCGCTGCTGGACGAATTGGGCCGCCAGGCGGTACCGCTGACCGAGCTGCGTACCCATTCGGCTACACTGGAGGACGTGTTCGTGGCCCTGACGGGACGACACTTGCGCGATGAGTGATCATCCTCTGGCACAACTCACGCTGGTGCGCTTTCGCGAATTCGTGCGCGAGCCCGAAGCCATTTTCTGGGTCTTCATCTTCCCCATCCTGCTGGCGGGAGGCTTGGGGATCGCCTTCCGGAACCGGCCCGCGGACGTGCTGAAGATCGCCGCCGTCACGCCGCAACTGGCGCAGTCGCTGCGCGCGGAGAAGCTGCTGGACGTGCAGGAGTTGCCGGCGAGTTCCGCCGCCGAGGCGTTGCGCAACGGCAAGGTGGCACTGCTGGTAGAGCCCGGGTCCGGCGCCGCCGTGCTCTACCGCTACGACGACACCAACCCGGAAGCCCGCACGGCCCGCATTCTGGCCGACCGGGCCATCCAGCGCGCCGCCGGCCGCGCCGACCCGATCGTTTCCAGCGACCGGCTGCTGCGTGAGCCCGGGTCGCGGTATATCGATTTCCTGATTCCTGGGCTGCTCGGCATGAACCTGATGGGCAGCGCCATCTGGGGGCTTGGTTTCGCGATTGTGGACGCGCGCCGCAAGAAGCTGATCAAACGGCTCGTAGCCACGCCCATGCCGAGGCACTACTATCTGCTCGCGTTCGTATTTTCGCGGCTGGTCCTGCTGGTCGTGGAAGTCGCGGTGGTGCTGGGCTTCGGGTACCTGGTTTTCGACGTACCGGTGCGCGGCTCGCTGGCCGGCTTGGTGCTGCTCTGCGTGCTGGGGTCGCTCTCCTTCAGCGCGCTGGGGCTGCTGATTGCGTCCCGGGCTCGCACCATCGAGGCCGTTTCCGGCCTGATGAACAGCATCATGATGCCGATGTGGATCATGTCCGGCGTGTTCTTTTCCGCGCAGCGATTCCCGGACGTGGTGCAGCCGCTCATCAAGGCGCTGCCTCTGACCGCGGTGATCGACGCGCTGCGCGCCAACATGCTGCAAGGCGCAGGGCTGGCGCAACTCGCTCCGCAGATGGGGGTGCTGGCTACCTGGCTGTTGGTCTGCTTCGTGGTGGCGCTGAAATTGTTCCGCTGGCGGTAACGCCGGCGATCTTGTCGCCGGTACAGCGAGCGAAGCGAGCCGACACAACCCCGGGCGGGTGAGGCACCGCCTCATGCGCCGACTCTCTCGAAAACGCCCGGTAACGCCGGCAGTCTCCGCCGCCGGTATAGCGAGCGAAGCGAGCCACAAAACCCCGCCCCCTGGCACCATTTTCATCCCGGTGGGTGAGGCATCGCCTCACGAGCCGACTGTCACCGTTTTGCCCCTTTACGAAATCTGTTTCCTTCTGCCACCAAACTGGGTCCCCCCAGTCAAATGCTCGGCGGTGAAACTGTCGCGTTTAGCGACTGCCTCACCCTTTTTAATTTTCAGCTTCGCACACGCTGTGCAGATATACGGCCGCGAGGCTACTTCTTAGGTGGAGGCCCGACGCGCGTGGCGTCGTAGCCGGTGGGCGTCGCGTCGGGGAGGGGATTGCCGGCTTTCAGGTGGGAGTGGAGCTTCTTGGAGAGTTTGGCCATCTCGTCAGCGTCTTTGACGGTGGCAATAGAAAGGGTGAAGGAACTGCCCGCCACCAGGTCGCGCCGTATCTTTTAAGCCAATTCCGCCAGGCGGGTGGCGTCTTTGATATTCTGTTCACGCTCCGCCTTGGCCCGCGTGATGTCGGCGTTGGAGATCTTCCCGGGTGGCAGGGGATCGTCAAAACCAGGCTGATTTCCGCGCCCCCCGCCGCGCTGGCCGTTGGCCGCCAGCAGGAGACCGGCCGCCAGGACTACGATCGCGCATCCTCCCACCCTGGAATCCATGGCAATGCTCCTCCGGGCACAATATACCCCACCGCACCCCCATCCGGAGTAAAATGATCAAGAGTTTCCGTTCTACTTCAACTGAAAAAGGCCGAAAGGAAGGTGTCTGGTGAGTTCAAAGAAAGATCCCCAGTCCCCCGCTGAGCCCAAAGGCCGGTTCTCACGCCGCGGTTTCATTCGCGGAGTGGGCATCGGAGGCGGTGCGTTAAGCGCGGGCCTGCTGGAGAAAGAGGCGGCGGCAGCACCGCCGGCAGCCAATGTAGTCGGACCCGGGGCAGTCCCCATCACGCTGAACCTCAATGGCAAGCCGGTCAACTTATCGGTGGAACCGGTTGTCACACTGAGCGACGCCCTGCGCAATTACCTGGATTTGACGGGCGCCAAGCGTGTCTGCGACCGGGCAACCTGCGGCGCTTGCACGGTGATCATGAACGGCAAGTCGGTGTATAGTTGCACAATCCTGGCCATCGACGCGCAAGGGAAGAACATCGAGACCATCGAAGGCCTGGGAGGACCGGACAAAATGCACCCGGTCTCACAGGCATTCTGGAACAACGACGCCCAGCAGTGCGGCTATTGCACGCCGGGCTTTGTCATGGCTTGCAAGGGTTTTCTGGATGAGAACCCCAACCCGACCATGGACGACGTGAAGCACGGACTGGGCGGCAACCTGTGCCGCTGCGGAACCTATATGGGAGTCCGCCATGCCGTGCTGGAAGCCGCCGCGGCAATGAAGGGAGCGAAGAAGAATGGCTAACACACCGGACTATAGCTGGCCTCCCATGGAGAGCCGGAAGTATATCGGCAAGTCTCCCAAGCGGCTCGATGGCCCCGTGAAATCCACCGGCCGCGCCAAGTACGCTTCGGATACCAAGCCCAAAGACATGCTCTTTGCGGTGTATGTGCACAACCCTCACGCCCATGCGCGCGTCACCAGCGTGGATACCATCGAAGCGGAGAAGATGCCCGGCGTGAAAGCCGTGCATGTGACCGCTCCCGCCGGCACGGAAATGCAATATCAGGGCTGGGAAGTGGCGGCG
>OKRF01000332.1:0-2471 GCA_900290315.1 Candidatus Sulfopaludibacter sp. SbA3 | reverse complement strand
TCCCGCCGGCACGGAAATGCAATATCAGGGCTGGGAAGTGGCGGCCGTCGCCGCTACCACCGAGCACGCCGCCCGGCAGGCGGCCGGCAAGATCAAAGTGGAATACGAGGTTTTGCCGCACCTGGTGAAGGATGACGACCTGAGCAAGGCCACCGGCCGCACCAAACAGGGCGGCGAGAAGGTGACCGGCGATCCGGACAAGACCTTCCAGGAAGCAGCAGTGGTGTCGGAAGGCAAGTACGGAATCCCCATCATCAACCACTGCTGCCTGGAGCCGCACGGCGCCGTAATTCAGTGGCAGGGCGACACGGTGTACGCGTGGCCCTCCACCCAGGATGTAACCGGCTGGGCCGGCCAGCTTTCGCCCAATATCAAAGTGCCTGTCACCAACATCAAAGTAAAGATGGACTATGTTGGCGGGGGCTTTGGCAGCAAATTCGGTCCTGACGCCTGGGGCCCGGTCGCCGCCATTCTCTCGCAGAAGGCCGGCGGCCGGCCGGTGAAGTTGTTCCTCGAGCGGGATGCCGAACTGATGATCGCCGGAAACCGTCCGCCGGCTTACGCCAAGATCCGCCTGGCCGGCACCAAGGAAGGCAAGATCACCGGGTGGCAGAGCGATTCCTGGTCTACCGGCAATATGCCGCTGCCGTACATCATCGACCAGATCCCCAATCTGCGGATCAACCATACGACCGTCAGTATCAATTCCGGGCCCGCGCGCGCCTGGCGCGCACCCAACAACCAGCAGTTGTGCTACCTGACGTGCAGCGCCATGGAGGATTTCGCAGCGAAGATCAGCATGGATCCGATGGAGGTGTTCAAGCAGGCCGTGGAATACGCGCCTAAACCGCGCGTCGATTTATACAAGTATCAGCTCGATAAAGCCGCCGAACTCTCCGACTGGAAGAAGCTGTGGAAACCGCGCGGCTCCAGCACAGGAACCGTGAAGCGCGGTCTGGGACTCGGCATTAGCGCGTGGGGCGGAGGCGGACACAACAGCAACTGCCGCACCACCATTAATCCAGATGGCTCTGTGCTGGTGGAAATCGGCACGCAGGATCTGGGGACCGGCACACGCACCGTGATCGTGCAAGTGGCGGCCGAATCGCTGGGCCTGCCGATGAGCAAAATCAAGCTCGCCATCGGCACCAACGATCTGCCTCCCGACGCCGCTTCGGGCGGCTCCAGCACCGTCGGGGGCGTGACCGTTTCGACCCGCCGCTCCACTATCAACGCTCTCGCCAAGCTCTTCGAAGTGGCGGNNGTCCCAACAAATCCATCACGTGGGAAACGGCTTGCAAGAAGATCGGCCCCAACAAGATTTCGGAAATGGGGCAGTTCAACCGCCGCCAACCCGCCCCCGGAATGAACGACCAGGGCGCTGCCGGCGTGCAGATTGCCGACGTTTCGGTGGACACCGAAACCGGCGTCGTCAAAGTCAATCGCTACACTGCGGTCACGGATTGCGGCCTGATCGTCAATCCGCGCACGGCCGAAAGCCAGATCTTCGGCGGCATCATCATGGGCATTTCGACGGCGCTGTACGAGGAGCGCTTCCTGGACCAGCAAACCGGGAAATACCTCAACGCCGATATGGAAATGTACAAGCTGGCGGGCATCGGAGATATCGGCGATATCAAGGTCCACCTGGATATCCGGCCTGAGAACGATAAGCGCGGAGTCATCGGACTCGGCGAGCCCTGCGCCGTGGCCATTTGCGCGGCCATCGGCAATGCGGTCACGAATGCCCTCGGCGTTCGCGTACCGAACATTCCTATGACACCAATGCACGTGATCAATGCTCTGGAAGGGAGGATCGCCTGATGCAACCCTTCGAATATGCCAATCCCGCAAGCGTTCAGGATGCCGTGGCGCTGCTGAGCCCCCGCTGGGGCCAGGCCGATGTGCTGGCCGGTGGCACGGACCTGATCAGTTGCATGAAGGAACATCTGCACACGCCCAAGCGCGTGGTCAACATCAAGAACATCAAGGAGCTGGAAGGCATTCAGAAGACCGCCGACGGGCTCCGCATCGGCGCGCTGGTCACCATGGATGAACTGGCGAAGAGCGCCGAGGTGAAAGGCGAGTTCAAATCGCTGGCGGAAGCTGCCGGCGGCGTTCCCAGTCCGCAGATCCGCCACATGGGAACCGTGGGCGGCGACCTGTGCCAGCGTCCGCGCTGCTGGTATTACCGCAACGGCCTTGGTCTGCTGGCCATGAAGGACGGCAAGAGCCTGGTGCCCGATGGCGAGAATCGCTATCACGCCATCTTCGGCACGGGGCCGGCGTACTTCGTGAGCGCTTCCAGCCTGGGGCCGGCGCTCATCTCTCTCGGCGCCAAGGTGAAGCTGGTGGGTCCGAAGGGCCCGCGCGAACTTCCCGTGGCGTCGTTCTTCGTGATGCCGAAAGATGAGGCGTCGCGCGAAATCGCTCTCCAGCCGAACGAGATCCTGACAGAGATCATCGTGCCG
>OKRF01000326.1:23508-26268 GCA_900290315.1 Candidatus Sulfopaludibacter sp. SbA3 | reverse complement strand
CTCGCCGTACCGGCGACAAGATCGCCGGCGCTACCCCGCCGGTTTTTTCATCCCGTTTTGCGGGGCGGTCCGCCCCTAATTGACAGACGACACAAAACGATCGTCTGTCCTGGCCCAGAATTCTCTGGACATTCAGATGATTATAGGTATTATAATCCTATTACCTTGTTTGAGGATTTGGAGAGTGGATGCCGCGGGTGCTGGTTGTGGACGACGAAGAGCAGATCCGAAGCATGCTGCAGAAGATACTGACCCGAGCCGGTCATGACGTTTGCACTGCCAGCAACGCGCAAGCGGCGATTGATATATGTGAGCGGCCTGCTCGCTTTGACCTCGTTATCTCCGACGTCATCATGCCTGGAGTGGATGGGCACCACCTGGCTCGCTGGCTTGCTGTGCGATGCCCAGACAGCCGGGTGATCTTGATGTCGGCATTTGATCCCGGTTGTGACGAATGCCCTTATCTGGATAACTGCCAGCGGCTTACCAAGCCATTTTCTGCCAAGGATGTCGTCAGGCTGGTTTCCGATGCTCTGTCGCGACCCGCCAGGGCCCTTCGTGTGGATTAGCTCTGTAGGGCAGTAACCCAGACAGACGACACAGGACGATCGTTTGTCCTACTGGCGCCATTTGACACCGAGGTCCAGAGTCTTCTTTCCGTATTCGACGCTGCGTTCCATGTGGTCGCGCTGCTGGAATTGCAGGGCCTCGGCGAATTCCGGGCGATTGCTGCGGCCGGCCACGTCTTCAATCACCATTTCGCGCTCGTACGGGTGGCCACTCTTGGCGAGAGCGAGGAACCGGGCGAACGATTCGGCGCGCTTGTCGGGCCATTTCTTCCAGAAGTCAGTTTCCAGAGTGGGCAGAATCTCCGGAGGCCGGCCGGTAATCGGCTTGATGTAGACGTACACCGCGGGCAGAATTTCTTTGGCGCGCGCGATGATGCGTTTGAAATCGACCACGCCGTCACCCAAAGGCACCCACTGGACGGCGATGCCATTGCGCGTTTCGTACACCACGGAATCCCGCAGGTGGAAGGTGACGGCCAGGGGCCCCAGCGTTTCCACAGTCTCCATGGGGTCTTCCATGACGAACACGGGATTGCCGGTATCCAGGTACGACCCGACGAGTTCCTTCCCTGCCCCTTCGATGACCTGGCGCGTCTGCCAGCACAGGAGGTCCTTGTGATTCTCCAGCGCGAACTTCACACCGGCGTCCATGGCCTGCGAACGCACCGCGCGGAACAGTTTGATCATGGTCTCGATGTGCCGTTCCACGGGACCAGGCGGGAGGGCGGCGCGGTCGCTGGCGATGAGCGTGCGCACCAACTTCGACCCCATGCCGGAGGCTCGCCGGATGGCGTCAGTGAGAATCTTGACGGAAGCATCGAAGCGGTCCGGCGTGCGCGGCAGGGAGCCGCCGGTTCCGGTTTCCAAATGCAGACCGAGCGCGGTGACCTGGTCCTTCACGTCTTTCCAGTGGGCCGGGTCACTGGTGCCGGGGTCCACGGAGTCCTGCAGGAATACGGCGTCGAGCTTCAGGCCGGCGGTGTATTCCAGCAGCTTCCGGTCGGGCCAGCGCATGGCGCGCAGGCAGTAGGTGTTCAGGCCAATCGGAAAGGTGGGCATGCCGGAAATGGTATCAGGATTTCAGATGAGGGTCGGTTTACAACGCGACTATTCCAAGCTGAACGCGCCTTCGGACTTCATTCCAGTCGAGGTCTGCCAATCTTCCGACGACACGAACATCACGGTGTAGGACTGTGACAAGGTACAGTCGAAAACAAGAGGGCGCATGCCGGCCGATGGCGCAGGTAGACGGCTGGACAAAACTACGGCGGGTCTCGTCTCCGTAGTCCGAGCACCTGGAAATGCGGCGATTGCGATATCTCCCGGCGTCAATCCTCTGCGCGCTCCCGCTCGTCAAAGCCAGCCAAAGACGGCGAGGTCCTCGCCGGTCCGGGTGTCGGACCAATCACACTCCCCGCCCGCCAGGTCGCGAAGTCGGGTTGCCCATGCCATCATCTGATCGGTAGCGTCGGGCGGCAACGCGCGAAGGGCTTCCACCAGACGTTTCTCATTTTCGCTGAGGTGCACCCGCTTATCGGGTCGAGTCACAACCTTCGCCTTGCGCGTCCGAGTGGCGCATCGCCCTCATGGCCGGCGACTGGTTCGATCGGCTTTGCCTTCCATAAGGCGCGGAATTGTTCAAGATACCGGGGCCAAGGTTGTGGGACGTTTGCCACTACGACAGCGAATCGCCGACATTGTTGTCAGTCGGCTCATGAGGCGAAGCGTCACCCGGTGGGATGAAAATGGGGGAAACGCGTCGGGGTTTCGCGAAGGGCAAATTCGAGCCAGGCACGGAGATTCGCCAAAAGGAGGCGAATTTCGAGCCTGGCACGGATTTGCGGCGGACACACGGTTCGGGATTTTCGAGGGAGAGGCAACAGATTTCGCAAGAGCGGCGAAATGAATCGCGGCAGTTATTGGAGAGCGATCGGCAAGCCTGAGAACCGCATCACCCTCTCGTCGTAATCGTCAAGTTTGCCGCCTTCAGTNNCCTTCGCCCTGCACCTCGAAGGTCACTTCGTTGTCGGCATCGGGGTGCAGGCGGCCTTGCGCGTCCAACACCTTCACGGTGACGTGGGCCACATCGCGGCGGTCGGCGCGAATCGCCTCGCGATCCACGGAAAGATCGATTGCGGCGGGGTCTCCGGTGGTCGAAATCTCCACCTCCGCGACCGGCTTGCCACCTTTC
>OKRF01000326.1:8420-23503 GCA_900290315.1 Candidatus Sulfopaludibacter sp. SbA3 | reverse complement strand
GGGGTCTCCGGTGGTCGAAATCTCCACCTCCGCGACCGGCTTGCCACCTTTCATGCCGACGGCCTTCAGGGTGCCGGGCTCGAAGGGAACGTCCCAACTCAAGTGCAGATCGCCGGTGGTGCGGACCGCGCTGGGCGATTGCGGCGCGTATTGCCCATAGCGGCCCTCCATGCCGTAGCGCGGGAAGGTGTAGCCCTTGGCCCCGATGCTCTTTCCGTTCAGGAACAGCTCGACGCGATCGCAATTGGTGTAGCAGGTGACGGGCAGAAACTGGCCCTCGTGCCCCTTCCAATTCCAGTGCGGGAAGAGGTGCAGCACGGGCTTGCCGGTCCACTGACTCTGGTAGAAGTAATAGCCGTCTTTGGGGAAGCCGCAACTATCGATGACGCCGGCGGTGGCGCCACGCGACGCTCCGCCAGATTCGCCCAGGTAGTCGATACCGGTCCACATAAAGTCGCCGGCAACGTAATCGTGATTGCGGACGAACTTCCACAACTCCTCAGTGTCCAGACCGCGCGAGCGGCCAAAGCCGCGCCCACCTGCAGCGGGGGCGCCGACCAGGCCGCGATAATCGCCGCGCATTCCGCCCATGCCGGAACTTTCGGTGCCGATCATGCGCCAATTGGGATGTGCGGCTTTATCGACGCTGTAGTACAGTTCGCGGCGCTCGCGCCAACGGTCGGCGTAGTTGTAGCCCACGATGTCCAGGGTGCCGAGAAACTCCGCCGAGGCCGCTCGCGGCTCGGCCGCGATCTGGTCGCAGCCGGCCGTGACCGGGCGCGTGGGATCTTCGCGGTGGAAAATGGCAATGAGCTCGCGCAGAATCTCCAGGCCGTGAGTACTGAGCTGGTCGCCGATCTCGTTGCCGCAACTCCACAGGGCCACCGAGGGATGGTTGCGATCGCGCCGTACGAAATCGGTGACATCGCGCTCATGCCATTCGTCGTAGTAGTTCGAGTAGCCGTTACCGCGGACCTGGCCCTTACCCGCCTTCCACTCGTCGAAGGCTTCGTTCATTACCAGGAAGCCCATGCGGTCGCACAGGTCCAGAAACTCCGGCGCGGGCGGATTGTGGCTGGTGCGGATGGCGTTGCAGCCCATGGCGCGCAGGGTCTCGAAGCGCCGCTCCCACACCCGTTCCGGCACGGCCGATCCCACGGCGCCGGCATCGTGGTGCAGGCACACGCCATTGAGTTTGACGTGTTCGCCGTTGAGCAGGAATCCGCGGTCGGCATCGAACAGGGCTTCGCGAATGCCAAACGGCGTCTCGTATACGTCCACCACCTGCTGGCCGGTGCGCACGGTGCTGCGCAGCTTGTAAAGGTAAGGATCGTTTACGCCCCACAGGTTGGGCTTATCCACGGCGGCCTGCTGTGCAAATTCGTATTCGCCGTTGGCAGCGATTTCCTGGGACGCCTCGGCCGTCTGCACCACTTTGCCATCGCGATCGACTACGGCCGTCACCAGAGTGCAAACCGCCGCGGCCGCGTTTTCATTGCGGACGCGAGTCTTGACCTGCACGGTGGCAGCATCTTTGCTGACCCGCGGCGTCATGACGAAGGTACCCCATTGGGCCACATGGACCGGATTCACTGCGGTCAGCCAGGTGTGGCGATAGATGCCGGAGCCGGAATACCAGCGCGATCCGGGCTGTCGGGAATTGTCCACTTTCACGGTGAGCAGGTTGTCACCGGCGGCGTTCAGATGAGGAGTCAGGTCATAGGCGAAGCTGATGTACCCGAACGGCCGCTTGCCCAGGTACTTTCCGTTGATCCACACCTCGCCGTTCATGTAGACGCCATCGAATTCAATGGAGACTTTGCGGCCCTGGAAGGCCGCCGGCGTGCGGAAATGTTTGCGGTACCAGGCGATTCCGGTGGGCGCCCCGCCACCGGGGCCGCCGCTGGGCTCGTTCTGCGAAAAGGGGCCTTCGATACTCCAATCGTGGGGCAAATCCAGCTTGCGCCAGGTGGCGCCGGGGGCGTCGGGGGCGTCGCTCCTGGAGAATTCCCAGCCGAAGTCAAAGGAATCGCGGATGCGCGCGGGAGGCGCCGAAGTCTGGGAGTCGAGCGCCGAAACCAGGGCCGCTGCTCCGAGCACGCGGCCCAGCAGGCCGCGGCGCGTCATGGAATCGCTTGAATCGAGCACTGTTCCACCTCTGCCGGAATGCCGATTGTATCGCCGGTTCAGACCGATGGGTACCGACTAAAGAAGGATAGGCCCAACTAACGGGTAGGCTGCACCAGGCGGACGGCGTGGAGCTGCGCCACCGCTTCTTTAGCCTTCTCCAGCAGCAGCCCGTGCTCTCCGCCGGCGCCCACAAAGCGCATACCGCGCTCCGCCCACGTTTTTGCCGCGGCGACGGTGCGGACCTGAATGCCGGGGACCACGCCATGCTTGTGACACTTTTCAATGAGTCCCTGAATGGTTGAAATCAGAAGCGGATTCTCGAACTCTCCGGGTACACCCAGGGAGATGGAAAGATCAGCGGGGCCTACCATGGCGATGTCCACGCCCTTGACGGAGAGCAGCTCGCCGGCGCGGTCCATGGCGAGCCGCGTTTCGAATTGCACTACCGAGACGGTGTTGCGATTCTGGTGCTCGATGATCTCGGTGAAACTGCGCGATTCGTAGCCGACCATGGTGGCGTTCACGCCGTATCCGCGCTTGCCCACCGGCGGGAAGCGCATCCAGCTTATGGCCTCTTCCAGCAGCTTNNACCAGCGAATAGAGCAACTCAGCCACGCGGACGATGGGCGTGATGCCGTCGCCGTTGGAAGCGGCGATCATGTCCTGCACGGTTTCCAGGTCGTAGGCGCCGTGCTCCATGTCGATGAACACGTAATCGAACCCGGCCGCGGCAAAGGCGCGGGGGATCTCCGCCGACCGGTAGACCTGGAGGCCGCACCCGAAAACGGTTTCACCCTTGGCCAGCCGCTCGCGGGTGTGGTTGATGTGCATACTGTAAACTGCTCCTTTCGTGTGAAACCTGAATATAGCGCGCTTGCACAATGGCGCGCGGGCGTGGTACCCTCCGGCCATGCTGGAGGGAAATAAAGAATGAAAATACTGGGATTTTTGACGCTTGCGCTCACCGCGGCGCCGGCATTCGCACAAGGCCCGCCGCCATCCAAATTGACCCTGAAAGAGGGCGATATGGCGCCGGATTTCACCATCACCGGCCGCATGAACACCGGCGGCAAAGACATCAAACTGTCGGATTTTCGCGGCAAGAAGAACGTGATCCTGGCGTTTTTCCCGGCCGCATTTACCGGTGGTTGAACGAAGGAACTCACTGCATACCAGGCTGGTATCGGAAAATTTACAGGCAATGATTCGCAGGTGCTGGCGATCAGCACAGATTTCGTGGCAACCCTCTCGCACTGGTCCAAGGAACTCGGAGCGGAATTCCCCCTGTTGAGCGATCACGACCACAAGGTGTCGGAGCTTTACGGGGTGCTCAATACGGCGATGGGTATCTCCAATCGCACAACCTTCGTGATCGATATGCAAGGTAAGATCGCGATGATTGAAGAAGGCAACAACGCCGTGGATCCGACAAAAGCGGACGAGGCCTGCAGCCGACTTAGCCATAAGACAGATAAATAACGTGGCCGGATGAGCTGGCGCGATTGGAACCACAGTGGGTCCATTCCGGCCAGCTCGTCCATCCAGATGCCCGCCACGTTGTTCCCTGCCAATTCTCCAGGCGTTCCTCATCTCCTTCGATGAGTATTTTGCGCCTCTCCTGGATACGTGCGTCAACCCGACTCGACGTTACGTGGACAACCTCATGGGCTGCGGGCCGTTTCCGTGTCTAAGGCGCGGAAAGAAATCGGAGAATCTCCTGCATGACTCGCTCTCCCTGGTCCGTGTTAAACAGAAACTGCGCATGGGCGGAGCCTTCCAGGACGATCAACTCTTTCGGGCCGGGAGCCTGGTCATACTTCGCGCGAATCCTGGGAAGGCGCAGGCCCTCTTCGTTGGCGTCGTCACGCGCCACGATGAATAGTTTGCGCGCTTTCCATTTCTCGGGATGGCCGTATGCCCCGGCGGCCAACACTACCAAGCGGTCGATCTCACCGGGCTTGGCCTCTTCCAGTGCTTCCGTCGCCGCATCGCCTCCCATGCTTGCGCCGACGATTGACACAGTCTTTACGCCCGTCCTGCGCAAGTAACGGACGGCTCCCAGAACGTCAAAGCGAATCCCATCGTCGTCCTGTTTCACCAGGGCTCCGTCTCGCGGCGGACTGTATACCCGCAGATCGATCGCCAACACGCGGAATCCCGCCTCCGAGAGCGCTCGCGCCTGCGGAGCCCAACTCGCCTTGGTAAAGCCGCAGACCGGAACTGCGCATTTGCCTCCGTGGGACAGAACGACGCCTCGGACGCCGCTTCCGTAGAGGTCGGCATAGACCATGCCGCCGTCCTGAGTGGGAAAGGAGACTGGCCTCTGCGCCGCAACCAGACCGGCCAGCGCGGCGCACGCGAGGGTCGCTCGAAACACGGACATACTGTCAGTCTATTGCAGTGAAAAGCGAATTGGAATGGTTCCGTCAACAGATCGTCGTTCACTTGGGCGCGTGCGGGATCTGAAAGTCGGGAAGGTCAAACGCCATCTGGATAATACCCTTGACATCGCCATGGCGGATCGCCAGGCTCCGCCGGGCGCGAAATTGAACTCCGCCCAGGACCCCACGGAAGGGTCCGGCTTGACTGATGCCACTTCGAACGACCGGCCGATCCGCGTCAGTCTGCGCACGCGCAGTCGCCAATAGGAAACCGGCGACCAGTCTTCGCCGCCGCACAGAGGTGATACTCCGCGATGTAGCAAGCGCGGTCAGCCGGCAAAATCCAGACCACATTGAACGCGGGCTGCTTCAATCACGCAGGTCTACCGAATGGACACTCTACAACCGGCATCCGCCCGGCCTGCGCGGCTAGTCTTCATGACTTCCACGACCGCCCAATTCCAAGGCCATTCGCAACACCTCTTCCGAGGGGATTTGATCCAGGACTTCTTCAGTCTCGCTGTTAACCACCTGAACCGTCAGGCGTTGTGTCGGTATGTCGAAGTGGATCTTAAGCGCCCGACCCGGCCAGAGGGCGGATTCCTGAATGGCAACGATGGCGCTGGCAAGGAGGCGCCGATCCTGGTTACTCGGGACGAACTCCGTATTGGACGGCGAGGGCATTACCGAACTGGCAGCAGGTACATCCATCGCGCTTGCACTTCCTCAACCGTTCATATCGGTAGACTCGCGCCAAATGTCGAGAGTTTTTTCAGCGGATGCGGCCCAACTGGCGGTTAGAATTGAACTCGATCGCTACAAGTTTTGCCAGCTTTCCCTTGTCTGTCAATTAGGGACGGACGGCCCCGCAAAACGAAACCGCCGGTTGCACTCGCCGACCGGCGACAAGATCGCCGGCGTTACCGGTCGCTGGGCCGGTTTTTCGACCCAGGTTGGAACGGCCGCTGCCGATTTCCGCAGTCTTCCCTCTCGTCGACGACGACGGTAGTATCATCTCTACAGTGTGGATTGTGTGACGACCCGGGCTTGCCCTTGAAGGAGGCCGCAAATGAAATGGATCCTGCCGGCGTTGCTATTGAGTCAGGCGGCCAGCGCGGATGTTGGAGTGCGGGTGGTCTTCGGTCTGGGAGATGTCCAGACGGCGAGATGGGACGGCTCGGCGGCCGCGCGCGGAGCGCAAATCAAGCTCGTGGAGCCGTGGCGGTTTGAAGATGGGGACGCGGTCACCGGACAGTCCTGGCGGGCTGCGACGCATCCCATTCGCCTGTTCGGCGGCGGGAATGCGAATCAGCCCAACGCGCCGATCGTCGCCAATGGCGTCATCCTGACTCTCACCGACGCTGCCGGCGCCGAGGTCGACGTGACCACCACCCAAGGGAACTTTACCGTGGCTCTGCGCGACATCCCTTACGGAAAGTCGATCCTGGCGCTGAACGGACGCGTGATGGTAGACCGCATTCCAGCCGCCAGGCAGCTTACCAACTCACCCGAAGAGCAGGACTATCCGGCGGCGTGCGCCGACAAGAGCGGCGATATCTGGATCGCTTATGTGGAGTTCAAGCACCACCCGGACCACAACCGGTTGCGCGCCAACATGCGCAATGCGCCGGCCGACTTTTCCAGGTTCAAGGCGCCGACGGGAGGCGACCAGGTTCTGCTGCGCAAACTCTCGGGAGGCGATCCGATTGCGATCACGCCTCCGGGGGGCGATTTGTACCGTCCGGCGGCGGCGATTGACGGCTCAGGCCGCGTGTGGGTGTTCTGGTCGCAAAATGACGGAGGCAACTTCGACCTGTGGGCGCGGCCGGTGACGGCAGGCAGCGCCGGACCCGCGGTACGGATCACACGCGAGCCAGGCTCCGACGTTTTCCCCGCGGCCGCCACCGATTCGAACGGCCGTGTCTGGGTGGCGTGGCAGGGTTGGCGTGGCGGGAAAGCCGCCATCTTTGCCGCGCGCCAGAACGGCAGCTCGTTCGGCGCCATAGCGCGCGTGTCGTCCTCAAACGGAAATGAATGGAACCCGGCCATTGCCGCCGATGGATCGGGGCGCGTGACGGTTGCCTGGGATTCGTATCGAAACGGCAATTACGACGTTTATATGCGCACCGTGGCGGCCAACGGCGTGTGGGGCGCGGAGTCTCCGGCCGCCGCGACCGCGCGTTACGAGGCGTATCCCTCCATCGCTTACGATCCGGCCGGACGGCTGTGGGTGGCGTACGAGGAGGGCGGCGAGCGTTGGGGTAAGGATTTCGGCGCTTACGATACTACGGGACTCGCCCTGTACCAGGGCCGCGCGGTGCGGCTCATCGGTTTCGATCAGGATGGAACGGCGTTCGCCGCAAAAGTCGATCCGGGCTCGGCGATGCCCGGCATTCCGGCGCAGCGCATCGATGCCGCCAGCCGCCAGAACGATCGCGAAGACTGGCTGAAGCCCAATCCGGATCTTGCCAAGGGTCGCGCCAATGCCGCCTCGGCGCGTAATGTCCAGGCGCCCAAGAATACGTCGCCGCGCCTGAGTATCGATTCGTCGGGCCGCATGTGGCTGGCATTTCGCAGCGCCCATCCGATCTGGTGGAACCCGCTGGGCACGGTCTGGACCGAAAACGTGGTTTCCTATGATGGATCGGCGTGGACGGGGCCGATCTTCCTGGCGCATACCGATAACGTGCTCGACAATCGGCCGGCGCTGGTTTCGACCAAAGCAGGCGACTTGACGGTGATTGGCTCGGCTGACGGCCGCCGCCAGTTCCGCCAACTCCCGATTGCGCCCAACGCGAATGTGGACGATCCGTTCAACAACGATCTCTGGGCCAATGAAATCGCGCTGGGGCCAGGATCGGACGCTCCTGCGATTATGGCCGCGGCAAAACCGGCCGCCGCCGGGACGGATACGTTGGACCAGACAGAGAGGGCTTCCATCGCGCGGATGCGCGCATACCGCGCCAACAACCTGCGCATTCTGCGCGGCGAGTTCCACCGGCACAGCGAAATCTCCATGGACGGCGGCAGCGACGGTTCCATCCTCGAGCAATGGCGTTATGCCCTGGATACGGGCGCCTTGGATTGGATTGGATGCTGTGACCACGATAATGGAGGCGGGCGTGAATACACCTGGTGGACCGAGCAGAAACTGACAGACATTTTCTACACTCCGGGTAGCTTTGTGCCCATGTTCAGTTATGAGCGCAGCGTGGCGTATCCCGAGGGTCATCGCAACGCGATTTTCGCGCAACGCGGCGTCCGCACGTTGCCGCGCCTGGTGCCTCGCTCCACGGAGGATCCGCGCGTTTCGTCGCCGGACACGAAAATGCTTTACGCGTACCTGAAATACTTCGATGGCATCGTGGCCTCACACACGTCGGGCACCGGCATGGGCACGGACTGGCGGGACAACGATGCGCAGTCCGAGCCGGTGGTCGAAATCTACCAGGGCGATCGCCAGAACTACGAGAGACCCGATGCGCCGCGCGCCAACTCGGAGAAGGATTCAATCGGCGGCTGGCGTCCCAAGGGATTCGTCGATCTGGCGCTGGAGATGGGGTACAAGCTGGCGTTCGAGGCGAGTTAGGATCACGTCTCCACGCACATGAGCTACGCCAACGTGTTCGTGACGGAGCCTACGCGCGCAGCGGTGCTCGATGGCTTCAAGAAGAGGCACATCTATGCCGCGACGGACAATATCCTGGCGGATGTCCGCTCTGGCGCGTATATGATGGGCGACGCGTTCAGCTCCTCGACGAAGCCGTCGCTGCAAGTGAGGTTCGAAGGCACGGGGCCATTCGCCAAAGTCAGCATCGTCAAGGACGGCGCCTATGTCTACATGACGGAGCCGAAATCGGCCAAAGTCGACTTTAGCTGGCGCGATGAGGCGGCGACGCCGGGCAAGACCAGCTATTACTACGTCCGCGGCGAGCAGGCCAATGGAGAAGTAGTCTGGGCTTCGCCGATGTGGATTACCTATACCGGAAGGTGAGCGCCGTTTACCGGCCGCGTCATTCGAGGAACGCTGAAGCACACTGCGGAGCGAGACTCCCGGTGCCGAGTATGCCGCTTCTGAACAGGTTCTGCTCGGCGTCGGCAAGAGATGACATCCAAATTGTCAGAAACAGAAGGCGGCGGTGGCATTCGCCTGGGGATCGAGTGGCGACATGAAACTGAGGCTCTTATTTGAGTTGGCCAGCGTCCGGCTCCGTACGTGACATTTGCAAAAACGAACAGTTGGCCGCGAGCAGTTCCAATGAAATGAGTAGGGTCGCACGGTGCTGCACGTGCCTCAATATGCGAACCCTGCTCGCCGACCTTCGTTACGGCGTCCGCACGCTGCGCCACAATCTGGGATTCACGATCATCGCGATCCTATCGCTGGCCCTGGGAATCGGTGCCAACACTGCCATCTTCCAACTGCTGAACGCTGTGCGCTTGCGAACCCTTCCCGTCGCCGAACCGCAGCGCCTAGCCATGGTCCAGTTCGCCGTCACTCACGGCCAGCGAGGCAGCTTCGCAACACCGTATCCCGCGCTGACCAACCCGCAATGGGAGCGTCTGCGCGATTCGCAGGACGCCTTCGCCGGAGTGGTGGCATGGTGGCCGAACAGCTTCCGCATGGGGTTGCCCAGCAATCTGCTTCCGGTCCGCGGCCTCTTCGTCAGCGGCGATTTCTTCTCCGTGCTCGGTGTCCCGGCCATTCGGGGCCACGTCTTCACCGCCGCCGACGACCGTCGGGGTTGTGGAATCCCCGGCGCCGTGATCAGCTATGCCTTCTGGCAGCGGCAATTCGGCGGTGAGGCGTCGGCGGTCGGCAGCAAGCTGACTCTGAACGATCAGCCGGTTGAGGTCATTGGGATCACGCCCGCCTCTTTCACGGGTCTCGAAGTCGGCCGCGGTTTCGATGTGGCCGTGCCGATCTGCTCGCAGGCAGCATGGATCGGTGGCAGCATGCTGGACAGCGGCACTACCTGGTGGCTCAACGTCATGGGCCGATTGAAGCCCGGAGGTACGCTGGCGCAAGCCACGGCACGCCTGAAGCTGTTCTCACCCGGCCTCTTTCAATCCACCTTGCCGGCAAACTATCCGCGCATCAACATTCAGGACTATCTGAACTTCAAGCTGATCGCCGTGCCAGCCGCGTCCGGCGTTTCGGTGCTCCGGCGCGACTATGCCGATCCTCTCCTGCTTCTTCTGATCACCGCCGGGCTGGTGCTGCTCATCGCCTGCGCCAACCTCGCGAATTTAATGCTGGCGCGCACCGCGGCCCGCGAGCACGAAATCGCCGTGCGCCTCGCCATCGGAGCGTCGCGCTCCGGCCTGATCCGCCACTTGATGGCCGAAAGCCTGCTGCTCGCGGGATGCGGCGCGGCAGCCGGGCTGTATCTCTCGGGCGTGCTCAGCCGCTTCCTGATCGCGATGCTCGCCACCCGGGGCGATCCAGTCTCGCTCGATTTGACGTTCGATCGCGCGGCGCTCGCATTCACCGTCGCGGCCGGCACCTTGACCTGCCTTCTTTTTGGACTTATGCCGGCGTGGCGCGCCACGCGCATCGCCGCCGCGGACGCCATGCGAGCGAAGGGCCGTGGCAATGCCGGAAATCGGGAACGTTTCGGCGTGCGGCAGATCCTGGTGGTGTCGCAGGTGGCGTTATCGCTGGTGCTGGTGGTGGGCGCACTCCTGTTCTCCGGAAGCCTCCGAAAGCTGCTGGCGGTGGACGTAGGTTTTCAACAGAACGGTGTCCTCCTGGCCGGCATCGATTTCCACCGCGTGCAAATACCGGCCGACCGCCGCATGGCCTTCAAGCAGCAGCTTCTGGACAAGCTACGTGCTCTGCCCGGCATCGATGGCGCCGCCGAAGTGCAGATCCCTCCGTTGAGCGGCGGCAGCACCAGCAACAGCGTCTGGGGGAATGGCGACGAATCCGCCCGCAAAGTGGAAGTGTACTTCAACTGGATCAGTAGCGGCTATCTGAAGACGATGGGGATGCCACTGCTCGCAGGCCGCGACTTCCAGGCCGGTGACACGGCATCCGCGCCGCGGGTCGCCATCGTGAATCAATCGTTCGCGCGCAGGCTCGGGCTCGGCGACAATCCGGTGGGGAAACGCTTCCGCCGCGAGAACACGCCCACCGAGCCCGAGATCTCCGTGGAAATCGTCGGCCTGGTACGCGACAGCAAGTACGTCGACCTGCGCGAAGAATACCACCCCATCGTCTTTCTCTCCATCGACCAGAACGCCGGTTCGCGCACCGGTGCGGAACTGGTCATTCGCTCCTCGGCGCCACTCGCCGACGCCATCGCGCGAACCCGCACCGCCATCGCCGAAACCAGCGGCGAGATCAACATGGACCTCCAACCATTCGCCGGCACCGTCGCCCAGAACCTAATTCGCGAACGACTCATGGCTACGCTTTCCAGCTTTTTCGGGATCCTGGCGACCTTGATTGCTGCGATCGGACTGTACGGAGTGATGTCATACCTGGTAGCACGGCGCACCAATGAGATCGGCGTGCGCATGGCTCTCGGGGCCAACCGATCGCAGATTCTCTCGCTGATCCTGCGGCAATCGGCCGGATTGCTGGCGGCGGGCCTCGCCGCCGGTGCGATCCTCACCATCGCCGCGGGCCAAACCGTAAAGTCGCTGCTGTTCGGCCTGCAGCCAAACGATGCAGGGACGCTTGCGCTCGCCATACTCCTGCTGGCGATCGTAACTCAAACCGCCAGCTACCTCGCCGCGCGCCGTGCCGCGCGTTTGGAACCTACGGCTGCGCTACGAGAGGATTAGCGCCTGCGTAAGCCGGCTTCTATATAATATATAGGGTTGATTCAAATCGCCACGACAAACGAAGCCTTCCGAGGGCGCCGAGCCCCCCATAAGCATCGCGAATTTCAGCTCACGTACCTGCGGCGCAGATCATGGAACAGCAAACTGTCGGCGGGGATGATATTGCTTGCCCACTTGCCCCTGGGCAAAATCCCGTTCCAAATCGTATTTTCAGTGTGGGTCACTTTAATCGAGCACACCTGGTCACTTTTCCCTAGCGCCGGCTCTCCGTATTCAAGAACTTCCTGTTCACCAGGAAGCGGTATCCGCAGTTCCGCGCCGAATCGCTATCGTCCGGCACGTTTTGAAGGATCACCATGGCGTACGATCCAAGCATGCTCCACCTTGCCCTGAGGTTGATCTTCTGGAGACAGGCGGGCGCGGAGCTACGTAGTAATCGCGGGGCCAGACCCCTTCATGAAATCTTTGTTCTTATCGCCCACCCAGTAGCGCTCGCCGGCAATGCACCAGATGAACTCGAGGGGCGATTCCTGCGAGAACACGGGGTGGTAGTTGAGGAACGGGATGGTCACCAGATCGCCTTCGTTCACCGAATGCACGAACGTCATTTGCTCGGCGGTTTCGTAGACTTCCATGGCGCCGTGGCCCTTGATGAAGATGTAGGTCTCCTCCTGGTCGGTATGATTGTGGGGCGGCCACGCGCGCGTGTAGGGCTCGTAGAAGGTGTAGCCGGCCACCAGTTTGTCGGCGCACTCAGAGACGTCGAACATCATGTAGACTACCTTGCCCTGGAGATGGCGGATGCGGTCCTCTCGCCTGGAGAACTCGGCGAAACGGGAATGAAAGACGGGATGCACGCGCTCCGCGGGCGCAGAGGTCTGGATGATGCACGAGGGCGCAGTGTTGGAATTCACGAGGCGGAAGGCGGCGCCGAGAGGCACATAGAGCGTGTCGTACGGCGCCAGTGCATAGGAGGCGCCGCCCAATTCCGCCACCGCGCTGCCTTTCCACATGAACAGGAGGCACTCCCGGCCCGGCGCCGCCACTTGCCAGGAAACGCTGCCGGGCGGCAAATGATACTCTCCACAGTCGAGAAACAGCAGGTTGGCTTCGGAATGGACGAACCTCTGCCGGAAGGAGACCGTAGGAGCGTCCGTCCGGAACAGGACTGCCGGTTTCACGGCGGGCTGCGCAGTGTTGTCCGTTTCTGGCGTGGTCGTAGTAGTCATGCTAGACACCGAAGATCTCCTTCATGGTTTTGCGGGAGGGCTCGACAGCCTTGATGCCAGGCTTGTCGGCGTCATTGGGCCGCTCTTCCTCGTCGATCAGCCAACCGCTCCAACCCGTCTTCCGCACCACGGCGGCGAGTTGGCGCAGCGGGAATTCGCCCTGCCCGAGCGGGACGGAGACGCGGTTGTGAAAATCGCGTACGTGCAGGCCAAATGCTCGACCGGGATGGGCGGCGAAGACCGAGATGGCGTCCGGGTTAGCGAGCCACGCGTGGCCGATGTCGAGCATCAGGGACACCAGTTTTGGATCGGTATTCCGCAGCAGGCCCAGTTCTTCGGCGGCGTTATTCTGAAACTCCGGTTGATGGTTGTGATAGGCGAGGGTGAGCCCGGCATCGGCGCAGCGCTTCCCGGCGAGATTCAGCATCTGGGCTTTCCTGTCGAGAGCCTCCTGCGTGAACTCGCCCTTCGGCGAGAGGCCTTTATGGCTGACCACCAGTGCGTGCGCGCCGAACTGTTTGGCCTGCTCCGCGGCCTTGGCGACCTGGTTGGCCGCTTCGTCCATGCCCAGTTGCTCGTAATCGGGGACGTTGGTGTGGGCGCCGATGAATTCCAGGCCGCTTTGATCAAGCGCTGCTTTGGCTTCCGGCAATCGGCCGAGCTGCGGAGTTACAAACCGGATGTTGGTTTCGAAGCCTTGGAACCCGAGTTCCTTCATGTCCTGGATGGCTTTTAGGAGCAGGTCGAATTTCGCCGGGTCGAGGTTCCAGCCGTTGGCCTGGCAGCCGGGGCGGGGGGCTTTGGCGGCGCCGCGCGCGAAGGGGGCAAGTCCGGCGGCGAGCGCGGCTTTTGTGAGAAGGCTCCTGCGGCTCAGCATGATCGATGCTCCTGTCCGTTCACTGAGATATTATATGTCAGATCTCCGGCATCGTCAGCCGGCCCGCTTCCGCGTACTGGTTGGTCACCAGAAATTCCAGCAGACGGCCCTTCACGTTCTGGATGTGGCCGCGCATGACGCACTCCGCCGTTACGCGATCGTTGGCATCCAGCGCTTCCACGATGGATTCGTGATGGTCCGGCGCGGTACTGCTCGAAAGATCGTAGGTGTTGCGGCGCGAAAGCCAGATCTGATTCTGTACGTTCTCCAGCGCGGCGCAGAGATGTGCGTTACCGGTGGCCTGCGCCAGTTGGGCGTGGAAATGGACGTCTTCTTCGATATAGCCGGCCCGGTCGTTGGCTTTAAGGAGCACGCGCTGGCGTTTGAGGCTGGAGCGAAGATCGGAAAACACGGCAGGCGTCAGCTTGGCGGTGCGCATCACGTGAGCCTCCAGCGCCTCGCGCAAGTCGTACAATTCCGCCACTTCCCGCCGAGACAATTTGCGGAGGTATGCCCCCTTGCGCGGCTCGATGCGGATCAAGCCTTCCGTCTCGAGGCGGTTCAACGCTTCGCGAATGGGAGATTTGCTGATGCCGAGTTGGCTGGAGAGGAACTCCTCGGTGAGGCGCGAATTCTCGTCCAACCGGCCTTCCAGAATGTAATCCTTGATGCTGTGGTAGGCCAAGGTAGTGAGATTGCGGGGAATCTTAAGCTTCTTCATGATGCCAGCTCCTATTATTTCAGATATCAGAGCGCAACACGCTGAAACCTCCGGCCCAGCAGTCCCAGGCACAAAACTCCCGCCGCCGGCATAAATGCTGCGATGAGGAATACGGGCGTATAGGAGAACTTGTCGACCAGGAATCCGGTCAGCAAGGGAAACAGGAGTCCGCTGATGCCGCCGGCGATGCCGGTGAGGGCGGTCATCCGGCCTACCGCGCCTTCGGGATAGATATCGGAAATGGCCGCGAACATGTTGGCGGAAAGCCATGTGTGGCCAAACATCACCAGGCCCATAAAAGCGATGGCCATGCTTGCGGAGGCCGCCTGCGTCACTGCCGCGCTCATGGCGCAGCAGACCGCTCCCGTCCACATGGTGGTGAGGCGGGGGGAGTTCAGGTTCATGCCGCGCCTCATCAGGAATCCGGCCCACCATCCTCCTCCGATGCTGCCGATGTCACCGAACAGGTAGGGAATCCAGGCGAACATGCCGATCGCTTGCAGGCTCAGGCCGCGCGAATGGTAGAGATAATTCGGCATCCAGAACCAGTAGAACTGGATCACCGGCCCTACCAGGAAGCGGCACAGAATGAGGCCCCAGCCCTGCGCGTGACGGAGCAGGACGCGGTTCGGCGGCGGCGCGCTTTTCACGCCGGGCTGGCCCGCGCGGATGTAGGCGGCTTCAGCCCCGGTTNNACGCAGTTCGCCAGCCGTAGTGCAGCATGATGAATACGATCAGCGAAGGCGTTATCAGGGACCCGACCATCGAACCGGCGTTGAAGATACCCACCGCGAAAGCCCGCTCCCGCGCCGGGAACCACTCCGAAACCACTTTCATGCCGCCCGAGAAATTGCCACATTCGCCGGTACCCATCCAGAAGCGGAAAACAGAGAACTGCACGGCCGAGCGGGCGATGGAATGCAAGCCCGCCGCTAGCGACCACCACACGACCG
>OKRF01000326.1:0-8410 GCA_900290315.1 Candidatus Sulfopaludibacter sp. SbA3 | reverse complement strand
ATGCAAGCCCGCCGCTAGCGACCACCACACGACCGAGAACGAAAAGCCGGTGCGAACGCCGGCGCGATCCATCAGCCAGCCGATGGGGAATTCGCCTACCAGCATGCCGAACATGAAGGCGGAGACGATTCTGCCGTAATCCGCATTACTGAGGTGAAACTCCTGCTGGACCACCGGCGCTACCACGGAAAGCGTCAGGCGGTGGACGAAGTTGATCACCGTCACCAGAAACAGCAGGGTGAGAACCTGCCACCGTACCTGCCGCCACAGCGGCGGCATGGGGCCGCACCCGGACTCCACGAACTGTTCCCCGGGGCGAGGCGTCAAGTTAAAATACCATCCCTAATATGTTACAATCCGGGGGCATATGCAACTGTTCATCGATACGGCCAATGTAGACGAGATCCGCACAGCCGCCGGATGGGGGCTGCTGGATGGCGTCACCACGAACCCGACCCATATTGCCAAATCCGGACGGGGCTTCGAGGAGGTGCTGCTGGAGATCTTCGGCATCGTTGACGGTCCCATCAGCGTGGAGACGGTGAGCCTGGATGCGGCCAGCATCGTGAACGAGGGCCGAGCCATCGCGCGATTTCACCCTAACGCCGTAGTGAAGGTTCCCGTGATGATCGAAGGATTGAAGGCGGTGAGACAGTTGTCTTCAGAAGGCATCAAGACCAACGTCACCCTGTGCTTCAGCCCGGTGCAGGCGTTTCTGGCGGCGAAAGCCGGGGCCACTTACATCAGCCCTTTCCTGCATCGCAAGGAACTGGCCGGCGACGACGGCATCTCCCTGGTCCGCGAAATCCGCGCCATCTACGACCGCTACGGCTACCGCACCAGGATTCTGGCGGCGAGTATCCGCACCGTGCGCGAAGTGCTGGAATGCCTGCGCGCCGGCGCCGATGTGGCCACCATGCCTTTCGACCTTCTGGAATCGCTATACAAGCATTCCATGACCGACGCGGGGCTGGCCATGTTCCTCGACGATTGGAAAAAGGTGCCGCCGACCAGGCTGTTCGCCGATCTGGCGGCCGCAAGGTGACATGGCCAGCGAACGGGTGGAATTCGCCGGCTGGCCGGAATGCTACCGGCTGAGTAACGGCACGGCCGATCTGGTAGTGCCGCCGCAGATCGGCCCACGCGTGATGCGCTATGGCTTCATAGGCGGCCAGAACCTGTTTCACAATTTTGCGCACGCGCTGGGGAAAGCGGGCGAGACGCAGTGGCAGAATCGTGGCGGCCATCGATTATGGGTGGCGCCCGAGCATCCCGCGATCAGTAAGGCTCTGGACAACGGTCCGGTGGAGGTAGCGTCGCGGGATCTCACTTTGCTGGTCCGCCAGCCAGTGGAACCCGAGTCCGGAATGGCGAAGGAGATGGAGGTCACTCTGGATCCTGTGGGGACGCGCGTGACGGTGCGGCATCGCATCACGAATCGAAATGCCCGGGCGGTCCGGTTCGCTCCCTGGGCGCTATCCGTGATGCGGCCGGGTGGCACGGCGATTGCCGGCTTCCCGCCGCGGTTCCGGCATGACGAACGGCTGCTGCCGACCAATCCGCTCGTTATGTGGGGGTACACCGATTTCTCCGATCCGCGCTGGCGCTTCACTCGTCGATTTGTGCTGCTGCGTCAGGATTCCGCTGCTGCCGTGCCGCAGAAGACAGGCCTTTTCAACGAGGACTCGTGGGGCGCGTACGCGGTGAATGGAGAGCTCTTTCTCAAGCGGGCGCGTGCCTCGGCGGGAAAGGAATATCCGGACTGCGGATGCTCCGTTGAGATGTTCACCAACCAGCACATGCTGGAGCTCGAGACGTTGGGACCGATCGGCATGATCGAGCCCGGTGAATTCGTGGAGCACACCGAGGAGTGGAGTTTGCACCATGTGCCGGATCTGTGGCGGGCCGGCGATGAAGAATTGGGGGAGTGGTTCGCGGGCATTGGACCCGGGGCCACGATTGACCCGACAGGGTAGTCTGATATTTAATATCTTAAGGAGTCCATCATGGAAACCAACAGACGCTCCTTCCTCGCGGCCGCCGGTGTTTCGGCGCTCGCCGCAGGCGCTTCAGCGCTGGAGGCGCAGACCCCGGATAAGCCGCTCCGCATCGCGATCATCGGATCGGGGCATCGGGCCTGGGCCCATCTGGGGATTCTGAAATCCCTGCCTCAGTACCAGGTAGTGGCGCTGGCTGACCCCACTCCGGCGAATCTGGACCGCGGCGCCAGCCTCGCCCCCGGCGCCAAGACCTATTCGGATTACCACAAGCTGCTGGCCGAGCAGAAGGACATCGACGCCGTGATCGTGATCACGCCGAGTTTCCTGCACTCCGAAGTTACCGTAGCGGCGCTGAATCGCGGGCTTCCCGTGCTGTGCGAAAAGCCCATGGCGACCTCGGTGGAGGAGGCCAACAAGATGATCGAGGCGTCCAAGAAATCGGGAAAGACGCTCTACATCGGTTTCCAGAAACGGCTGGTTCCGGTGACCATCAAGATGCACGAACTGGCGGCTGCCGGTGAGATCGGCAACATCGAATTCATCAGCGCCAACCTCTTCCGCGGCGATTGGAATCCGGAGAGCTGGAAATATACCGATCCTGTGACCGGCAAGGCCACCAATTGGCGATATCTCACGCTCACGGAAGGGAGCGCGCTGCTGGAAGACGGCATCCACGAGTTGGATACGCTCAACTGGATCATCAACAGCAAGATCGCGCGGGTCACAGCCGCGGGTGGCAACAACGTGTTCAAGGACCGGGAAACCGTGGATCACGCCGCGGTCATTGTGGAATACGAAAGCGGCGTCAAGCTGAGCTTCGATTTTTCGCTGTTCGCACCTAATGCCGGGCCCACCAGCCGCCGCATGGTGATCATCGGCAGTACCGGTGTGATGACGCCCGAAAACGGCCAAGTGGCGATCCGCAGCCACGCACGCGGACCGGTGCGTTATGTCGACGTGACGGCCACGGCGCCCAAAGTAGCCGCCGGCGTGGCCGGCGCTTCCGCGCAGGATCCGGAGACCTATGAGCAGTACCTTCGCTTTGAGCAGTGCGTGCGCAACGGCAAATCTCCGCTGGTGAGCCCGGAGGAAGGGAAGGCGGCGATCAAGATGGTGCTGCTGGCCGAAAAATCGATTCGCACCCACCGCATCATGAACTGGAACGATCTGCCGGCCTAGGAGCCGCCATGCAACGCAGACAATTCATGGTTTCCTCGCTGGCCGCCGCCGCCGTGACGGCTGCCGGGAAGGCGGAGGCTGCCCCCGCGCTTAAGTTCGGCCATCGCCAGGCCAACATGGTGAACGATCCGGGGCCGGCGGTGTTCGACCTGGCGAAGCAGATTCACGGTCTCTCCGCCGTCGAACTCCAGGTGTTCTTCAAGGGCACCACGCTATGGGATCGCGACACCCTGAACAGCTATCAACGTGCCGCCGCGCGGACCGGATTGGTCACTCCTTCCATCGCCGGCATCTGGCCGCCCGGCGCCTCGTTGCTGCAGCCGGCTGCCGAAGAGCACCTTCGTAAGGCCATTCAGGCAGCATCCGCGCTGGGCTCGACCACGATTCTGGCGGCTTGTTTCGAGCAGAACTGCCCCAGGATGGACGAGGAACAATCGTATGGTCCGGTTGTGGCGCTGCTGCAGAAGGTATCCGGCGCGGCGCAGGACGCCGGCGTGACCATCGGTATGGAAACTTCCAACTCGCCCGCTGACGATCGCAAGCTGATCGACTTCGTGAACCGCCCCGGCATCCGCGTCTATTACGACTTGGACAACGTGGAGCGATACGCACATACCAATCAGGCAGTCGCGGGGATTGAGTTGCTCGGCAGCCGCATCCGGCAAGTGCACCTCAAAAATGAGAACCGGCTGCTGGAGGAGCCGGGGCGCGTCGAATGGGCCGCCGCGGTAAAAGGTCTCGCAGCGATTCATTATGGCGGCTGGCTGTTCTTCGAGACGTCTCACTCCGGTCCACAGCAGTGCGTGGAGGCGACCGAAAAGAACATCGCGTTCGTGACGCGGAATTTCACGGCGTAAGGTAGGTCGGATCTCGAATGGGGAGAGCGCTCATGCGATGGTTGGTCTGCTGCTGGCCGCAGGCGTAGCACCAGGCGCGGATGACCAGTTGCCGTTTAATGGGGTTGGCGCACGCCGGAATCATCGCCACGGATCTGGACGCGGCTCTCAAATCTACGTGGAGCGGCCAGGCAGTGGTGTACGGCAGCTAATCAAAACGGTTGTTTCAAAATCCCACATATTCAGCGTTCAGTGTGGCGGATGGCATCGGAACATCAGCCGGAGAGCAAGCTGCACGTAGCGCGGGGGACGGGCGGCATCCGGCAGCAGGAACGCGATATTGACCTGGCTGTGCCGAAGTGTCGAACTGGGCCGTCGAATTCAGGCTGTGGCTGTGCCGAAGTGTCGAACTGGGCCGTCGAATTCAGGCTGGAAAACTGCATGTGGTCCCAGTCGTTCGTTCCCGGCCCCGCGAGGGTGTTTTTGCCGAGGTTGCCGAACTGCGGCGCGGCGCCCGGCGGCGTCCACGGCGCATTTGGCCAGGCTGACTCCCGCGGGCCGATGGCTCCGGCGGCGGGCCAAATCGCTGTCCTAGCGGAGCGTCGGGGTGGATCACCTCCATCCTGGCGCTTTGCGAAGCCGAGCCGGCCGGCGTGGCGATGGCGGCGACCAGGGTGTAGCCCGGCGTGACGGGCGCGCCGCTCAGCATGCGCACTACGCCGGAAAGCTCCCAATTGTCCGCCAGCCATCCTCGTAAGAGACCTGCGGCCGATTGAAACCAGCCGGGCCGTAGTCGCGCACGTGCGGCCTGAGGAGGTGGTTTTGCCAAGGGGCCGTGACCGGATCGGGGTCATCTGATCAAGTTGGGTCCTAGGACCGCAGCCGTACCTCTGGGACTTTTGGTTCGGGTCGGCCCTGGATCATACTGCAAGCAGAAGCATGATTCACTATCGTTCGTTTTCCGCGATTCTCGATGCATTCGCCACGGTGCCGGCTGGACTCTTGGAGCAACTCAAGGTTCATCGGATCGCACCCCTCGACCTCGCAGGCTGGGCAATCGCAGGGCTCGTCCTTCTAGTGCTGTGCGCCACAGTGCGTAACGCGATTCGAGCAGCCGGTATGCGGAGCTATCTCCAGCGATAATAGGCTTGCGAGGCTTAGGCGGACAGCCCGCTGCACAGAAATACGAAGGTCTTGGGTGCGGGTACTTCGCCGGCCGCGAGCTGGATATTATCATGGCCGCCGCGAGCTTGGCGCCTGATGCTGAGGCCGGCGCTCGCAGCCATAGAAACAGGGGATTGCCGAAGTGGCGGGGGTCAGACTGGCGTCCGAAGTCAGCTCGACCCTGGCGCCAAGAAGCGCGTTGACGCTGGCGCCACGCCGGACATGTCCGGTAAATGTGTAGGTCTGGCCTGTGATCATCGTGCCCAAATCCCGGACAATGAAGCCCGTGTTGTCCGGTCCGGGAAGTCGGACGCCAACCGGAGCAAACGGCCTTCCCTCACCGGTCGCTGCAAAAGGGCCTGCTGCCGCGCCGGGATACTCAACGCCCTGGCCGCCACATGAGCGTTTTTGCCCTTACCCCACGATGGAAAAAATACCGTTCGCAACGGGACCCTCGTGAAGGTAGCACGCGAACCTCTTGTCCGCCCCAATGATGTGCTGCTCGGTCCAATCCCGCATACAGAGCACCATCGCGCCGCACTGATTCACGGTACCTGCCGCCAGATCGTCTCGAAGCCAACTCATCTGTTCGATGAGCGTCAGATGTTCCTGCGCGTGCCGCTTCCAGCTCTTAAATCGGTTGGATCGCATCATGCTTTCTTCACAATCAAAGTGATAACGGAAAGCCTCGATCAACTGTGTCAGTCGGACAAAGAGTTCAGCTCGCGGCGCGTCAGCGGCCACGGCGGTTGAGAACTCATCCTCCTGAGTGATGAGAGCGGTGTGGTCGTCGTCCATCTGAGGAACAGACAGCAGTAGACTTTCAATCTTTTTTGTTTGCACAGTACCCCTCCTCCGGTTCCCGGCCAGATTTCTTTGGCCGAAAGACCGATAGTTCATGTCGGCGCTACATCCTGGGACGCCCCCCAGCCATTTGGCGCCGGCCTCTAAACAGAGTTCGAACGTTACAGTGGGCTTATCGGACGAAAAACCTCAACAAAGTGTGATTACGTGACGAAAAACAAAACCGAGGAAGTGCTTTTCTCCGGATATTCGGGTTTGACGTCTGATGTCGGGTCCAAACCTTTGCGTTACACCGCCATGCACTGTGGATAATTTCGTCAGTGTTGAAAAATGCAGCAAATGCGGACGGTCAAGGGTCCGACAGTAGTGATCCGTCAGAGTCAATTCCTCCCGGCACCGTGTTCTACCGGGATCATTGAAGAGCGAGCTTTATCATTAGTCAGAAATGGGGACACGCGGCACAGCCTTCGGGGGCAATTGGGGGACGCCTACGACGTGCATTCAGGGAGAATAGCACGGGCAGATTGAAGATGTAGGCACGGACGTGGCAAGGTCAATATCGTGATGAGAGCATTCCCCACGCCACGCTCAGTACCTGTCTGGGACCAGCCATTTTGTCCACCGTTTCAACCCCAAGATACCGTGCTGTGGCAGTGACAGTAGGACTGAGAGTGCCCAACGTCAAGATCGCGGCGGCGGCCAATGGCCTCAATTCAAACAGAAGGTCGAGACCGTTACCATCCGGTAAACCTTGGTCAACCACGAGCAGATCGGGCGGCTTGTCCAGGCAGGCGGCACGAGCAGCAGAAGCAGTTGGAACTTGAGATACCGCAAATCCCGCAGCTTCGAACACAAGCCGGTAGAGACCGACAGTAGAAGGTTCGTCATCCACAAAGAGGACGGTCGGCATTCTCGCCCCTTTCGGGTCCCCCCATCCGTGGACGCAGATCGGGAAGCCCCAGTTGCCCTTGCTTCATTTCTTAATGTGCTTGCACCCCAATCATACTATAAAAGGACCTGTAATTCTTATACAATTCTTATTCATCGCGGCTCTTCCGCCCTATTTTGCGCCGGGTGTGGCGGTATGAGTTTTTCGCTACTCAGCGGCACGTCAGGGATGACGCCGTGCTCACCGTCGCCGGGCACCAGAAAGTTGTGCAGGCGAAGTAAAGACGAAATATAATCGCGTGCGAGAGGCCAAAGCGGGATGGTGCAAGATTGCTATGATCGAGACTACCGTGCCAGCCGAGAGCTAGAAGGGATCGAGATGGATTGGGTTACAGAAGCGGCGAAGGAATGGAAGAACCAGCGCATTCGACAGGAGACAATCCAGCGGGATGCGGCGGCATTATGGAACACGATCTGCAACACCATGGAGCAGGCGCTTAAAGACTACGAGGCGCTCGCCGACAGACCACGACACGCGAAAGTCGGTGGTCGCTCCGCCCATGCGTTTCACATTGTGGTTCTTGAAGGAAAGAGTCCGGTGGGGATGCAGGTCGCCCGGCTGGCCATTGTCCTCGATCTGAAGCAGAAAATCGTTGAAATTCGCACGATGGGGGTCGCCGCCCGCAAATTTCCAATCGGCTTGGATCAAGGTGGCCGCGCATGCTTGACGCAGGAAAGCCGCGAGTTCCAGCTCGAGGAGTTTACGAAACTGGCGTTGTACGACCTGCTGTTCCCAAGAGAGGAAGGCGCCTTCCTGGAGGGCGAGGATTGAAGCCGCAGGCGCACCGGCGGCTAGAACGTGCCAGCCACCTTGACCTGGAAACTCCGATGGGCATCCACTCCATCTAGTCCTTCGACCTTCAAGCACCGGCTACGATTGCGGTGAGAAGGCGTTCTGTAGTTGTGTTTGCCATCCAAGCTCGCCTGATGTGCGGACGTAGTGTTTAGACGCAACCGCCGCCGCTGGCGATAGCCCCAGGCCGGCAGGCACCCCGCAAAAGCACAAAACCCTCTTGGAGTTTCCCACGCACATCGCGCACATCCAGATCAGGATGATTCAATGAATCCATCAGGCGCTTGGCAGTGGCACCCGGCCAGCCGGCTCCAGCTTGCACCGCGCCCAGGCGTCAGCCTGTTGCTATGGCTCGTTATACTGGTCTTCGGCCGGTTCCTGTCAATTCTGTTCAGTACCCGAAGTACTGGACCATAAGGACTCCACGATGAAAGAGCGGCTCGGCTTTTCCGATTATCGATTTATTGCGATCTGCCTCGCGCTGCTGGCCGGTTCCACGTGGTACTCGGTGGGTAATTTCTACCGCGCCTTTCCGGAAGCCTCGATCGATTTTCGCGTGAATCGCGACGATGGGCGCCAACTAGGGGAGCGGTTTCTGGCTACGAATGGCTTTCGATCGGAGGGTTACCGCGAGGCGTCCAGCTTCACCTTCGACGACGATGCCAAGACGTTCCTGGAACGGGAGG
>OKRF01000181.1:4528-26407 GCA_900290315.1 Candidatus Sulfopaludibacter sp. SbA3 | reverse complement strand
CCATCTGCGTGGGCCTGCGCGGCATGGTGTACGGCGAACTGTTTGTGGAAGGCGCCAGTCACGATCTGCATTCCGGAGTGTATGGCGGCGCAGCGCCCAATCCCATACAGGCCATCGCGGAGATCCTCTGCGCGCTGAAGGATCGCGAAGGGCACCTGAAGATCCCCGGCTTCTACGATCGCGTCGTGCCGCCCAGCGAAAAGGAACGCGCCGCGTGGGCCACTCTGCCGTTCGATGAAAAGGAGTACACCGAAAAGGAAATGGGCGCGCGCGAACTGGTGGGCGAGCCCGAAATTCCCCTCTTCGAGCGCACCTGGGCGCGGCCCACGCTGGAAGTGCACGGCATCCGCGGCGGCTTCACCGGCGAAGGCGCCAAGACCGTGATCCCCGCCCGCGCCGTAGCCAAAATCAGCACCCGCCTGGTGGCCGATCAGCGTCCCGATGAATCCATCGAGCAACTGCGCGCGGCCATTCAGGCGGCCTGCCCGCGCGGTGTCACCGCCGAATTCAAGGTGCTGCACACCGGCGCGCCGTCCCTCACTAATCCCGATAATCCGTTCATCCACGCGGCCGCCGCCGCCATGAAGGAAATCTTCGGCAAGGACACCGTCTACATCCGCTCGGGTGGTTCCATCCCCATCGTCGGCGTCTTCGATAAGTACCTGGGCATTCCCAGTGTCATGATGGGCTTCGGCCTCCCCGACGACAACCTGCACGCTCCCAACGAGAAGTTCCACCTGCCGAACTTCTATCGCGGCATTGAAGCGGTGGCGCGGTACCTGGAGATTCTGGGCCAGTAAGCGGTCCAATGAGCCATTTTCATCCCACCGGGTGAGGGCGCAGGTTCTTCGCACATTTGGGACTTCCGATCAGGCGGGCCCGCGCCTTGAAATGGTATTTTTCTTGTGTGGACGAGGCACAGCGGCTAAGCGGAGTGGTTCTGGAATCGCTCGATCAGGAGCAGGATGCAAACGGACTCGCCCGCCGTGCCTATCGCAGCCGGACCCAGTTTTATCGGGTGTTCCGGGCGATGATCGAGGAGACGCCGGTTGCCATGCGCCGGAGACTGTTGCTCGAAAGAGCGGCGTGGCAGTTGTCTCGTACGCAACTCCCGGTAACGGAAATCAGTCTGAATGCCAATTACGGATCGCTCGAAGCGTTCACCAGGGCTTTCCGCAAGGCGTTCGGCGTTTCCCCCAGCCTCTATCGGCGGATGGGGGTGACATACACGCACTTACACGCGACGAACGGGATTCATCATCATTCCGGTAACGACACAAAAGGAGCTGATCGATTTATGGACCTCTTCGACATTTTCTCCGGCCAGGAGTCCTGGCACACCCGCCGTCTTCTCGAGTTGGCGAAGACGCTGAACGATGAACAGATGGACCGCCCCTTGGAAAACCAGGTGAAGGTCTTTCCGTGGGATGGCCCGGACCAGACCCTACGCCAGATGCTGGACCGCCTGGTGCTGACCAAGGAAGTCTGGGCCGCGGCGCTCACGGGAGGCAGCATGCCCCTCATGGATAACGCTCCGCCCGCGCACCGGGCTCCTTCCGCGATGCTGGCACGCCTCGACCGGGCGGACGCGAACTTCCATGGGGTCCTTACAGACGTGCGCAACCGCGGTGGATGGGAAGACACGTTTGTCGATGCGCTGTGCGAACCGCCCGAGACCTTCACCTTCGGCGGAATGTTCGCTCACGTGATCACCTTCAATGCTCACCGGCGCATGCTTGCGATGGACGCGCTGCGGCGCCTGGGAGTGAACGTGGAAGGCTTTGGTTGTCCCTCCGAGTATCTCGCGAGCCTCGCCAGCGTTTGAGGCCTACCGCCAGTAGCCGCGGTGGAAGCGCCACCTCCCGCTCTCGTGACGCCATTCCGGACGCACCCATACCGCGCTGCGATGCGGCGGAACCACCCAATGGCCGCCTACCCAGGCCCAGTTACCGCCGCCATAGTTCCAATATCCGTCCGCCCACACATAGCCAGGACCAGGCGCATAGCCAATCACCCCATACCGCGGCGGGGGTGGCCCGTACGATGCAACCACATAGTGGGGGCCACAACCGCTGAGGATGGTTCCAACCAGCAGCGCCCCTGTTGCCAGCAAACTCTTTTTCATTGCCCTACACCTCCTGATGGGTGGAACGCGAGTTGCCCCAACCGCGTTGCGAACCTGAATCGAAGTTAATATTAGCGGCCCTTCATACTTGACCTCGGCCCTCCGGATTACGGACACTAACCGAGAGGTATTAAACATGACGAAGTGGCTGCTAGCCCTGATTGCTGCATTTGCCCTGACCGCATCCGCTGCCGATGTGGCTGGAACCTGGAAGGCTTCCGTGGAGACTCCCAACGGTACTTTCGAGAGTACGTTTGCGTTCAAGGTGGACGGCGCCAAGCTGACTGGCACGGTGACCGGCCAGATGGGCGAAGCTCCCATCTCCGAAGGAAGGTGGATGGCGCCAAGGTTTCGTTCGCCGTCAGCCGCGAGTACAATGGCCAGACATTCAAAATCACCTACGAAGGCACGGTGAACGGGAACGAACTGAAACTCACAGTCCACTTCCCGGGCCGCGAAGAGGGCTTCGAGATGACCGCCAAAAAGGCATCCTAGAGCGAGAATAGATATATGGCCAGGATCATGCAATTGGACGTCAACGGCGCCAAGCGGCGCATCGATGCGGACGCCGGCCGCACGCTCCTCAGCGTGCTGCGCGACGACCTGGATCTCACCGGCACCAAGTACGGCTGCGGGGAAGGGCAGTGCGCCGCTTGTACCGTTCTGATTGACGGGCAGCCCACCAAATCGTGCCTCACCAAAGTGGGCGCCGTGGCGGGCAAGCGCATCGTCACCATTGAAGGGCTGGCGCGCGAAGGCGAACTGCACCCCCTGCAGCAGGCCTTCCTCGACGCCGAAGCCATGCAGTGCGGATGGTGTACGCCCGGCATGATCCTGGGCGCGGTAGGATTGCTGGAGCGCACGCCGCATCCCAGCGATGCCGAAATCGTGAGCGGCATGAACGGCCATATTTGCCGCTGCGGCACCTATCCGCGGATCGTAGCGGCGATTCGCCAAGCGTCGAAGAAAGGAGGCCGCGTATGATTTCACGGCGCGATTTCTTTGCGATGTTGGGCGGTGGCATCGTGGTCTGGATGGTGGATGATGCCGACGCCCAGGAATCCGGCGGCGGTGCGCGGCGCGGCATGAATCAGCAGATGCCGGAGCAGGTCAGCGCCTGGCTGCACATCGGCGAAGAGGGCACCGTCACTGCCTATACGGGCAAGGTGGAAGTGGGACAGAATGCCCGTACCTCGCTGACCCAGGCGGTGGCCGAAGAACTCCGTGTGTCCGTGTCTTCCATCAGGATGATCATGGGTGACACCACCCTGACGCCGTTTGACATGGGAACCTTCGGCAGCCAGACCACACCACGCATGTGGCCGCAGATGCGCAAAGCCGCGGCGGCCGCGCGCGAAATGCTGGTGGACCTGGCGTCGCAGAAATGGATGGTGGAGCGCGCCTCCATCACCGTGGCTAATGGAAAGGTGACGGCGGGCAGCCACACGGCGGGCTTCGGCGATTTGACCCAGGGGCAGAAACTCACCCGCACCATTCCCGCCAGCGAGGCGCTGACGCCGGCAACGCAGTGGAAGGTGGCCGGCACCAGCGTCCCCAAGGTCAACGGCCGCGAGATCGTCACCGGCACCCACCGCTACGCCTTCGACATAAAGCGTCCAGGGATGCTGTTCGGCAAGGTGCTGTATCCGCCGCAATTCGGCGCGCGGCTGGTATCGCTCGATAGCTCCGCGGCCGAAGCCATGCCCGGAGTCAAAGTGGTGCGCGACACGTTCAAAATCGCACGCGAGGGCGCGGGTCCCGATCTGGTGGGCGTGGTGGCGCCCGATCCGCAGACCGCGGAGATTGCCTTGGCGGCGTTGAAGGCCGAATGGAAGCCGGTGACCGGAACCCCCAACAGCAAGGATGTTTACGCACACTTCAAGCAGACCGCGCGCGGCGGTGCGGTCAACAGCCCGGGACTGGTGCCGTACACCGTCGCTTACATCGCGCACACTCCTCTGGAGCCGCGCGCCGCTGTGGCGGAATGGGACGCCGAGGGCAAGTTAACCGTCTGGACCGGCACGCAGAGGCCTTTTGGAGTGAAAAGCGAACTGGCGCAGGATCTCGCCATTCCCGAAGATCATGTGCATGTGCTCATGCCCGATACCGGGTCGGGATACGGCGGCAAGCACAATGGCGATGCGGCGGTGGAGGCGGCGCGCCTGGCCAAGGCCGTTGGCAAGCCCGTCAAGCGCAACTGGACCCGCGAAGAGGAGCTCACCTGGGCCTACTTCCGTCCCGGCGGGCTGATCGAGGTGTCCGGTCAGGTGACTCCGGACGGCACCCTGACGCATTGGGAATTCCACAACTACAACTCGGGACCTTCGGGCCTGCAAACGCCCTACGAGGTCGCCGACAAGAAGGAGCAGGTCCATCAGGCGGATACGCCGCTGCGCCAGGGTTCGTATCGCGGACTGGCCGGCACCGCCAACCACTTCGTGCGCGAGAGCTACATGGATGAGCTGGCGCACTCGGTGAAGATGGATCCGCTGGAATTCCGCCTGAAGAACCTGAAGAACGAGCGTGTGCGCAACGTGCTGATCGCGGCGGCGGACAAGTTCGGCTGGAAGACCCGCAAAAAGGTGGCAGGCCGCGGTTTCGGGTTGGCTGCCGGCATGGAAAAGGGCGGCTACATTGCCGCCGTGGCCGAAGTCAGCGTCACCGGCGGAGCCGTGAAAGTGCTGCGCGTCGTCCAGGCGTTCGAATGCGGCGCGGTAGTCAATCCGGAGCAACTCCGCAACCAGGTGGATGGCGCCGCGGCCATGGGACTGGGCGGCGCGCTGTTCGAACAGATCGAATTCGCCGATGGCAGGATTCAGACCGATCGTCTGTCCAAGTACCGCGTGCCGCGATTCGCCGATATGCCGGTGATCGAAACCGTGCTGGTGGATCGCCAGGATCTGGTGTCGGCGGGTGCCGGGGAAACGCCCATCATGGCTGTGGCACCCGCCATCGGAAATGCCATCTTCGACGCCACCGGCCAGCGCCTCCGCTCCATGCCCATGGCCCCGAAGGGTCTGACGGGAGTGTAGGATCTGTTTCAATGTCAAGTCCATAAAGGCGAGGCGATATGATCATACTGAGAGTACGAGATGCCTGGCGTCGAACGTGTGACTGTCTCCTTGCCCGATGAGCTCGTTAGAGACATCGATCGTCGGGAAAAGAACCGCAGCAAGTTCGTCGTGGAGGCTGTCCGCCGCGAACTGGATCGTCGCCGCCGTGCGGAGCTTGGTCGATCGCTGCAGAATCCCCACCCGGAGAGCACCGAACTCGCGGAGCAGGGTCTTGAGGAGTGGACTCGGGAGTTTCCCGAGGAAGATGCTGCGGCACTCGTCGACAACAGCGCTGGCAAACCGGTCCGGTGGGTCGCCGGCGAAGGCTGGGTGGACGGCCCCGAGTGAGACTCGGCCGGGGCGCGCTTGTCGTAGTGGCACTCGACCCTACAATCGGCAACGAACAGGTGTGAGACCGTGCGTGGTTGTGAGTGATCCGGACGTCATCAGAGACCAGCGCTTTCCGCTCTTGTGTGTGGTGGGGATTACCGGCACGCCAGGTGAGGGGCTGCTCTATCCGCCGCTCGCACCAGGTCGGAGCGGCCTCGCCAAAGGTCCTTCGCTCTGATCGACCATCTGCGATCCATCGACAAGCGAAGGGTCCGGCGCGTCTTTGGCGAACTTGCGCCGGAAGAAATGGCGGCCATCGATGAGGGTTTGTCTGTCTTCCTTGGCCTTGGCGGCCGGTTCCAAGGAGCGGGCGAACCACCGATCCAGTGACTACTGCCGTTCCGTCAACGTGACCGGCGCACTCAATCGGAAACTGATCCGAGTCTCGGACGCCAGCGTAGCCTGCTTGCGCGTGAGCAGCACGTCGCCGGTGCCCGCTCCGCCTCCCACACCCGCGCCGGCGGCGGCGCCTTTGCCCCCTCCGGCAATCGCTCCAATGGCCGCTCCCAGAATTGCACCGCCGGCAATCTTTTCGGCATCCTGGCTGTGGTCGGGCTCTATCCGCTTCTGAAAGCTATCGGTGCGGAGGGCCACCTGCTGCCCATCCGACGTGTTGAGCCGGGTCAATTCGATCGATAACTCGGCGCCGCCTTTGGCTTTCGTACCTCTGCTGGCAGCAGCCACCCTCCCCTCAACCCGCGCGCCGCGCTCGGCGATCACGAACCCGCCGGCCACCAGCTCGCGATCGAGCGTGGCCACGAACGTGTCGCCAGGCGCGTTCCGCTCTGACGATAGACCATCCACAAGGCGCACCGGTATCAGCATTCCGGCGTTCAGCGTGACTGTGGGTGGTTGAGGCGGGGGAGCCGGCGCCACGAGCTCTGGCTCCACGCGCGCGGGTGGCATAGATTGCGAAGGAATTGGAGCAGGTGGCGCTTCGACCGGGGGCGGAGGCGCCGGCGCCAGCGGAGTGGGCTGGACTTGCGCCACAATCGCGACCGGGTGCAGTGGCGCCAGAGGCGAAGGCTTGCTGTCGAATGTGTAGACGCGTGGAGTCACACGGCGAGGCACTGGGTCCACGTGTGTGTGAGTCCGCACGACTGGAGCCGGCGAGGGCTTCACCTCGCCAGGTGTCGGCGGAGCCGGCGTACCCACAACCGCTGGAATGGCCTCAGGAACTGGTGCAGTGGGCGGTTCCGCGTGAATCGCGGCAACAGCAGCCGGAGCTGCCAGCCGAGGCTTCTGTACCAGCCTCATGATTCCGGCGCCGCCGACTGCTCCCGCCAGCACCAAAAGCAGGATATGCTCTGCTTTCATCCCTATCTCCTTCTAGTGGGAGTGACGGCCCGCCGCACGATTCCGTTTCTGCCGCCAAAACCCGCTAAAATTAATAAACACTCAGGTCATGCAGCAGTTTCCATCTCATTTTTCGATCGGCCCCGTCCACATCGCTCCGGCCACCGTGCTCGCGCCAATGGCGGGTCGCTCCGGCCACCGTGCTCGCGCCAATGGCGGGTGTGACCGATACCGTCTTCCGCCGCTTCATCCGCAACCTGGGCGGATGCGGACTAATCATGACCGAGTTCACCAGTTCCCACGGAGTCAGCGCCTCCATGGGCGCGCGCAAACCCACCAGGACGCTCAAGAAGTACCTGGCCTTCGAACCCGAAGAGCACCCCATCTCCGCGCAACTCTTCGGCGCCGACCCGGCGGTGATGGCCGATGCCGCGCGCGTCTGCCAGGATCTGGGGTTCGACATCCTCGATATCAACTTCGGCTGCCCGGTGAACAAAGTGGTGAAGTGCAATGGCGGCTCCGGCCTGCTGCGCGATCTCCCGCTGGTGGAGCGGCTGCTGCGCGAAGTTCGCAGCGCCATCACCATCCCCTTCACCATGAAGTACCGCGCCGGCTGGAACGATGGCGAGCTGGTGGCGGTGCGAATGGCGAAGCTGGCCGAGGATTGCGGCTTGCAAGCCATCGCACTGCATCCCCGCACGCGCGAGCAGGGCTACAGCGGCAAGGCCGATTGGACGCGCATCGCCGAAGTGAAAGCCGCGGTGAAGATCCCGGTGATCGGCAACGGCGATATCGTCACCCCGGAAGATGCCGCCCGCATGGTGCGCGAGACGCAATGCGACGCCGTCATGATCGGCCGCGCCGCCAGCTCCAATCCCTGGATCTTCCGCCAGATTCGTCAGTACCTGGAGACCGGAGCCTATGAAGAAGCCACGCAGCAGGACCGCTACGAGATGATGCGCCAGTATTACTCCATGCTGATTGAGCGCGGCGAAAAAGATACCGTCGGAAAAATGAAACAGTTCGCTACTTACTTTACCCACGGCGTGCGTCATGGTGCGCAGCTTCGCGCGGAGATCTACAAGGCGCAGGAGCCCGCGGCTATTGCCGGCCTGGTCGATGCCTTCTTCCAGCAGGAACCGGTGCTGGTCCCGTGAAGCAGGTTCAATTGATCACCGATGGCGCCTGCCTGGGGAATCCCGGACCGGGCGGATGGGCCTCCATCCTGCGCTGCAACGGCCAGAAGAAGGAGATGTGGGGCAGCGAGCCTCACACCACCAACAATCGCATGGAACTCACCGCCGCTATCGAAGGGCTGCGCGCGCTGAAAGAGATGTGCGAAGTGGAAGTGGTGACGGATTCCGAATACGTCAAGAACGGAATCACCAGTTGGATCCACGGATGGAAGCGCAAGGGCTGGGTCACCGCCGCAAAAAAGCCGGTGGTCAATCAGGATCTGTGGCAGGCATTGGACCAACAGGTGAATCGCCACAAAACAACCTGGACATGGACCAAGGGCCACGCCAATCACGCCGATAACAATCGCTGCGACGAACTGGCCACGCGCGCCGCCCGCGAGCAAAACTGCGGGTAGGTTAACGCTGGCGGTCTTGCCGCCGTTTTCCATCGCTGTTCGCCGGGTGGTTGACCGGCCACAAGATCGCCGACGTTACCACCCTACCCCCAGATTTTGCAGCGCAGGCATTTCCAGCCGGAGCCGCTAGGCCGCGTGGGATGCTGGATCTTTGCCGGGGGATTGAAGTCGTGGTAGAGGTCGCACTCCTTATCGAAAGCTTCCTTCGGCGTAGCGAAATATTCGTACTTGAAGCGCTTGTACTTGCCCACATGTTCGCGCAGGCGTTCGTTTACATTTGTATCGGAGCGGCCACAATAGCTAATGTGAAAACCGCCCGACTCGTGAGCCTGATCGAGCACGTAAGCGCCCGGTGATGTGCTGGTAACTTCCTGGTCGATTCCTGCAGCCGTCAGAGCAAATGGTCCTCGTAGCCCGGTTTCTGCCATCGTTTGGGTTATCCTCTCAATTCAATACCAACGATGGTAGCGCAGACGCGTGGATCGTGTTTCGCGCTCGACTTCGGCCAGCGCCTGCCGCACTTCTCTTCGCGCCTCGGCGCGAGCCTGCCTCACTTCGCGAGCTACCTCAACGGTGGCGCGACGAACCTCCGCGCGGGCGCGCGTCACTTCGCGCATCCTGTCGCGCCTCGCTTCCGCCCGGTCGCGAGCGGCTTCGGCCCGGGCGCGAGCCCAATCGGCACGGTCCCACCAATCGGAGGAGGCAAAAACGGGAGCAAGCGCAAGTAGAGCGATCAATGCCAGTTTCATCTGTCCATGTCCCTTCACTGCTTATACTCGGCAAGGGGAATTTGGTTACGCGCTTTTCGCCATATTTTTGAGGTAGCTTTTCCACCAGCGCTCGCGCCCCGGCGCGTCGAAGTTCTCCTCCCATTCCTTGCGAAAAGCCGCCGCACCCTGTTTGGCCCGGCGCTTGAGAAACTCGCGAACCCTCTTGCGCTCCAGAGATTTCTCCATGACTTTGGAAAGCAGCGTCCAGGTAGCCACGCTATCGTTCACGTCGCCCAGCAACTGCTGCACTTTGCGAAGAGCGGCGATGCGCGTCTCGAGGCCGCGGCCGTAGCAGGAACGGAAGAGTTCCAGGGTGTAGCGAAAGCGTTTGGTGGCCAGGCGCGCGCGATGCAGGTCCTTGGGATCGGGGCTTTCCTCCAGCACGGCGCGAACTTGCGCGTAATACTCGCCGGCGAGGGCCGGCAGCGTGTGCCGCGCGTTCGCCAGCGGCGTGCTCGGGTCGTCCTGTTCGAGCGGAACTTCCAACCGCCGGAGCCACTGACGTGCGATGCCTAGCTCTTTCCAACCCCGGATTTCGTCCAGGAACTCGCGGTTGGCCCGGCGGCGTTCGGCTCGCAATCGGGTGACAATCGCGGCGCCCTTTTCCACCCCGGCCTTCGCCAGGCACCCAACGGCAATGTCGCGGTCGCGGACGGTGCCGGCCATTTGCATCACGCGCCGCAGTTCCCGCCGGATGCTCTTCCACGAGTCGTCCCGGTAGAACGGTGCGAACACACGCAGCCCCCGGCTCAGCCGGCGGATGGCCACACGCAGATCGTGAATCGCGTCGGGGCTGCCCGTCCCAGCGGCGCGATTCACCTGGGTGGCGAGCCTTTGCAGGAGAGCCGCGGTCTGCTGTTGAACGTACTTCCGCATATCAGGTCCGCGCCTTGGTTACGGCCACCGGCCGGTTGTAGATCTGGCGGAAGGCATCGCCGGCCCGTTCCGCCGCCCATTGTTCCAGGTCGATATTGCCGCTGGAATGCACCTGGAGCACCACTTCGCCATTGCCGTTCAGGCGGCAATCCACGGATTGAATGCGCTGCTCGTGGCTGCGTTCCAGATTGTCAGCCAGGCGCAACAGGGGAATCAGCAGCGTCAGGATTCGTTTTTCCTCCACGGAGAGCGCCTGGTAAGCGCTGTGCAGCGGACTAGGCAAAGCCTTGCGGTGATAGCGGCACAGGGCCGCGATCAGGATGCGCTCGCGATCCGTGAAGCCAGCCATATCCGAGTTGGAGACCACGTAATAGGAATGCTTGTGGTGACCCATACTGCTCACGTAGTGGCCCACGTCAAGCAGGTATGCGGCCGCCTCCAGCAGTTTGCCGTGGGCCGGCGGCAACTGGTGCAAGGGCTGAACGGCAGTGAAGATCTGCGAGGCGATGTTGGCCACGCGGCGCGCCCTCTCCAGCGAGACTCCGTAGCGGCGGCCCATGTCTTCCACTTCGCGCCGCTGGTCGCGGCTGAGGCGCGAGAGTTCCGCGCCCACATTGCGCGCGGCCAGGTCCGCGATGATGCCGTCTCGCACGCCAGCGCGCGAGTAATAGACCGCGGGCAGGTGAAATTCCTCCAGAAAGTCCAGAAGCACGGCGACTCCCGGCACGATGATTTCGGCGCGCCTCGGGCCAATTCCGGTAATCTTCCGCCGGCCCGCCAGGTTTAATGCCGCCAGCTTCTGGTACAGCTTGCGCACCTGGGCGGTGGAGATGCGCTGGCGGTCGATCCCGTCGCGCTGAGAGCGGGGCACACGCGATACCGCGCTGGCTACCGCCGAAGCGGTGGCCGACGTGGCGATGGCGCGGTCCCAACCCGTGTGGCCCAGGCGCCGCACCGCACTCCAAAGCTTTTCCTGGATGTACTCGTGCATCTGGTGCAGTTGGCGCGGCGTAGGTGGCTCGTCTTTGAGAAAACTCTCGCGCAGACGGACGGCGCCCAGCGGTTTGGAGTAGGACTCGCGCAGTTGTCCGTCTTCCGCCGCGATGATTTCCGCGCTGCCGCCCCCGATATCGATGATGATGACGCGCTTGCCCTGCTGGGGCCAACTGTTTTCCACGCCCAGTTGAATCAGGCGCGCCTCTTCGCGCCCGGAGATGATTTCGACCGGCGCTCCGGAGGCTTCCGAGGCGCGTGCCAGAAAGTCCCTCTGGTTGCCGGTGTCGCGGATCGCGCTGGTGGCCACCACCCGGACGCCCACAACTTCCAGCTTGTGGTACAGCTCCGACATGCGCGCCAGCACCGCGCAGGTGTTTCGGAGAGCTTCTTCGCTGACCGTGCCGCCGCGAAAGACGCTCTCACCCAGCCGGGTCACTTCGCGATCGGAGGCCAGAATCCGGGCGAGCTGGCCCGGAAGGACCTCCGCAGCTTCCATCCGGACGGAGTTGCTGCCGATGTCGATTGCCGCGTATCGCGCCATTAGCTTCCAGCTTACAGCGAACGGCCGCGCCTATCCCTTCCCCTTGCGCTTCGTCAAAAGGAGTCGTACGATCTTTTGTAGAAGCAAAAGGGGAAGCCGATGTTGAACGACCTGCTTTTTCGCCTGCGCGCCATTTTTCGCCGCTCCGCCGTGGAGAGCGAACTCGATGAGGAGCTTCGCTTCCACCTGGAGCACCAGGCGCAACGCTACCAGCAATCCGGATTGGCGCGGGAAGAAGCGGTTCGGCGGGCACGTCTGGAGTTTGGCGGAACCGGCCAGGTGAAGGAAGAGTGCCGGCAGGCGCGAGGCATCTCGCTTCTGGAGATGCTCTGGCAGGATCTGCGTTACGGCATGCGCTCGCTGGCCAGGAACCCGGGCTTCACCGCGGTAGCGGTGCTCACCCTGGCTATCGGAATCGGCGCTAACACTGCCATCTTCAGCCTGGTGAATTCCGTACTGCTGCGTCCGCTGCCATTTCCGGAGCCGCAGCGGCTGGTGATGCTGTGGGGCACCGCCGCGAATGCGGTCCGCAATCAGCCCTTCTCCGAAACTACCTTTCTGGATTACCAGGAACAGAACCGGACTTTCGAACGCATGGCCACCTTCGGCGCGGCAGGCAGCACACTCACCGGCACTGCCGAACCCGAACGGATCGCCACCGCGTCCGTCTCGCCCGACTTCTTCGACGTCCTGAAAGTGCATGCCCTGTTGGGACGCTGCTTTCGCCCGGAAGACGGCCAGCCCGGCAAGACCAACGTAGTAGTGCTGACTCACGGAACGTGGCAGCGCCGCTACGGCTCCGACCCCGGCATCGTGGGCCGTCAGATTTCCATGAACATGCAGCCATACAGCGTGATCGGCGTGCTGCCCCCCACGTTTGAGTTTTCCATTCCCGGTTACTTCCAGCCCAAGGAACTGTATGTTCCGGCGTCCCTGAAGCGCGACGAAGCACAGCGGGGGAACAGCCATCTGCGCGTGCTGGCGCGCATCAAGCCAGGCGCTTCCCCGCAGCAGGCGCAGGCGGACCTGGACCTCATCGCGCGGCGCCTGGAGGCCCAGTATCCACAGGTGCTGCGCGGGCAAAGGGTCCGCCTGATCACCTTACAGGATCAGATCTCGGGCGGGGTGCGCAAGCTCCTCTGGATCCTGCTGGCGGCGGTCTCCCTGGTGCTGCTGATCGCCTGCGCCAACGTGGCCAATCTGCAACTGGCGCGAGCATCCGCGCGGCAAAAGGAGATCGCCATTCGCGCGGCCATGGGCGCGGGCCGGCGGCGCGTGATCGGCCAGTTGCTCACCGAGAGCCTCCTGCTGGCGGCTGTCGGCGGCGTCCTCGGTTTGGGACTCGCATGGGGCGGATTGCACGCGCTGACCACTCTGGCGCCTGCGGACTTGCCCATGGCGCAAGGGCAAGGCATGGACTGGGTGGTGCTGGCTTACTCGCTGGGCCTATCGCTGCTGGCGGGAATCCTGTTCGGATTGGCGCCCGCGGTGCAATCCTCCGCATCCGCCCTTTCCGATGCTCTAAAGCAGTTCGGCCGGAGTTCCGGAGAGAGCCACGCGGGAGGGCGCCTGCGCAGTCTGTTGATGGTCGCCGAAGTAGCGCTGTCCCTGGTATTGCTGGCCGGCGCCGGGCTGCTGATCCGCAGTTTCGTGGAGTTGCTGAATGTCAAACGCGGCTTCGATGCGAAGAACGTGCTCACCCTGCCGATGACGCTTCCGCACTATGCCTATGCTAAGGAAGCGGGCCAGGTGGCCTTCTATCGCCGCGCGCTCGAACGCATGGCCGCGCTTCCCGGAGTGCAGGCCGTAGGAGCCATCGACGATCTGCCCCTGACCAGCGACCGCGATGCCAGCGGTCTCACCGTAGAGGGCCGCCAGGCGCTGAGCGTGAGCAATCTGCCTGTAGTGGAGCTGCGCTCCGTCACGCCGGACTATTTCCGCACGATGGGCATTCCGCTGCTCGCCGGGCGTGCCTTCTCCGAGACGGATACCGCCAGCTCACCACCGGTCATCCTGTTGAACCAGGAGGCGGCGCGCCGCATTTTCCCCAACCAGAATCCACTGGGGCAGCGTGTGACCTTCGGCGTGCCCACGGCGCAATCCGTCTGGATGACGATTGCCGGCATCGTGGCAGACGTTCGCGACCTGACGCTCGATGCGCAGGCGGGCATGGAAGTGTATCAACCGTACCAGCAGAGCACCCTTCCGTATATGAATCTGGTGGTGCGCACGGCGAGCGAACCGGCATCGCTGGCTGCCACGGTGCGGGCTGAATTCCACGCGCTGAACAAGGACTTGCCGGTGTTTCAAGCGCGTCCCATGGAAACCGTGCTGGCCGCCTCCATCGCGCAGCAGCGTTTCGACATGCTCATGCTGAGCCTCTTCGCAGCCGTCGCTCTGGCACTGGCGGGAGTGGGAATCTATGGAGTGGTGTCCTACTCGGTGGCACAGCGCACCAGCGAGNNCGGCGGCCGGTGTAGCCGCGGGGCTCGTGGCGTCCACCATCCTGACCGGGTTCCTCTCCACCATGCTCTACGGCGTGCGCCCCATCGACCCGCTGACATTCGCCGGAGTGGCGCTGGTGTTGGCCGCGGTCGCCGTGCTGGCCAGTTACGTGCCTGCCTGCCGCGCCATGCGGGTGGACCCGATGACGGCGCTGCGCAACGAGTAGTGCGCAGCTAGCAGAATGGCCGGAGAAGAGGCCGCTTCACTTGCTCCAGCCGGGCACAATCGGGACAGCCGGGAAAACAGGAGGCCCCCAAGTGATGCAAGAGGTACTCCATCTGTTCGCGCATCACGTCAGCATATGCGGCGGGCGACTCCAGGAAGCATTGAACATGCCCTGCTTCGGCGGAAGGCTCGGATTCCCCGTTCGGCGATGAATAAAAACTGTCCATAACAACACCTGCCACGATATTCATATCGACCATTTGCGAAATTCTTCGAATCTTCGAATCGCGGTGGGAAAATGTATCAATAATCTCAACAAATTTCGTTAGAACTACCAGAAAACTCCGTATTGACTTCCGGACAAATCGAGCCCATGATCCTGGTACCGGCGTCACCATGGAAGGGGACGCATACACTCAGCGGGAACTCCCAGTGACGCCAGTGAAAGGTCGAAACAGATGTCTGCAAATGCAACGATTGGCACCTATCTCGCACAATGGCGGATCGGCAGCGGCGCTCCTGGCGCTCCGACCCTGGACTTGAAAACAGTGGTCTCGGCTCCCACCCACCACATGCAGGGTGCCGGCGATATCACGCAGGCGGTGAATCCGCCGGTCAACGTGCACACCCTTGTTACAGGGACTTTCTCGCAGATGGGCCAAGCGGTGGTGATTTCGTTAACTGGAATCCCGCAACTGGGAACCGGTATCGAGAACTTTCAGTGTCATCTCTACCTGGCGAACGGATGGAATCAAGAGGGCGTCGCCAGCTATCGCTTCATGAACAACGGTACGTGGCACCAGGTCGAAAACGTGAAGGCCACACCCCTGCACGCCGAACAGGCAATGTCCACCGGAACGGGAGCCACGGCGTCAACCGGAACCACCCGGCGCGGCTGAGGAGTCCCAAGCGGCGCAGGACAGACGATCGCTTCGTGTCGTCTGTCAGTTAGGGGCGGACCGCCCCGCGAAACTTCATGAAAAACCGGCGGTGGGTAACGCCGCGGTCTTGCCGCCGGTTGCACTGGCCGACCGGCGACGAGATCGCCGGCGTTACCCAGTCGCTCGACCGGTTTTTCGACCCGGTCCTCCTTCTCACAGCACCACGGCCGGATGATACAAATTCGGTAAGACCGCTTCTCCAATCGCCACCAGTTCGCCCTGACGCGACACTGCTTTGACATACTTGGAAGCCGGATCCGAACGAAACGGCGAGGCTGGGAAATTGCGGCCGTTGCGGATCTGCGCCACCGTGAGATCGTCCACGTAGACGGTGGGAAAGCCCGGCAGCAGATTTACCGCGGGAACCAGCGCATCCACTAGCCGTTCGTCGATGATCAACTGCTGGAGTTGCGGGATGGTGCGTGCCATCTCCATCTCGAATTCGCCGCTCAGGGTGCGCCGCAACTGCTCCAGGTGGGCGCCACACCCCATCGCCTGCCCCAGATCGTGTGCAATGGAGCGCATATAGGTGCCGCCGGAGCAGTGCGCCCGCATGCGTGCCAGGGCTCCGTTCACCTCCAGCAACTCCAGTTCGTACACCTGCACCTGTACCGGCTCCAGTTCCACTGCGATGGACTGGCGGGCAAGCTGGTAAGCGCGTTTGCCGTCCACTTTCTTGGCGGAGACGGGAGGCGGTGTCTGCAGGAATTCGCCGCGGAAGCGCTCCAGGTGGACTTCCAAATCGGGCGCGGTCAGCGCGACTTCCCGTTTCTCGCTGGTGGCCTCGCCGGCGCGATCGTATGTGGTGGTGGACCATCCAAACCGTACCAGCGCTTCGTAGATCTTGCCGCTGCGCGTATAAAACTGCGCGAGGCGCGTGGCCTTGCCGAGGACCAGCGGCAGCACTCCGGTGGCGATGGGGTCCAGCGTTCCCAGGTGCCCGGCTTTGGTGCCCGCCAGCCGGCGCACCTTGTTTACCACGTCGTGCGAGGTCCAGCCTTCGGGCTTATCGACTACGATGACTCCGTCCAATGGTGTCCTTACTTCGCGCGAAGGCGCGCGGTGCAAATATATCCGACCGTGAAATTACGGTTGCGGTCCAGGGAATCGAACAGCGGCAGGATCAACGCCGGCGGGACCAACAGGATCGCGGCTGGAATGAAGCACAGCCAGCGAATACCCCCTGTGAAGAATTGTAGCCCGTTCAGCAGCCGGCGCGCGAGCAGGCGGAAGTAGCCGCCCGCCGCGCGCATCTCACAAACCTCGAAGCCGGCCTTCTCCAGCAGGTAGGCCAGCCCGTAACGCGTGTAGCGAAAGTAATCGTGCGGCGCCTGGTGCACTTCCCACTCATGCGGCGCGGCGATGAGCAGGGTCGCGCCGGGCGCCATCACGCGAGCCATCTCCGCCAGTGCGCTGCCGGGTTCGCGCAGATGCTCGATGGTGACGATGTGAATGGCGGCATCGAAGGCGGCCGCACGAAATGGCAGCGCGGTCAGATCCGCGCGGACGTCCAGGCGGCTATAGTCCCAGGTGCGGTCGCCCACCGCGAGGTCCACGCCGCAATAGCGCTGGCGCGGGAAATAGTGACGATACTGGCCTTCGCCCGCGCCCGCATCGAGCACCCTCGCGCCGCTTCCCAGTTCTCTGGCGAATGCCGCCACGGCGTCTTCGATCTCTACCTCGAAGTGCAAAACGTGCCGGCGCAGCGGGCGCGGCAGGCGATAGGCAATGGCGGTATAGCTCATGGGCGGCGCGCCTCGATCATCACTGTGGAGCCCGCACGGAAGGCCGCTTCCAGCGCGGTGAAGGGCACGGAGGCCACCACCAGCGCCAGGTAGATCAGGTCCTTGGCCAGCCGGCCAGCACCGCTTTCGGCGATGCGCCGCACGCGCCGCGCCATGGGGTCGAGCGAAGGCGCCAAACTGCTGGCCAGCCCCGCGGGATTGTCGCGCAGGGAAAAATACTTGCGCCGCACCACTTCGAAGCCGCAGGATTCCACCAGCTTTTCCACATCGCTGGCGCGGAAATCGAAGAGGTGCCGCGGTACATCCACACCGTTCCAGGCGTGGCCCAGCAGGTGGAACTGCCAGCAGGCCGCATTGGGCACCTGCACCACCAGTCGCCCATCCGGCGCGAGAAGCTGGTGCGCGGCCGCCAGGTAGGCACGCGGATCGTACAGATGCTCCAGCACGTGGAACATAGTAAGGCCGGCCAAAGACTCGCGACGGAAGGGAGCGCGCTCGAGCATGGCGCACACCGCTGGAGCCTGTTGCCTGCGCCAGGCAATCGCGGCCGCTTCGCGGGAGTTATCCAGGCCCAGCACGCGGAATCCACGCTCCCGCATCATGCCCAGGAACAAACCGCCGCCGCATCCCACGTCCAGCAGCGGTCCGGGCGCCCGCGTCTGGCGCAGGGCTTGCTCCACAAACTGCACGTGGTCACGCAGCACCAGGCGGCGGTACGCTTCTTCCATCCGGCTGGCCGCGGTGGCATCGGGGGCGAACCAGTAGTTGTCGGGATAATAGTTTGGCAGCTCTTCGGGAGAAGGGACCGGGTCCAGCCGCACCAGTCCGCACCCGGCGCAGCGCACCACCGAGAATTCCTTCTTCGTGGTGTGATACAGCCGGTCCGACGCGTGAAAGAGATGCGCCAACCGGTCCGACCCGCACACCAGGCAGGCGCTCATGCCACTTCCCTCAGGGTCAGCCGATGGGACAGGATCAGACGCCGCAGTTCGCCCGGCGAGAGACGGCGGATGCGCCCGATAGCGGCGCGCTTGCGCAGTATGCGGGGCGCCAGGCGCAGCGCCGCCAGATCGCCGCGCATGAGGGCCCACCCGATAGCCAGCTTGCCCCGCCAGCCCTGGAAATGAGCGGTCTCGCCCGCGCCGCGCCCTGCCAGGAAAACACCCGCTGCCACACGCACCGCGAAGAACACGGGATTCAGCAGCAGCAGGCTCCACGGGAAGAGCTTCAGCGCCAGCAGCAGGCGATTGCGTTCGATCAACCTCAGGCGCTCCGGCGAACCCTTACCCATGGTGGATCCGCGATGGTGGCGCACCACCGCCCCGGGGGTGTAAATGCACCTCCAGCCGGCGATGCGAGCGCGCAGGCCCAGTTCCGCATCGTCCCCGTAGGCGAAGAAATCTTCGTCGAAACCGCCGATGCGGTCGAGCATAGCCTTGCGGTACATAGCCGCGCAGCCATCCGGCCAGAGCACTTCCTCTTCGCGATCGAACTGCCCCCGATCCAAAGCTCCACTGCCGCGGCCGCGATTCTGGCCGTCCGGAAAGATCAAGTGTCCCACTTTGTCGATGCGGCCGGGCTCTTCCCAAACCAGCACCTTGCTGGCGGCCATACCCACTTCCGGCGAACGGGAACGGAGCGCCGCCAGCCATCCCGGCTCGGCTTCGGCATCGTTGTTCAACAGGGCCAGGAATTCCCCCTGCGCCACCGCAATTCCCTGATTGTTGGCTGCACAGAAGCCGCGATTCTCCGCGTTACGGATCACGCAAGCTCCGAATTCCAGTTCGGCCAGTTCCGCGGAGCCATCGGTGGAACCATTGTCGACCACAATTGTTTCGAATGGGACGCCCGTCTGCCGCCGCAGCGAGAGCAGACAGGCGCGTAACAGGTCTTTCCTGTTCCAGTTCACCACTACTACGGAGATCAACCGTTTATGCTATCAGGTTCTCCATTTCACGGTATTTGCTGTTGTATTATAGATTTAGAGGCTGAGAACCCGCCCGTATGACCTCCATTGGCGAGACTTTGCGCCGTGAACGGCTCCGGCGCAATCTGGAACTCGACCAGATCTCGCGTGAACTCAAGATCAGCGCCAAGCTTCTGGAAGCCATTGAAGCTGAAGATTTCGACAAGCTTCCGGGCGTGCTGTTCGCCAAGAGTTTCGTGCGCCAGTACGCCCATTTTCTGGGGCTGGATGAAGACGAAATGGCGGCTGAAGTCCAGCGCTGCCTGCAGCCACAAAGCGAACTCCCGCGGTTTGCCGAAACCAGCAAGCCCTCCGTGGTACCCATCCAGGTGCCCAAGGTAGAGGAATGGGAAGTGGTGGGCGACCGCGGCTTCACCTGGGCATCTCCACTGCCTGCTTTGGCTCTCTTCGTAGTGGCCATGCTGGTCTGCTCGGGCATATACGCGTGGTACCAACGGAGAGGGCGTCCGGTGCTGGCGCAGAATAGCACGGCCTCCCAATCGGCACAGGTTTCGCGGCCAGCGCCCCCGGTGGCGCCGCCCCCGGAATCGATTCCGCCCACCCAGACCGCGGAACACCCGGCCGCACCGCCTGTGCAGACCGCGCCAGCACAAACTCAGGCCGCCCAAACGCCTCCCGCTACACCTCCGCCGGCGCCCGCAGCGGCGAATGCCACGGACGCGGCGCCGAATCCCAACGCCACGGTGCACGTACAGATCACCGCCGACGAGCCCACCTGGGTGCTGGCCCGCAGCGACGGCAAGTATCTCTTCTCGGGAACGCTGGAGGCCAATCAGACCCGCACGGTGGAGGCCACCAAGAATGTGGAACTGCGCCTGGGCAATGCCGCCGGTGTGACCATCCTGCTGAATGGCAACCCCATCGGTGCGGTGGGACCGAAAGGGCAGGTGCGCACCGTTCAGTTCACCTCNNTCCGCACCTTTGATCGATCCCCTCTGACGCCTCAGTGCGCGCTGGCGTTTTCGTTCCAGTTGCAGCAGTTCATGGCGGCGCCGTCCCTTGATGCGTTCGTCCACTTTGTGCCAGAACTTGCGGAAATAGCTGATGGCGGATAGGATGGCGAAGAAGATCACCACCCACATCAGTATTTTGGCGGGCATCAGCAGGACCGCGTGGCGCACCGCCAGCAGCATGCAGGAGATGGCCACCACCTGGGAGAACATCTTCGTCTTGCCCAGGTCGCTGGCCTTGATGGTGTAGCCTTCCGCGGCGGCGATACTGCGCAGGCCGGACACCGCAAACTCGCGGCCGATGATCAGAATCGCCATCCAACCGGGCAGCACACGCACCTGCACCAGGGAAATCAGGGCAGCGGAGATGAGCAGCTTATCCGCGATCGGGTCCAGCAGCGTTCCGATGGTGGTCACCTGCTTCCAGCGCCGTGCCAGGTAGCCGTCCAGAAGATCCGTCGCCGCGGCCACCAGGAAAATGGCCAGCGAAAGCCACTCGTTGGTGACCAGAAAACGGCCCAGGTGCAGAACGACATTCTCCTGGACCAGCGCTGCCACCAGAAGGGGCACGAAGAAGATCCGGAGAATGGTCAGGGCATTCGGAATGTTCATCGGTCCAAACCCAACTATAATGCGTTACGCGGTCCGCCAACAACTACGCCGCTTTCAGCCGTACCGGCCAGAGCGCTTATACTTGTATTTCGACGCCATGCTTGTCTCACGCCGCCACTTCTTTTTCGGCAGCCTCGCCATACCTGCGCTGGCTGCCAGGAAATCCGGCCCGGAACGGCCTAACATCATCCTGATCCTGGTGGATAATCTTCCCGCCTGGATGCTTTCATGCTACGGCAACAAGGAGGTGCAGTCGCCCAATATCCAGCGTCTCAGCGATACGGGCACCCGTTGCCTGAATCATTTTGCCGCCGCCTCCCTGCCGGAACTGAGTCGCGCCACGCTGTTGACCGGCCGCACGCCGATGCAGGTCGGCGACTCCGCGACGCCGGGCGCTGCCGACGTGACTCTCGACAAACTGCTGGCCGACGCCGGATACGCCACGCATGCCGCCGGCGCCCTGCCCGCGGCGGATGCCGCGGCGGCCGCGAGCAAGCTTTTGGACCAGCAGGCGGCCGGCAAGCCCTTCCTGCTGACGCTCAGCTTCAGCGATTTGAAGCCGCCTTACGAGGGCACTCCGCGGAAGTACCTGGCCCTCTACGCCCAGGAGGCATTCGCGGGCTATGCGATGGACCCGGCCGCACCCAATGCCCGCACCGGCAAGGAGATGCTGCCGAACCGCGTGGCCAATCTGCGCAAGGTGGCTGCCGCGATTACGGCGTTGGACGATTCCCTCGGCGCCCTGCTCGCCACGCTCAGCCAGAAGCAACTGCTGGACGCCACCCTGGTGCTTCTGGCTTCCACCAGCGGAGCGCTCTACGGCCGCCACGGTCTGTGGGATGCCGGCGAGGCCTCCGACCCCGTCAACATGTACGACGAGGTGGTGCGGAGCCCCATCATCTGGAGTTGGCCGCATCGCATGCCGCCGCAGGGCGTGGTGATCGAAATGACCAGCGCGTACGACCTGCTCCCGACTGTGTGCGACCTCCTCTCCCTGGCCGCCCCCGGACGCAATCTGTGCGGCCGCAGCTACCTGCCGGTGGCGGAGCGGAAGAAACTTCCCAAGAAGCAGCCCTGGCGCAAGATTGTTTGCGGCCACACGCAGAACACCGACATGGCCCGCGAGGAGAATTACAAGGTGGTGCTGCGCGACGGCGGGAAAGGCGCCAACGAATTGTACGATCTGGTCAGCGACCCCGTGGAGAAGGTCAATCTCTTCGACGCGCCCGAGTATCTCGATGTGAAAAATCGGCTATCGGCTGAGATCACGCGGTGGAAGCAGAAGTACTCCTCGTGAGGAGGTTCGCATAATACGGTGACAATGATGAAGATT
>OKRF01000181.1:523-4518 GCA_900290315.1 Candidatus Sulfopaludibacter sp. SbA3 | reverse complement strand
ACTCGAGCCAGGCACGAAGATTCGCCAAAAAGCTGCGAAGTGCTCAGGATTTTCGCGAGAGGCAACGCTGTTCACGCGGCCCAAATGCGGGGCCTTGGGACAGTGAGGCCAGTCACCGTATCATGCGAGACTGGTCGACTCGGATGACCATGCGCTGACTGTCGATATCGGTGGGCATCAAGTGGATGGCTTCGGAGATGCACAGCCCCGCGGCGTAGCAGGTCGACAGAATCGCCCGATGCCTGTTGTTGCCCACACAGCTCAGAAAGTGGAGGACCTCCTTCGGGCTCAGGACTATTGGTAGTCTCTGCGTCCAGCGCGGTGTGCGAGGCCGCCCACGCCGCTTGGCACGTGGCGCGCTTGACGTATCGATTGGCTTTGCGCATCCGCCCCCTCATCCGCTTACCCGCGCTCTCGCGATTACCCGGACACAGACCAGCCCAACTGGCCAGATGCTTGGCGTCGGCGAACGTCGTGAGATCCACGCCGATCTCAGCAATGATCGTCCACGCCGTTTTACGGTCGACGCCCGGAGTCGGTATCAGGCGCTGCATCGGCTCTTCAAAGGCGGCCGCTCTGCCCTCGATCTCCTCCTCCAGGCTCACTGTCTGTCCTTCCAGGAACTCGATCTGCCGCAGTTCCTTCGCGAGCAGCCAGCGGTGTTCTTCGGTGAAAGTGCCATCCAACGCCAGTGTGAGCCCCACCGGCAAATTCGGCGTGGATGCCACTCAGCGGCAGTGTGGAGTAGTTGTCCTCATACGGCGTCTGGAATTTTCCAGAATCAGCGGCCACGTGGTTCCGTCCTTGGCCAGCTTGGGCCGGCTTGCACTGCGTCCTGTCCGCGGCCAGCCGCGCTGCCTAGTCTCTTCAAGTCCCACTGCGAGCGTGCGGCACACGTGTCGAACGGAGAATCACCGGCCTACCATGAAAACTCACGTGTACGCGAGGCTCCGATCAGTTCAGTTGGTCATCTCGATTGCGCCATCCGGGGACTGCAGCGAGGACATTCCTCAAGCGCCCGCTAGTGCCAGAAAAACACCCAAAACTCTGCGCAGGAGCTCCACTATGCCACACTGAAAGATCGATGACGCCCCTCGTCAAACGTGCCCCCCGCTTCTCTGCCGAAGACGCCGCCCGCATCGCATCGCAACTCTACGGCATGCACGCCGAGGCCGATCCGCTGCCCAGCGAGCGCGACCAGAACTTCCGCCTGCACGACGCTTCGGGCGCGCAGTTTGTTCTGAAGATCGCCAACGCCGATGAGACCCGCGAGATCCTCGACCTGCAGACAAAGGCGCTCCAGTTCCTTGCCGGCGCGGACACCGGTCTCGTTTGGCCGCGCGTGGTACGGGACGAGATTACGCAGACCCACGGCCACTACGTGCGCCTGCTGACCTGGGTCGATGGCTCCTGCCTTGCCGGCGTCCGCCCGCACACTCCCGAACTGCTGGCCTCCTTGGGCCGCGCCCTGGCGAAAACGGACAACGCCCTCGAGGCGTTCTCCCATCCCGCCGCCCACCGCACCCTCTATTGGGACCTGGCGCAAGCCGCCATGGCGCGCCAGCACCTCCCGCTGCTCACCACCGATCGGCGCGCCCTGGTCGAACCGTTCTTCGCAGCCTGGGACCGCATCCCGTGGGACCACCTGCCCGCCAGCGTCATCTATGGCGACGCCAACGATTACAACGTCCTGGTGACGGAGAGTCGCGTCTCAAGCCTGCTGGACTTCGGCGACATGGTCCATACCGCAACCGTCTGCGATTTGGCCATCGCGCTCGCCTACGTGATGCTGTCGAAGACCGATCCCATCGCCGACGCGGCCCACGTCGTCGCGGCGTATCACCAGGTGCGCCCTCTGACCACCGCCGAACTCGACGCGCTCTTCCCGCTAGCCGCCGCGCGCCTCGCTATGAGCGTCTGCTACGCGGCATTCCAACTACACCACGCGCCCCAGAACGAGTACCTGAACATCTCGAACGCCTCCGCCTGGGTCTTGCTGCAGCGGCTTGCGGACTTCCCTCCCGCCTGGCCCACCGAGGTGTTCCACCATGTCTGCCAGCCCAAGCCCGACCTGTTGGCCGCGCGACACCGCACCATCGGACCCTCTCTGAGCCTCTCCTACGACCAGCCTTTGCACATCACGCGCGGCTGGCGCCAGTTCCTCTACAGCTCCACTGGCGGCGCGTACCTGGATTGCGTCAATAACGTAGCCCACGTGGGCCACTGCCACCCTGCCGTCACCCGCGCCGCCGCCGCACAGATGGCGCTCCTCAACACCAACACCCGCTACCTGCACCGCAAGCTGACCGATTACTCCGAGCGCCTCACCGCCACCTTACCCGAGCCCCTTCGCGTGGTCTACCTGGTGTGCAGCGGCAGCGAAGCCAACGAATTGGCCCTGCGCCTGGCGCGCGCCCACACGGGTCGCGATGGCGTCATCGTGGTGGATGCCGCCTATCACGGCAACACCAACGCGCTCGTCGAGATCAGTCCTTATAAGTTCAACGGTCCCGGTGGCCGCGGCTGCCCGCCGCACGTCAAAGTGGTGCCGATACCCGACGTTTATCGCGGAGTGCCCTATGCCGGTAGCGTGGCCGAGGCCGCCGGGCGAGCCAGCGCGGCCTCCTTCATTTGCGAATCCGCACTGGGATGTGGCGGCCAGATCATCCTACCCCAGGGTTATCTCCGCGATGCCTTCGCGGCCGTGCGCCACGCCGGCGGCGTGTGCATCGCCGACGAGGTGCAAACCGGCTTCGGGCGCGCCGGTTCGCACTTCTGGATGTTCGAAACCCAGGGCGTCGTTCCGGACATCGTCTCCATGGGCAAGCCCATTGGCAACGGCCATCCCATGGGCGCCGTGGTCACCACGCCCGAGATCGCCGCGTCATTCGCCAACGGCATGGAGTACTTCAATACCTTTGGCGGCAATCCCGTGTCCTGCGCCGTGGGACTGGCGGTGCTCGACGTCATCCGCAACGAAGGCCTCCAGGAAAATGCCCGCGTCACTGGCGACTATCTGATGGCCGGCCTCCGCGACCTGGCGCACCGCGATCCCCTCATCGGCGACGTCCGTGGCCAAGGCCTCTTCATCGGCGTCGAACTGGTGCGCAACCGCGAAACGCGCGAACCAGCCGCCGCCGAAGCCACTGAGCTGGTCAATCGCATGAAGGATCGCGGCATCCTCCTCAGCACCGACGGCCCCTGTCACAACGTCATCAAGGTCAAGCCCCCCCTGGTCTTCAGCCGGGAAGACGCCGACCTGCTGCTGCAGCGCTGGTAGCGCCGGCGGTCTTGCCGCCGGTAGGCTATTCTGGTCTTTGCTTGTGACCTTGTCAATTCAGGACGAGTTGTGGCCCTGGTAGTCATTGGCGGCGTGGCCGCTGGACTCAGCGCGGCGGCGCGCGCCCGCCGCATCGATCCGCACCTGGAGATCCTGGTTCTGGAAAAAGGCCCGGTGATCTCATACGGAGCCTGCGGCCTCCCATACCTCGTGGAAGGGCGCGTCCGCGATGCCCGCCAGCTCATCGTCTACACGCCGGAGTACTTTCGCAGAGAAAGGAAAATCGAGGTGCGCACGGGCGCACGCGTGGTTTCGATTGCGCACCCGCGCCGGGAACTGGCGCTGGAGTCCGGTGAGCGAATCCGGTATGACCGACTGGTGATCGCCACCGGTGCGCGGTGCGAGACCAGAGGCATCGCCGGCGCCGGGTTGCCCCACGTGTTTACCCTGCACACGCTGGATGACGCCGGGCGGATGCGCCGGTTTGTGGTCGAAAAGAAGCCGCGCCACGCGGTGGTGATCGGCGCTGGCTACATTGGTGTGGAAGCGGCGGACGCCCTGCGCCGCAATGGCATGCGGGTGACCGTGGTGGATCGTTCGCGGCACGCGCTCCTGCGCGACGACGACCAGTTCACCGCCGCGGTCGTGCGGCAACTGGAAGCCCATCGCGTGGAGGTGCGGCTCGACCTGCCGATCCACTCGATTGAACCGGACC
>OKRF01000181.1:0-513 GCA_900290315.1 Candidatus Sulfopaludibacter sp. SbA3 | reverse complement strand
CGACCTGCCGATCCACTCGATTGAACCGGACCGCGCCGGCGATATCCCCTGCGACATGGTGGTGATCGCGGCGGGCTTCAAACCCAACGTGGAACTGGCGGCGCAGGCGGGAATTGATCTCGGCCGCAGCGGCGCAATCGCTACTGACGACCGTATGGAGACGAATCTGCGCGGTGTCTTCGCCGCCGGAGATTGTGCCGAGACCGCGCACATGGTAACCGGCCGCCCGGCCTGGATTCCGCTCGGCACCACCGCGAACAAAACCGGCCGCGTGGCGGGGGCGAATGCCGCCGGAGGACGCGAGCGATTCCCCGGCATCGCCGGCACTTCGATCGTCGGCATCTTCGGAGCAGGCTTTGCGACCACTGGACTTTCCGTCCAGGAGGCGCGCGCCGAGGGCTTCTCACCGGCCGCCGCCCGCATCGAAGCCCTCGGCCGTCCGCGCTATCACGGCGGCACCAACACTATCGTGGAACTGATCGACGACCGCATCAGACGCCGCATCCTGGGCGG
>OKRF01000125.1:1344-23246 GCA_900290315.1 Candidatus Sulfopaludibacter sp. SbA3 | reverse complement strand
CAGGCTGATACAATCTTGATTACGTATGCCGCTTCGGAAAGCATCCGACCCCAGGCCCCAAATCTCGCAGGTGACTCCGCCCGCCGCCATCGCTGGCGGCGAGTTGCAGATTCGCGGGAAAGGCTTCGCCAAGGCGGAGCGGCCCCGGGTGGTCATCGGCGACGTCACCGCTCCCCTCATCATCGGTTCGGACTCCTTTGTGATCGCCCGCGTCCCGGAAGGCGCCACCGCCGGAGAACTGGTCGTCGAGAACGGCAAGCAGACTAGCGATTCCTGGGCCTGCGACATCGGTGTCCTGATCGCCGAAAATCTGCACCCGGTGTCCAATCCGGGCGTCGATTCCTTCGGCAACATCTACAGCACCTTCAGCGGATCGCGCGGCCAGAAGGTTCCCGTCGCGGTCTACAAGATCGATCTCCACTTCAACATGAAGCCGTTCATCAACGAGCTGATGAACGCCACTGCGATGGCCTTCGATACCCAGGGGATGCTCTACATCTCCAGCCGCTACGACGGATTCATCTACCAGGTGACGCCTAACGGCAATATGTCGGTCTTTATCGAAGGCATGGGGATCGCCACCGGGCTGGCCTTCGACCACGAAGGCAACCTCTATGTGGGAGACCGCAGCGGCACCATCTTCAAGATTGCGCCCAACCGCCAGATTTTCGTTTTCGCCACCCTGGAGCCCTCCATCGCCGCATACCACCTGGCTTTCGGTCCGGACGGATTCCTGTATGTCACGGGCCCCACTACTTCCAGCTTCGACGCGGTCTACCGCGTCTCCGACCACGGCGAGGTGGAAGTGTTCTATCGCGGACTGGGCCGCCCGCAGGGCATGGCGTTCGACGAGGAAGGGCGCCTGTATGTGGCCGCTTCCATCTCCGGCCGCAAGGGCGTAGTGCGCATCTATCCCAATCGGCAGGCCGATCTGTTCCTTTCCGGGCCCGGCATCGTAGGTCTGGCGTTTACTCCTTCGCGCGCGCTGGTGGTCGCCACCACCAATGCCCTGCACCGCGTCGATGTCGGAATCAAGGGACTCTCCCTCAGCCGATGAACGCCGAAATCATCGCAGTCGGTTCCGAAATGCTGACTCCTGAGCGCGTCGATACCAACTCGCTCCATCTCACCGCGGAATTGAACAATCTGGGCGTGGAAGTGGTCACCAAGTGCGTCATCGGCGATGATCGCGAGCGTCTGACCGACGCCGTGCGCCGCGCCATCTCCCGCTCCGAAATCGTCATCCTCTCCGGCGGACTCGGGCCCACCGAGGACGATCTTACCCGGGAAGCCGTAGCTGACGCGCTGGATCGGAAACTCCTCTTCCGCGACGATATCGCCGACGGTCTCGAGCGCCGTTTCGCCCAGATGAAACGGAAGATGGCGGAAATCAACAAGCGGCAGGCGTTCGTCATCGGGGGCGCCGATGTGCTGCCGAACGATCGCGGCACCTTCCCCGGCCAGTGGGTGGAAGAATCCGGAGCGGTGATCATCCTGCTTCCCGGCCCGCCGCACGAATTGAAGGCCATGTTCGAGCGCCAATGCCTGCCCCGGCTGAAGCGCCTGGTCCCGCCGCTGGCTATCCGCACCGTCTTCCTGCGCGTCACCGGCATGGCGGAATCGGACCTCGACCAGCTCATCGCCCCGGTCTACACCAAGTATCGGAATCCCGTCACCACCATCCTGGCCGCGGGCAGCGACCTGCAAATCCACCTGCGCGCACGCTGCGGCACCATCGCCGAAGCCGACGCCCTGCTGGCCGAAGTGGCCGGCCCCATCGAATTGCTGCTCGGCGACCGCATCTACTCGCGCAATGGCGATCCGCTGGACGTGGTCGTGGGTCAGATGCTGCGCAAGCAGCACGCGACTGTCTCCGTGGCGGAAAGTTGCACCGGTGGCATGTTGGGCGAGCGTTTCACCGCCGTGCCCGGCAGCTCGGACTACTTTGTGGGCGGCTTCATCACCTACACCAGGGAAATGAAGATCGAGCTTTTGGGAGTGCCGCCGGAGATTCTGCAGCAGTTCGGCGCGGTGAGCCAGGAGACCGCCGAAGCCATGGCCGCCGGCGCACGCCGCCGTACCGGCTCCACCTACGCGCTTTCGATTACTGGCGTGGCAGGCCCCAAAGCAGGCGGCGAATCCGTGCCGGTGGGCACGGTTTACGTGGGGCTCGCCGATGCCGCTGGAGTGCTGGCGGTCCATCGCCAGTTCATCGGCGACCGCACCCGCATCCGCACCTTTACCTGCCAGATGGCGCTGGATATTTTGCGGCGGCGAATGAAATAGGAAGGCCTTGTTGTGACCCCTGGCGATCTTCGCAAGAACGCCTCTGGTAGCAACCCATCTGCTAGCCGAGGAGTGTTGAGCTTGTAGAGCGCCCCGTCCAACGCCGCCAAACTTACATCCCCGGCACGTGATCGCGATACTGCGCCCAGCCCGAGACCAGTTTGGCCACTACGGGATTGCCGACGCGCCATGCCGCTTCCAGGGCCGGACGGTACGCTGTGTACGCGGCGTTCTTGTTCGACGCGAGGCCCTCGGCGGCCGTTTTGCCGGGTGGCGGCTGGTCGAAGTCACTGGCCGTGCGCAGCACCAGCACGCGATTGAGGTCCACCCGGCCGGCATGCGAGAGGTAAGTCAACGATTGCAGCGTGCCCGTGTCTTCCATGGCAGTGGTCACGTAGTTGCCCATTCCGCCCGTGTGGTAGTGCACCCAATCGTTGGCCCATTGGTCCAGCAGCTTGCCGTGCCAGAAGGTGGAGGCGGCCAGTTGATCGCCTTTCAGCACGAATGGCGGCCGCTGCGCGTTGGCGTTGGGGTATTGCTGGCGCTCCTTTTGCATGGCCTCGTTGTCCTCGAGCGGCACCTTGCGCGTCAACTCAAATGCCCAATTCACCAGCGCCGCGTTGAGATGATAAACCTGGCCATCGATGGTGGGCCCCGGCGGCTGTTCGTAGGGAACGGAGCGGCGCAGCGGTACGTAGCCGGTCTTCCAATCGCGCGGAATCTCGCGGGCGTCGATCTCGTGCGCCAGGTCGCCATCGACGACCCATTCGGCCCACGCGGCGGACCCCAGCGAGGCGTCCTCCGGATCCACGCCAGCAATCCCGGCCACCAGCCAGTAGGACTGGCGCAAGTCGAAGCGCGGGTCGAGTCCCAGCGCCATGATGCTGGCGGCCGCCTTGGTATTTCCCACGCCGGTCAGAATGCCCAGCACGCCATCGCTGTTCATGCGCAGGTTGTGATAACCCTGCGGGAACGGCATCACGCGGTCCAGCTTGTTCCGCTCCACCCAGAACTGAAACTCGCCGGGCTCGTCGCCGGTATCGGCGCCGCGTTCGAACATGGTCACCACTACGACTTTCACCGGAATGGGACTCTCCTTCACGTCAGAGCAGCCCGTTCCGCAAAGGGCGGCCAGGCATAGACAGGCGATGCGGCGCATTCCGCTATGTTAGCGAAGGGACGGCGCGCCGTGCCCGCACAAAATAGAATCCGCCCGCCAGGAACAGCAGAATCGAAATCCACTGCGAGGTGTCCAGCGGCCCGCCCCACAGGTTGCCCTGCTCGTGAAAGCGGAAGAACTCCACGAGGAATCGCGCCGTAGAGTAGAGCATCAGGTAGAGGCTGATGATGGCGCCCGGGCGATGGGTCTGCCGGGTGCGCCAGTACAGCACGCCGAAGATCAGAAACTCCGCGAACGATTCGTAAAGCTGCGTAGGGTGCAGCGGCACGTGGAGCGGCACGCCCACCAGGTCTTTGGCCACCGGGTTGGTGAACGTAACGGCCCAGGGCAGCGAGCAGCGCACGCCCCAGCAGCAGCCCGCGGAGAAGCATCCCAGGCGGCCGATGCCATGGCCCAGCGCGATGGCCGGCGCGAACACGTCGGCGGTCTTCCACAAGGGAAGCTTCGTCCGCCGCATGTACCACCACGCGATGGCGAGCGCCCCGATCAGCCCGCCATAAAACACGCCGCCGGCCTGCAGGGTGCCGAGCGATAGAATCTCGCCGGGATGTTGCCGGTAATACTGCAGGTCCACCAGGATCATCATCACCTTGGCTCCGGCAATGGCGGCCAGCGCGCAGTAGATGCCCAGGTTGGTCACGGCATCGCTATTCAACCCGGCGCGCACCGCCAGCCGGCCGGCCATCCACAGGCCCGCCAGAAATGCCAGGGCCACCAGCACGCCGTAAGTGTGGAGAAACGAATTGTGGAGAATCTCAGGGTACATTTGCCGCCTGCCGCCGGGGCCTGATTTGCGAAAATAGCAAGAGCAAGCTGCCGATCACGATGGCTGAATCCGCCACGTTAAACGTGGGCCACGGGTACGTGCCCAGGTAGATCTGCAGAAAATCGGTCACTTTTCCGTATACGATCCGGTCGAAGACGTTGCCCGCCGCGCCCCCCAGCACCATCGCCAGGGCCCACAGCGTATGCCGGTCCAGCCGCCGCGCATTCCACAGAATGATGCTTACGGCCACCACGGCTGCCACGGAAACCAGCACCAGCAGCGTGGTGCGCCACTCGAACGTGGAATCGTTGAAGATGCCGAACGCCACCCCGCGATTTTCCGAGCGGATGATTTCGAACAGCCCCGGAATCACGCGGTACACGTCGCTTTCGGAAACACGCGACTCCACCAGCCACTTGGTGAAGCGATCCAGCGCAAATACTGCCGCGGCCGCGCCGTACGCCTTCATCCTCAGGTCAGCCATTCAGGGTCTCATCCACCGCGCCGGCGCATGCGTTGCAGACCGTGGGGTAGCGCGCATCGGAGCCGACATCCGTAGTGTACTTCCAGCAGCGCTCGCACTTCTGGCCTCCGGCGCGTTCCACCTTCACGCTCAATCCTTCGCCCTCGCCGCGCTCCAGGTCTACTTGCGAAACAATGAACAGTCCCGGCAACTCCGCGGCGTGCTGTTCCAGCAAGGGGTACAGGTCGCCGTTGGTGGAAAGGCGGACGCGCGCTTCCAGAGGGGCGCCGATCAGCTTTTCGTTGCGGGCGGTTTCCAGGCTCTTCAAAACATCGCCCCTCACTTCCATCAGACGGTCCCAGTTGCCCATTCGTTTCCGGGCCGGCTCGCCGATGCCTTCGGTCAACTCCGCGCCTTCCGGGAAGAACGCCGCGTGGACGCTGCCCGGGCGGCCCATATGGCCCCACACCTCTTCGGCGGTGAAGCTCATCAGCGGCGCCAGCAGCCGCACCAGTGAATCCAGCACGCGATACAGCGCGGTCTGGGCACTGCGCCGGGCTTGGCTGTTCGGCGCGGATGTGTAGAGCCGGTCCTTCACCACATCGAAATAAACCGCGCTCAGGTCCACAGTCGCGAAGGCGTAGGCTGTGTGGTAGACCTTGTGGAATTCGAAGCTGCGATACCAGCCGCGGCACTTGGTCACCAGTTCCTCGGCGCGCAGCAGGATCCATTGATCGAGCTCGGGCAGCTCGCCGCCGGGCACCTGGTCCCTCGCCGGGTCGAACCCGTTGAGGTTCCCCAGCAGGTAGCGAAACGTGTTGCGCAGCTTGCGGTAGGCGTCGGTGAGGCGCGTTTGGATCGTGGCGCTCATGCGCACGTCTTCGCTGAAATCCACCGAGGCGGCCCACAACCGAAGAATCTCCGCGCCGTGATGTTTGATCACTTCCTCCGGCTCGATGGAGTTGCCCAGCGACTTGTGCATGGCCTTGCCTTCGCCATCCAGCACCCACCCGTTCAGCGCGCAGGCGCGGTAGGGCGATCCGCCCTTGAGTCCCGTGCCCACCAGCAGCGAGCTGTGGAACCAGCCGCGGTATTGGTCGCCGCCTTCCAGGTAGACGTCGGCCGGCCACGTGAGGCCGAAGCGCTCGTTGAGCACGGCCAGGTGGCTGGAGCCGGAATCGAACCAGACATCCAGAATGTCGCTCTCTTTGCTGAATTCCGCGGCGCCGCATTTGGCGCACGCCGTGCCTTCGGGCAGCAGCTCGGCCGCCGTCCGTTCGTACCACACGTCGGCGCTGTGCTCCCGGAAGAGTTGCACGATGCCGTCCAGAATCGTGCGATGGGTCAACGGCTCGCGGCATTTATCGCAGTAGAAGACGATGATGGGCACGCCCCACACCCGCTGGCGCGAGATGCACCAGTCGGGGCGCGTGGCGATCATGTTGGAGATGCGCTCTTCACCCCAGGTGGGCTTCCACTTGACACGCGCGATGGCGTCCAGCGCCGCCTGGCGGAATCCGTTGCGCTCCATCCCGATGAACCACTGCTCGGTGGCGCGGAAAATCACCGGATGGTGGCAGCGCCAGCAGTGCGGGTACGAGTGACCCATCTTCTCCAGGGCCAGCAGCGCGGAATGCGCCTGCAGTATCTCGATGACCACGGGGTTGGCTTCCCACACGGTCTTGCCGATCAGTTCGTCGGGCAGATAACCGGATGCGCCCTCCGCGCGGAAGAAGCGGCCCGCCGCATCTACCGGGCAATAGATCTCGATGCCGTACTGTTTGCCGCTAACGTAGTCCTCCTGGCCATGCCCCGGGGCCGTATGCACGGCGCCGGTGCCTTGCTCCAGCGTGACGTGGTCGGCCAGAATGCCCAGCGAATCGCGCTCCAGGAAGGGATGGCGGAAGATCGCGCCTTCCACCGCGGCTCCCTGAAAAGTCGCGACCACTTGGTAGTTGCTCCAGCCGCACTTTTCGGCCGTGACCTTCAGCAGATCTTCGGCCACAATGTACACCTCGCCCGCCACGTCCACAGCCGCATAGGCATACTTCGGGTTGTAAGCGATGGCCATGTTGGCCGGCATGGTCCAGGGTGTCGTAGTCCAGATGAGGCCGTACACCTGGCGGCCGGCCAGGCCGGGATGGATGCGGGCCGGGTCTGTGGTGAGCGCGAAGCGCACCCAGATGGAAGGGCTCGTGTGGTCCTGGTACTCCACCTCGGCTTCGGCCAGGGCCGTGCGATCGCGGATGCACCAGTGCACCGGCTTGAGCCCTTTGTAGACGTAGCCGCGATCCAGAAAATCCACGAAGGCGCCGGCAATCACGGACTGATACTGCGCGCTCATGGTCAGGTACGGATCTTCCCACTGGCCGAAAACGCCGAGCCGTTTGAAATCGGTGCGCTGCAGGTCGATGAACTTCTCGGCGTATTTGCGGCAGGCCCGGCGGATCTCCACAGCGGACATCTGGGCCTTCTTGGAGCCGAGGTCGTTATCGACTTTGATTTCGATGGGCAGGCCGTGGCAATCCCAGCCCGGCACATAAGGCGCGTCGAAACCCTCCATGGTTTTCGACTTGACGATGAAGTCCTTGAGAATCTTGTTGAATGCCGTGCCCAGGTGAATGCGCCCGTTGGCATACGGCGGCCCATCGTGCAGAATGTACGTGGGACGGTCGGCGCGCGCCCCGCGAATGGCGGCGTACACATTTTCCTTCTCCCACCGCTCGAGCATCTTCGGCTCGGCCTGCGGCAGGTTGGCTTTCATGGAGAAAGCGGTTTTCGGCAGATTGACGGTCTGCTTCAGATCTACGTTGTGCGGATCCATTTTTGGGTGGTAATTCCTATGGTAGCAAGCGCGCTGTGCCACTGCGCGACAGCCCATCCCGGAACCGGACAGTATCCTTTTCCCCAAGCTTCTGATAAAAGAGTAGTTTGGCGCAGGCACCAAACGTGCAGTTGCAGCGTCAATCATGGTGATGTCTGTGATGGATACTCCTGGTGTTGCAGCGCCGCAGCCGAAACCCGTTCGGGTGCTGGTCTGCGACGATCAGGCCGATGTTCTGGAAGCCATGCGATTGCTGTTGAAGGGGCAGGGCTTCCAGGCCATCACAGTGGATTCGCCCAGAGCCTTGCTACAAACAGCGCGCACGGAGTCCTTCGACCTCATTCTGGCGGACCTGAACTACACTCGCGACACCACCAGCGGCGCCGAAGGGTTGGACCTGCTGGCCAGCCTGGATGCCCAGGGCAATTCGACACCGGTCGTTGTGATGACCGCCTGGGGCAGCGTGGACCTCGCTGTGGAGGCGATGCGGCGCGGCGCCTGCGACTTCATTCAGAAACCGTGGGACAACGCCCGCGTGATTTCGGTGATCCGCAAGCAGGCGGATTCGGAGCGGCGCCGGAAGAGCGAAATGGAAATCGCCGCCAACGTGCAGCAGAAGCTGTTCCCGCGCACCCAGCGCACCATGAAATCGATCGATTTCGCCGGCGAGTGCCATGCCGCGCGCGAAGTGGGCGGCGATTATTACGACTTCCTGGAGATTGACGATCACACCATGGGCTTCGCCCTGGGCGATGTGTCGGGCAAGGGCGTGCCGGCGGCGCTCCTGATGGCCAACCTGCAGGCCTGCTTCCGCAGCCAGCCTCCGGGCGCGCTGCTCAATCCCGCCGGCGTGCTGAAGACCGTGAACCGTCACTTCTTCGATTCCACCGCCGCGGAGCGCTTCGCCACGCTCTTCTTTGCGATCTATGACGACCGCACCCGCGCCATCCGGTACGTCAACTGCGGGCATCTGGCGCCGCTCCTGCTGCGCATGTCCGGGCAACTGGAGCGCCTGGAGCCGACGGCCACCATGCTGGGCGCGTTTCGCGAATGGGGCTGCGCCGAAGCATCGGCCGACCTGCTGCCGGGCGACACTCTGGTGATGTATTCCGATGGGGTCACCGAAGCCGGAATCGAAGGCGGCAACGAATACGGGGAAGACCGGCTCGTCGCCAAGATGCGGACCAATCAGTGGCAGCCCGCCCGCCGCCTGGTGCAATCCATTCAGGATGACGTAGCGCAATTCAGCCCGGGCAGCCGCGGCGACGATGTCACGGTGGTAGCGATTCGTGGTGTGTAGGACAGGCGATCGTCTTATGTCGCCTGTCGGGATGGGAGTTCCGCCCGCGAAACTTCATGAAAAACCGGGAGTCGGTAACGCCGGCGATCTTGTCGCCGGTACGGCGATCTTGTCGCCGCACACAACCCCGGCCCCTGTTTTTCGACCCTGTCTTCTCCGGAGCAGTTAACGCCCTCCTGTTCGCCACCCTCGCCTCCGCCCAGGTCCTCACCTCGCAATACAACAACGCCCGCACGGGAGCCACCCTCACCGAAACTCGCCTCACGCCCGCCAACGTGAATCCTCAACAATTCGGCAAGCTCTTCTCCTTCGCAGTAGATGGCGACGTTTACGCACAGCCCCTCTTCGTGCCGCAAGTGCCCCTCCCCGGCAAGGGCACGCACGATGTCATATTCATCGCCACGGAACACAACAGTGTGTACGCCTTCGATGCGGCGGGCCAGCCGATGACTCCTTTGTGGCATGTCAGTTTTCTCAATGCCGATAAGGGCGTGACTACCGTGCCTGCGACGTACCAGGGGTGCCGCTTCATCGCCCCGGAAGTCGGCATCACCCCCACGCCCGCCATCGACCTGGCCACCGGAACCATCTACGTTCTGGCGCGCACCAGGGAGAGCCAGGGCCTGATGGCGAGCAATCGTTGGGTGCAGAAGTTGCACGCCCTGGCCATCACGACTGGCGCCGAGAAGTTCGGCGGCCCCGTGGAGATCAAGGCGCCGGGCTTCGACGGTCTTCGCGAACTGCCGCGCGCGGCACTGCTGCTGGTGAACGGCAGCGTGGTGATGACCTGGGGATCGGCCTGCGATGCCGGCCCTTACCACGGCTGGGTGATGTCCTACGATGCGCAAACACTGGCACAGCAGGCGGTGCTCAACACCTCGCCCGACGCCGGGGAGAGCGGCATCTGGCAAAGTGACATGGGACCCGCGGCGGACGACGAAGGCAACATCTACGTCGCTACCGGCAACGGCCGCTTCACCGCGGCCAAGAATGGACGCGACTACGGCGACAGCCTGCTGAAACTGGACGCCGCCCTGCACGTGCGCGACTACTTCACTCCCTTCAACGAGCATGAGCTGAATGCGGATGATGCCGACCTGGGCTCGGGTGGTCCGCTGGTGCTGCCCAAGCAGCCCGGCGCGCATCCGCACCTGGTGCTGATTGCGGGCAAAGATGGCGCGCTGTACTCCATCGATCGCGACCACATGGGCAAGTTTCAGCCGCAGGACGATTCGCACGCTGTGCAGCGGATTCGCTTTCGCGGCGGCGCTTACTCCGCGCCGGCCTTTTGGAACGGGCACCTGTTCTTTCTGGCCACGGGCGACTACCTCACCGATTTTGCCCTGCAGGGCGGCCAACTCGCCAAGCCCGCTAAGTTAGGGGCGCGCCGCTTCGGAAATCCCGGCGCGACACCCGCGATCTCGTCCAACGGAACGCGCAACGGCATCGTCTGGCTGATCGAAACGAAGACGTGGAACGGCGCCGACCGGCCCGCGGTACTGCACGCCTACGATGCCGCCGACGTTGCCCGCGAACTCTACGATTCGGAGAGCAACAGCGCCCGCGACCGCGCGGGGAAGACTCTGCGATTCACCATTCCGACGGTGGCCGCGGGCCGGGTCTACGTGGACGCCAAGGGCGAAGTCTGTGTTTACGGACTTCTGCCGGATCGCTGACCGCGGATTTGTCTTATATACTACGGAAGATTCGGTTTCGGAGGAGACCACTATGCTGCAAAAACGGGGAAAGTGGCTGACTGGGTTCATGTGTCTGGTGGGCGCATTGCATGCGCAATATGCCAAGGCACCGGACGCCTACACGGTGACGCAGACCAATTCCATGTTCGGGCCCAGCGCTCTCACGGAGATTTCGCGCGACGGGAACATGGCCATAATCGATCGCTTTTCCGATGATGGGAAAAGCAAAACCGTTCGCACCTTCTACGATTTGCAGAACGGGAAGACATACAACCTGGACCTGCGCCAAACGCCACAGACCTGCAACGCCGGCCGCTTTTCCGGAGACTGGGGCGATCCCTTCGCTACCACGGCAGAGCTGGCACAACTTAAACCAAAGGATATCGGTACCGAGACCGTCAACGGATTGCCCGCGAAGGTCATTGAAGTCACCATCCCAGGCCAAGCCGGGCCGGGCAAGGTGTGGATCGACGCGAAATACGGGCTCGTTCTGAAACTGGATATGGGCGGCAAGACCGTCATTGAAACCAAGAAACTGAGCTTCGCCAAACCAGCGGCGAGCATGACGGCGCTGCCCGCCGTCTGCAGCAGTATCGTCCTTCCGCCCACCGAAGCGGAGCGCATCGCTGCCGAAACGGGTGGCAACGCGGCCGACTTCGTCAACGCCACCACTGCGCCGCTAACGGGCAATTCCTGCACCGTGCTTTTTCGTGTGGTGCGTGCCGGTTCCATGTCGCCGATCACCAGCGGCTTTCAGGTGGCCGTGGACAAGACGGTGGACGTGGATCATCCCGCCAGCTACCAGATGGGGGTCGGCACCGATGGTCACATCAGTTATGCGGGCGGTGGTCTGAAGGAACTCACCAGCCAACTCCAAAACGGCGTGCTGCGCATCGATGGCGTGGGCCAGTACTTCGACCTGGAGACGGCGTTCGGCAACGCTGGTTCCAGTTCGACGCTCATCCACCGCCAGTGCTACAGTCCGCAAACGGTGCTGCTGTACGTGATCAAGAACCCCGCCAAGATCGGCGATGGCGGCGACATGCTATGGGTCAAATCGGGCAAGTACGCCACCGTGCCGCCGCGCTGACCTACACACCCGGCGGGCGCAGGTAGTCCAGCACCGCGACCTTCCCCTGAAACGCCGCGTGGCCTTCGGGTGCACCCTGAGAGCCTCGGGGCCTCGTCGCAGTGAATTGCCGGAACGGTGCGCATGCCCACTTGCTCGTTGCGCCGGGACGGCGGCGCGGCGACGAAGGCGGCGGCGGTCGGACGATTGCCCGGCTGCGCGCCCATGGCGATGGCGCGCCAATTGGATTTTTCCCGGCATGGGTGTATTCCCCTACCACAATTTCTGAAAACTCTCCGAGCAGTCGATGTTGCAGGAGCCCGCGTGGGCCTAGGCGCTGCTTCTCAACCTTCCAGTGCCGCACACGCCCGATGCAGCGTGCAGCGTCGCGGTGCCCCTCAGCGGAGCAGCATCAGCGAAGTCCCATCCGACCTGGCGGCCACATGCCGGCGGCGCGAGTCTTCGTCTGCGCCCCGGCGGCGCGAAACCGAGCAAACCGTTTTCAGTCACAACAATCTTGCTCAATCCCTTCAACAACTTAACTTTCCAGCCCGGTGTCGAGATGCTACAAGTATTCGTGGGAGGAGAAACCCCAATGTTCGCAGAAACGATCGAAACGAAAACCCAGCGCGATCCCCGCGCCTTTAACGCGTACCGTCATGGCCTCACCGGCCAGGTCCGCATCATGACCCCCGAAGATGAGGCCGCCTATCAGGCCCACTGCCAAGGGATGGTCGAATCCCTCGCACCCGCCGGACACTTCGAATGTGATCTCGTCCAATCCGTCGCCGACGACCGCTGGCGCCTCAAACTCGCCGCCGTCATCGACAACAACACCTTCACCCGGGGACTCAACGAACCCGACGACATCCACACCCACCACTCCGAAGCCGACGCCGCCCTGGCCCAAGCCAGAGTCTGGCTCACCGACTCTCACAAGCTCGGGCTGCTCACCCTTTACGAAGCCCGCATCCAGCGCAAGATCGAAAAGAACCTCCAGATCCTCCGCGAGCAGCAGCAGGCCCGCCAGGCCGCCCTCGAAAAAGCCGTGGACGAAGCCACCCTCCTCGCGCAACTGGCGGCGGCCAAAGGAGAATCCTTCGACATCGAACGCGACTACCCCCGCGAATTCCTACCTCCACAATTTACTACCCCCGCGAATTCCTACCTCCACAATTTGTTTTTTCATACCCCGAAATCACCCGCCGCGCAGCCATGAACCTCCGCCTCGCCGATGCCCGGAAGCGCTTCGAGGCCCCCAAGAAGGGATTCCGCAAGGCGGCCTGAAGCTAAATCGCGGGAAAATCCGATGCTCTACAAGAACAAGACGCGCGAAGCGCATCCATCCCTGCGATTGCACTAGGCAATTACCTAGAGCAGATCAGTAGCATCTCTGGCCGTTGCCGTAATGGCTTGCCGCGCTTGTCAAACGCGGCCGACGTAGCTGTCCGGCGGAGGATCAAGTGGTATTCATGCCGCGGCACTGTGTGCCCGTCTCCGGTTTCAGGAAAGCTAAAATGGTATGAAGCGTAACGATGGTCCTGCAAGTCCGGTTGAGAGGGTGAACTACATTCAACTATCTTCTTACAAACACTCAGCCTTCTCGCCGAACTGGTATATCACACCGTCTCGCGATGGGTGCGCCGATAGTGCGATCCTGGCGTGCTCGGCGGAGCGTCACCGCGAAGCCGGTTCCAATTCGCGGCCAGCCATGCAGCGTCCCACCTACGTTCTGCCGGAGAGAGAGACTTCTCTTCTTCATGAATCGCCTCTGCCGTGTCGCCCGCCCCAGCGTTTCTTGGCGCGGTCCAGAAACGAAGAGGGGCCGTCTGGGCCGGGGCCCGCGGCCAGCGCCTCAAACCTCGCCATGAAGCCAGCCTTCCGGTGATGACTGGCGCGCATCTGGCGCACGGTATCCTCCCACTCGGCGGCCAGGCCCGCCCGTTCATAGCAGCGGTGGGCACGCTCGAAGTTCGAGATTACCGCGTCATAATACTTGCTCTTCCCTCCGTCCACGATGCGCATTCCCTGGGCGCGCCAGAGGCGGGCGGCAAGATCTGGGTGAGCCCTCTCCAACTTCTTCGCCGCCGGCTCGGTGGCATAATGGGTCGTCTCGCTCAGGGCCTTGCCGGTGGCGCCGCGCACCAATTCCGCCAGACGCTCCGTCTCCTTGGTCTCGAGGAACAACTCGATGAGTGAGCGGAGGTCCGGGCCCTTGGCTGCGTCCATGGCCTTCTCGTGCCAGACCGTGCGCTCAGCCCTGGGCACCAGCTTCATTAGCTCCTCGTAGGCGTACTTATCGGGCTCTTCCAGAAAGTCGGCCCATGCAGCCTGGATCGCCTCGTTTCCACGGCCAAGCTTGGTCAACAACTCGCGGTGAATCCTGGTGAGTTCAAAGCCGGCCCGGGTCACCCCATGTGGCTTCTCCCGGTCTAGTGCGATCCCGCGCTCGACCCAAGCCAGCGCCTCCTCCGGCTTGCGTCGTGTGACGAATATCGTGGCAAGGGCGTGGCAGTCTTGTGCGGTGAGCCCGGTTTGCCCGGTCAGGGCGATGTAGGCCGCGACGTTCTTCTGTGCAAGGTAGAGCTTGCGCAGGGTCTCGCTGTACCGCCGGCGAAGATACTCCGGCTGATCGCCCGGTGGTTTGCCCGGCAGTGCCTTGGCCTTGGAGGCAGCGTCGAAGCGCTCCCTGATGTGTCTCTCGAATGCAGCCAGCCCAGCTTTGTCGAACGCCTTGGCGGCGTCCTCTTCGATTTGGTAACAGAATCCGTAGGGGTCATCGTCCATCCGCGCAAGCAGCCGATCAGCGGTCTCGTCCGGGTCGGCACCTGATGCCTGCCTGGCTTTGATCCATCCGCAGATGAGATCGCCCACAAACTGTCCAAAGGAGCCGCTCGAATCGTCGAGCTCGTCAGCCTTCTCGTAGCAGCCGGCCAGGAAGGTCTCGAAGAGCGCGATTGCGCGGGCGGGGTCGGTCCGGGTGAGCTTTCCGATCTCCGCGGCGACCTCGTCCAGCGCACTCACGAAGGAGAAGCACGCCTGATCGGAAATAAAGGATCCCGGATCAAGCGCTCCTTCCATCCGGCGTTCGATCGGATCTGCTCTGCGGCCAGACTTTCGCGCCTTCGAAACCATCTTCCCGTGAGCCGCATCTCAGCCAGTTTACCCGGTTTCGTTTCGCCGGGCATCGATGCGTTCGGCTACAATCTTCCAGGTGAGACCAAGGTTGACCTATGGCTGGAAAAGACGCACAGCGCAAGTCGAATCGTGAGAGTCAGAGTGAAGCCAATGTGCTCGACAAACTGGACAGTGAGGAAGCCGCCTCGGTCCTCCGGAAGCTCCTGGAGCGCCATGGCGAACTCCGCTCAGAGGCGGAAGCAATCGCTCTCGGAATATTGGCTGAGATTTCGCCACTTTCCGTTGCGGACGATGTCGAAAATGCCCTGCTCCAATTCGACTATGACGACTTGAATGGCCGGGCGGGCGGCCACTCCTGGGGGTATGTCGAACCGAACGAGGCTGCAGGCGAACTACTGGACGAAGCACTGGAGCCCTTCGTCGCCGATATGAAGCGGTACCTGGAAATGGGGCTTGAGGACCAGGCGCTTCAGTTCTGCCAGGGAATCCTGCTGGGCCTTTNNTGGAGCGGGAAGAAGAGGCGCCGCCGGTTGGCACCCGACTTCGTACGAGAACACATACCGGAGTGGGATTGGGTTCTGAAGCCCCGCACCTGAGGCGGACGCGCGAGCAGCGGGCCGGCGGACCGGCCGTCGTGGAATCGCACTTCGATTTTGCCGGTTCAACTCGATCGCTAATCCCGAAAGATCGCCAGAGTCTGGACGGTGGGCTCCGCTACTTCTTCGAATTCCAGTTCTCCCACGTGCCAGTACTCCAGGCGTCCCTTGCGGACTTTGGCCCAGATGGCGATGAATCCGCCGAGGACGATCAGGAAGTACGGAGCCTCCTGCAGACAGGTGACGATGAGGCCGCTGAGTATGCCCACGTAGGCGCCGAAAGCGATGCCGTACATGCAGACAGTTTCAATCAGCGGGCGCTTCCCCGGAAGATAGGCGGAGGTGAATGGAATTTTTTCGAAGCCGGCCAGCAGCACCTCCTCCATCACCAGCGACGGCAGGAACGCCAGAAGGCTGACGGCGAAGCCGGTGAGCGCGCCGAAGATCTCGATCTCCAGGGGCAGCGTCAGCAGGGCGATGGGGAGCACCCCCAGGCACAGCACGAAGCGCTCCATGCCGCGCAGCAGCAATTCGCGATTGCCGCCTTCATGGATGCGGAACACCCAATTGGCGCGCAGTTCCACCGGCAGGCGAAACAGGTAGCGATAGCCCGCCAGCACGAAGAGCGAGAGGGCCAGCGGCGCCGAAACGGCCGCCTGTTCCAGGGCGAAGGTCTTCACGGCGAACCCTTTGAAGCCGCCGCCCACAATCAGGGAAACGAAGCTCTCCACAATCAGGGCGAACGCGACTGCCACAAACCCGGTGAGCACCAAGCGATGTAGGCGGCTGCGCGATAGAGTGGACATGGTGAAACTGAAGACAGCGTGCTCGGGCTGATGGGGCAGGAAGCGGTCGCTCCATTTTTCCGCCCAGCGCCGCAGCGCGGTGAATTCGTAGCGCGCCTGAATGGGCGTTTCCAGCATGCGCACCTTTTGGCGGCGGTAGCTCCACAGATAGGCGGCAAAGGCGCAGAAGGCCGAGCCGCCCACGGCCCATATGGCGAGACGGCCCAGGGCCTCTACGTAAGGTTCGCGATTTCCCAGCATCTCCTGGTCCAGGCCGAGGAACCAGGCCGGCGGAATCCAGCGCGCAAATGCGGGCCGCAAGTGCATATAGCGGTCCAGACCGGGAATGGAGAGCACGAAGGGCAGCAGACAGATCAACAGCGTGAATAGGGTGCACTGCACCAGCAGCGAGACGCCCGGAAACCGGCGGGGTGAGACCATGTTGAGCAGCAGTCCCTGCAGCGTCACCAGCGCGAAGAAGACGAACAGCGCCGCCAGCGTCATGGTGACGAACGGCGCGAGGCCGTTCCAGACTCCAGGCGTGTAGTAACGTCCGCTCATGACACTCCACAGGGCGGCGGCGGGCAAGGCATTGAGCGACACAATGAAAATGCCGATGTAGGTCATGAGGGCCGTGAATTTCGCCACGAAGACATCGCGCGTGCGTCATGAGGGCCGTGAATTTCGCCACGAAGACATCGCGCGTGCGCACCGGCAGGCCCGCCAGCACCAGGTAGTCGCGCAGGCCCGGGAAGAGAGAAGGCCACTGCATGGCGGTCACCAGGCCGGTCAGCGTCATGGAGAATGTGATCAGGAAGAGGTGATCGGCAATCGCCGCCATACGGTACGGCATCGGCGAATCCAGCTCCAGTAGCATGCGGTACTTGTGGTAGTACGCCTGGATCATGGGGATGCACAGCGAGATGACGATGGCGAAGAACCCGATGGCCACCACTTGCCATTGACCGGCCGACGAGACCAGGTCGCTATCGAAGAAGCGGCGGAAGAAATGGCGGCGCAGCTCGAACCCGGTGCTGTGGCTTTCCTCCATCCATTCGCGAAATCTGGAAGCGAGCTGTTTCATGACTGCATGACCGAAAGGATCCCTTTGACCATACCGGCGGGATCGGCCTGCTCGGTGAGCTGGGCAAAAATGCCTTCGAGCGAGGGTTGATGCATCAGGTCGCGCAGGCGCTCCACGGCGTCGTGCGCCACCACTTTGCCTTTGCGCAGAATCAGCACGCGATGGCAGACCTTCTCCACCACTTCGAGAACGTGCGAGCTGTAGAAGATGATCTTGCCCTGGGCCGCCAGTTCGTGAAGCAGGGTCCGCAGCACCAGCGCGGTGGTGACGTCGAGGCCGGAGAAAGGCTCGTCCAAGATCAACAGTTCGGGGTTGTGAATGAGCGCGCCGGAGAGCAGAATCTTCTGGCGCATGCCCTTTGAATAGGACGAGAGCGGCGAATGGCGGTCGTCCCACAGGCCGAAAAGGCGGAGCAGTTCGTCCATGCGCGGCTCCAGCACGCGCCGCGGCAAATTGCGCAGGCGGCCGATGAGCTGCAGGTACTCGCGGCCGGTGAGGTGGGGATACAGATGGGCCTCCTCGGGCACATATCCCAGGCGCCGCTGGAAGGCGACGAAGTCTTTGCGGACGTCGAACCCGTTAAAGAGTATGTCGCCATCGGTGGGCTCGATGAGGCCGGTGAGCACTTTGACCGTGGTGCTCTTGCCGGCGCCGTTGGGGCCCAGGTACCCGAGAATCTCGCCCGGACGGATCACGAAGCTCACGTCATCCACCACGGGAACGCGATTGTACCGCTTTACCAGATTCCGCACTTCCAGCATGGCGTGCTAGTATACCCCCGAAGGCTTTGACTATGAATCTGGACCGAATGTTCCAGGCAGGTTTAGGGCTGGCGATTTTGGGTGTGGTATGGGCGGTCTGGCCCCAGCCCGGTCTGGGGGCTTACACCTGGCAGAACCGGTTCCGGCGCTCCGCTTACCACCGCGGTCCGGCGGTGCTCATCGATCGCGGCCACTGGAACCGATCGGTGCCCGACCCGCGGTTCGAAGGCCTGCTGCAAATGTTGACTTGGGATGGGTACCAGGTCGCGCGCAATCGGCAGGACCTGGTGCCTGAGCTCCTGCGCACCACGCGTGTACTCGTAATTCCCAACGCTCTGGGGTGGAAGGGAGTGCTCCAACCCCTGGTGGGCAAGGTGGGACTACGCCTGCACCCGCAGGCGTTTTCGGTGGCGGAGGTGGAGGCTGTTCGCGATTGGGTGCATGGCGGCGGATCGCTGCTGCTGATCGCCGACCGAGCACCCGCGGCTGAGGCCTCGCAGGCGCTGGCGGGCGAGTTCGGCGTGCGTCTGGTGGACGGCGGGGAATCGACCGTCCCGTTCAGTCGCGACGGGGGCTTGGGCGACGATGCGATTGCCAATGGGCGTCCCGAGGAAGGCGAGGAGGTGGAGTACGCCGTGAGTTTCAGCGGCGGCAAACTCTGGGGCCCGCCGGGGAGCATGACGTTTCTGAAGGAGCAGGGCGTTGCATTCGAATCGGGACGGGGGCGCGTGGTGGCCCTGACGGCGCAATTGGCGGGGCCCCAGGGGCGCAGCACGGATAATCGCCAGTTGATGCTGAATATCATGCATTGGCTGTCGCGGCGGTAACGCCGGCGATCTTGTCGCCGGTACTGCGGGCGAAGCGAGCTACAAATCGCGGTCCCAGTTTTTCCGCCCTCTTTCGGACTCCGCCTGACACCCCCGAAAATCCCGAGCCGCGTGTCCGCCGCAAATCCGTGCCAGGCTCGAAATTCGCCGCCTTTTGGCGAATCTTCGTGCCTGGCTCGAATTTGCCCATTTTCATACTTAGGGTCGAAAAACCGGTCGAGCGACTGGGTAAAGCCGGTTTTGTGTGGCCTCGCCTCATGAGCCGACCGTCTTCTTCCGCATTGCGTAAGATGGTTGGAATGCCCGTTACGCTCGCTCAAGTGGAAGAGGCCCGCCGCAATATCGCGCCGGTGATTCTGCGCACGCCTCTGGTATTTCTGAATGCGGAGGCTCCCGCGGCAGTCTACCTCAAGCTGGAGAATCTGCAGCCCATTGGGAGTTTCAAGATCCGCGGCGCGTCGAACGTGATGGCGCGGACGCCGCGCGAACGGTTGGAGCGCGGCGTGCTCACGGCCTCCGCCGGGAACATGGCGCAGGGCGTGGCGTTCTGCGCACGGCGCTTGGGCATCCCGGCCACCATCGTGGCGCCCGATACCGCTCCGGCCACCAAAATCAGCGCCGTCGAACGACTGGGCGGGCGCGTGATCAAGGCGCCCTTCGCCGAATGGTGGCGCACCTTTGAGACCCACACCTACCCCGGCGTGGACGCCACCTTCATCCACGCGTTCGACGATCTGGACGTGATGGCGGGCAACGGCACTATCGCGCTGGAACTCCTGGAAGACCAGCCGGACCTGGAGGCGGTGGTGATTCCGTGGGGCGGCGGCGGTCTTTCGTGCGGCATCGCGGCGGTGCTGCGGAAACTGGCGCCGGGCATCCGCATTTACGCGGCGGAAGTGGAAACAGCGGCGCCACTGCACGCCTCGCTGGCGGCCGGCGAGCCTCGCACGGTGGACTATCAGCCCTCGTTCGTGGACGGCATCGGCAGCAAAACGGTGTTCCGGAACATGTTCGAATACGCGCAAAAGCTGCTAGACGGTTCGCTCGTCATCACCCTGCAAGAGGCCGCGCAGGCGATGAAGCTGGTGGCGGAGCGGAATCGCGTGATTATAGAAGGGGCGTCGGCATGCGCCGTTGCGGCGGCGCTTTCGGGGCGCGCGGGCTCGGGCAAGATAGCGGCAATCGTCTCGGGCGGCAATATCGATCTGCACAAGTTCGCCGAATTGACGCAGTGAACTTTAGCAGCATGCCGCTCAACAAACGTAAATCCGATCGACATTCCTCCGATGCAGTATTCTGAATGTCGATGATCCGGATCGTCACCCTGTTCGTCGCTTCCCCGCGGGACGTCGGCGCTGAGAGGAATCACGTCGCCGACGTTGCCGCAGCCCTCAACCGCAACACGGCCGCGGAGCACGATGTGCAATTCAAAGTGGTCGGCTGGAAGACAGACGTCCGTCCCCGGGTCCACCAGAAAGGCGTGCAGGGGCCGATTGACGAAGACCTGCCGATCGAACAGTGCGACATCGTTGCCGGTATCCTCTGGAATCGCTTCGGCAAACCCATACCGGAGATGGGTAACCAGACCGGCACGGAACACGAGATCCGCGCCGCCATCGCGGCCTGGAAGAAAACGGGCAAACCGGAAGTGGTGCTCTGCTTTAACGACGCGCCCTACCGCCACAGGGACTTGGCTGAGTTGAAGCAAGCCGCCCGGGTTATGGAGTTCCGCGAGGAAATGCGCGGCATCGGCCTGGAACTCGCCTACGAAGGCGCCGACGATTTTCGCGACAAGATTCGCTACTACCTGGAGAAGTACCTCAAAGCGCACTATCCGGTCACGCCCGGCAAAGCGGCGTCCGCCATTGCGGGCGACCCCACCCGCTACGTGAAAGCGCTGCTCGAAGAGACATCCCACTTCGACGTGCAAGGGCTCAAATTCGGCGACAACCGCGCCTACCGGTTCCCAATCGATGAGTTCTATATCGCGCTCACCACCTGGCCGGGCGCGGACGCGGCCGGGGGTGGCGAGGGGCGAGCGGGGCCGATCCCGCTGGAGAAGGCGCTGGCGGCGCATCGCAAATTGCTCGTGGTGGGCGACCCCGGCTCCGGCAAGAGCACATTCCTGAAACGCGTGGCGTTTCAGTTGTGCAGGGGATGGGCGGAGGGCGCGCCTCTCCCGCTGCGGATCGAGGCAGCGGTGCTGTCTACCTACATCGCGCAGCAGCACACCAAAACAGGACCGGCGGATGCCTCGTCGCCGGAGTGGATTCCTTTGTTCCTGGGCGCGCAGTGCAGCGAAAAGAATCGCGGGCTGACGGCGGACTACTTCCGCGCGAAGTTGACCGCGGGCGGCTGCCACGTGCTGATCGACGGGCTGGACGAAACGCCGGATGAGCCCTCACGCGAGCGGCTGGCGGAATTGATTCGCGAAGCAGCGGCGGCGTTCGATGGGTGCCGTTTCGTGGTCACGTCGCGGCCGGAAGGGAAGGTCCCGATCCCGAACTTTGAAGAGGCGCGCATCGGCGATCTCGAGCCTGAGGCGATCCGCGCCTTCCTGGCAAAGCTGGCGAAGCAGTTGTACTCCACCGATGAGACGAAAGAGCGGCAGTTCCGGGAAGATCTGGAAGCGGCGGTGAACGGGCGGCGCGAGATCCGGAGGATGACGCGGAATCCGGTGATGCTGACGGCTCTGGCGGTGTTGCAGCACAACAACGTGAAGCTGCCGGAGAAGCGCGTGGATCTGTACGGGTCGATTCTGAAGTGGCTCTCGAAACAGCGCGCCAAGCCGGGGCGGATGCCTGCGAGCGATTGTCTGCTGAGGCTGCGGGAGTTGGCGCTCGAAATGCAGCAGCACGAAAAAGGCCGCCAAAAGCAGGCGCCGCTGGCGTGGGCCGGAGAGAAACTGGCGAAGCGGTTCACGAACCGCGAGGCGGCGGAGCGATTCCTGCGCGCCGAGCAGGCCGATAGCGGAATCGTGGTGAGCCGCGGACCGGATATCGCATACTGGCACTTGACGTTTCAGGAATACCTGGCGGCGCTGGAAATTGCGGGGTGGGAGGACTCCGATCAATACAAGCTATTGTTGGGGAAGAGTCCAAAGATCTACCAGCCGGAGTGGCGGGC
>OKRF01000125.1:371-1339 GCA_900290315.1 Candidatus Sulfopaludibacter sp. SbA3 | reverse complement strand
TCTGCTGCGAAGGGTGCTGGACAACATGGAAAAGCAGCCGGCATTGGCAAACCGCGCAAAGTGCGTGGGACTGATCGGTGCGTTGCTTCCGGATTTGGTGGGATACTCCGTATCGGATAAGCGCTACGGCGAATCGTTGCGGCTGGTGATGGATATCTTCGACGCGGCGAAGTCGAAGGGCGTACCGTTCAAAGACCGGTTGGCAGCGGCGGAGGCACTGGGGCAGGCGGGCGACCCACGTCTAAAGAAACACGAATGGGTGACCATCCCGGCGGCCAGAAATTATTGGATTGGGGCGCAGAAGGAGGATCCGAAGGGCCGGTACCACGATGAGGAGGCGGACGAAGACGAGGCGCCGCGCAAGGTGAACCTGGCGCCGTTCCGGATCGGCAAGTACCCGATAACAGTGTTGCAGTATGCGACCTTTGTGGAGGAAGGAACCGCGCCGAACCGGGAACCGGGGAACTGGGACGAGCAGCAGGAGCATCCGAATTGGCCCGTCGTGAACGTGACGTGGCATCAGGCTTCGGAATATTGCGAGTGGGCGGGTGGCAGGCTGCCTACCGAGGAGGAATGGGAACGCGCGGCCCGCGGCCCGACTGGTACGAAGTACCCATGGGGAAACGACGACATCGACCCTTTGCGCGCCAATTATGTCGACAGCAAGATCGGGCATCCGACGCCGGTGGGGCTGTATCCATGCGGGGCGAGCGCGGAGGGTGCCTGCGATATGGTGGGGAATGTGTTGGAGTGGACCTCTTCGGAGTGGTCCAAGGGCAGTGCGACGTACGTGTGGCGGGGCGGTTCCTTCGGCGATAGTCGAAGGGACGCGCGTTCTTCGTGTCGCTACGACGCCCTACCGGTCGTACTGAACCGGTACCTCGGGTTCCGGCTGGCCGGGGGAATCACTTAATTTTTTTCCCTTTTCCTTTTGCGAATCTTGCAGAATGCCCATGGGGGAGTCCGAG
>OKRF01000125.1:0-361 GCA_900290315.1 Candidatus Sulfopaludibacter sp. SbA3 | reverse complement strand
CAACAATAATCGAAGGAACGCGCGTTCGTCGTATCGCAACAACAACCAACCGGACGAACAGAACCAAAACCTGGGGTTCCGGCTGGCCGGGGGATGTGGAACAGACGTAACGGTCTGCTGCCAGAGTCCCGCCGAGGAATCGGCGGGAGCGTGCTACTCCACTTCCGGGCCGCGGTCCCGGCGCGGGCAGTCCGCGTCAAACAAAAACAGGCCCTGGTCTTGGGCTCGGCTCGCGGCCAGGGCCGCGCTATTTCGAACGGTGGTCCCCGGCAAGAAACGGAAATGCCTCGAAGATCTGTTCCCGCAGCCGCCAGGTATCGCCGTGCATGGCGTGCCCGATCCACGCCTGCACCGATTGGTT
>OKRF01000184.1:12769-21326 GCA_900290315.1 Candidatus Sulfopaludibacter sp. SbA3 | reverse complement strand
TGCACTGGCCGACCGGCGACAAGATCGCCGGCGTTACCCAGTCGCTCGACCGGTTTTTCGACCCTGTTAGGGGCCCGCGAAAATGGGGGGGGAACGCGTCGGGATTTCGCGAAGGGGCGAATTCGAGCCAGGCGCGAAGATTCGCCAAAAGACGGCGAATTTCGAGCCTGTTGGGGTGCCCGCGCGCGGGCAACGATCGGTATGAAAATGGACGATTGGGTACAGTTGCAGGTTCCTTCGCCTCTTTCGAAAATGCCCGCAGAGCCCGAAGAAGACACAAAAAACGATCGTCTGTCCCACGGGGCTAACGAATTTTCATCCGGGCGGGTGAAGCTTCGCCTCATGAGCCGCCTGTCACGGATTTGCGGCGGACACACGGTTCGGGATTTTCGAGGGTGCCGGTGCGGATGGTGCCGCCTGGTTGGCCGCTAGCTCCTTGGCGGCGGGACAGACGATCGATCGTTTTGTGCCGTCTGGCGTCTTGTCCTCAAAGGCCTGGATACATACTGTACTTGGCGCTACAATACGGCCAGGGGTGAGCTATGATTTCGGGCAAACTTGTTCACCTGATCGAGACGCACGCCAGCCAGATCATCCAACGGGTGGTTGACCAGATCCGGCGCGAGAAGGACATGCCTCACATCCGGGCTCTGCTCGACAGCGAATTGCGCGAGTGGAACCTCGAGCTTCTTGAGGGCCTCAGCCACTGGCTCTCGCCAAGCAACCAAGAGGACCTGGGAAACCGCTACGAGCGTCTCGGCAAGCTGCGTTTTGAGCAGGACATCCCGCTGCACGAATCCGTGCGGGGCTTGTGCCTGATGCGCGAAATAACTTTGGACTTCGTAGAAGAGCACGTCGCTTCGAACAGTAGCGTGGAACTGTACGCCGAAGAGGAATTGGATCGGCGTCTGGGGTTCTTCTTCGATTTGCTGATTACTCATGTGGTCCGCGGCTACGAACGCGCGCTGCGCCGGGCCGTGTCCATGACGGCCTGACGCCGTCAGAAAGGAAGAAACCCTCATGATCTTCCGATTACCGCTCCTGTTGTTGATTCTGGCGGCGCTGCTGGCCCCGCGCGCGGCCAGCGCCGGGCAGCCGGCACCGGCAGAGCCGCGATACGATCCGGGCGCGACAGTCGAGTTCGACGGCATAGTGACGGAGACGCGCGAAGTGCCGCGCAGCAGCCCGATGCGCGGGCTTCACCTGACGGTGGACACGGGCAGGGAAAGCCTGGATGTGTACCTGGCGCCCATGGAGTTCATGAAAGGTTTCGATTTCTCCTTCGCCAAAGGTGACCGCATCAATGTGACGGGCTCGAAGGTGAAGTTCAACGGAGGAGCCGTAGTGCTGGCGAAGGAAGTGCGCCGGCAAGGCCAGACGGTGTATTTGCGCGATGCGAGCGGCAGTCCTTACTGGCCGCCGGGGTCATAATGCGCCTCGGTCTGACCCCAAAACCACGGCTAAGCGGGAGCGTCAAACAAACTTGTACTGGCCGGGTACGGGTAGCGGAGCAGGGTCCATCTTGACGTCGTAGCCGAACTGCGTGGGCATCAGGTCCTGTTTCGAATTCAGGATCTGGTCCCACGTAATGGCCATGCCCGAATAGGCGGACTCGCGGGCCATGATGCACGTCAGGGTGCTCTCGGCGATGGGCTGGGACAGATTGATGTAGGGGCCGCGGCCCAGGATGCTATCCACCAGGTTGATGTGCTCCTGCACTTGCGAGTTGATTCCCTTGCTGCCCAGGTCGGTGCCGGTGCTGCGGCCTTTGGTGCCGACGATGAGATCGCTCACGTTATTGAAAGCGCCCCGCTGATACTGCCGGCAGTGGCTGCTCAAGCGGACGCCGTTGGGGTATTCGAAATCGGAAGCCATGTGGTCGTAGATGTTGCCGTAAAGCGGTTCAGGCGGGCGCCAGGCCGCGCCGCCGGATGCCACCACACGCGCCGGAGGCGACCCCATCACCCAGTTCATGAAATCGATGTTGTGGAAGTGCTGTTCCACCACCTGGTCGCCGCACAACCACAGGAATGAATACCAGTTGCGGTGTTCCCACTCCATATCGCCCCACTTAGGGTCGCGGGCCGAGGCGTGAAAGACGGGGCCGCTCAGGTAGGAGGCATAGAGGGCGGCGATTTCCCCAATGGCCCCATCGTGAATCTTGCGCACAGTCTCGATGTAGGCTTTGTCCTGGCGTCGCTGGGCGCCGGCCATCACGGTGAGTTTCTTGCCGGTGGCGGCACGCCCGGCGGCGATGAAGCGGCGGGCGCCGGTGGCATCGGTGGCGATGGGCTTCTCGGTGAAGACGTGCTTGCCGGCAGCCACCGCGGCTTCGAAGTGGATGGGACGGTAGCCCGGCGGGGTGGCCAGCATGACGATATCGAGATCGCTCTTCACCAGTTTCTGGTAGGCGTCGAAGCCCGTGAAGTGCGCTTCGGGAGACACCTGAATGCGCGGCTGAAGGGACGCCACCAGGTCCTGTGCGCTCATCTCCTTCGAATTTCCGTCGCGCTCCACGGTGATGCCGGCGTGGCGGCTGAGGGTTTTGGGGTCGCGCAACTGCTTGAGGGAATCTTCCAGGTGGTCTTCGAACAGATCCGCCATGGCGACCAGTTCCACGTTCTCATTGCCGGTGAGCATATCGACCACGGCCTGGGTGCCGCGCCCACCGCATCCCACAATTCCGGCGCGCAGCTTCTCCTTGCCCGCGCCGCGCACCAGGTGGGGCTTGACTAGTGTGAAGGCGGCAGCAGAGCCGCTCAAAAGAGATCGCCGGGTGATTTCCATGATGTGGGCATCATACTCCCGGGCATCGTGCGATTCAATCACTCGTTCGAAGGATCCGCCGCAAACCCCAGACCAGAGCTTTCCCACGAACTGCGAATCGGCGAATTAGAATGATGTTGTAGATGGCCTCCCTTTCCCCGGCGCAGCGCGCGCTTCTGCAGGCGGTATCGGAGCTGGCGTATTGCAATCCGTTTCTGCCGGAGCGGGTGGTGTTGGAGCGGGCGGTGCTGGGGGCGGAGTTCCACGAGGGCGAGCCGGTCTGGAGCCAGTCGGTGGAAGATCCGGAGCGGCCACGGGAGAATGTGTGGCGCATCGCGGCGAAGCTGGAGCCGCTGGTGGAACAGGCGCGCGGCCACTTGCAGGAGCAGGACCCTCCGCTCTACGAAGACGCGGTGCTGCATCTGCTCTATCAGCGATACTACCCGAAGTTCTTTGAAGCGGGATTCGGAGCGCAGTCGGGGAAGCCGGGGCGGTGGCGCTTCTACCAGGAGTTTGTGGCCGATTGGAACCACTTCGGCCTCCCGGCGGCCCATGATCCCAGCCACATTTTCGCCTGTTTCCGGCAGATCCAGCGGGCCTTCGAGCAGGTGTTCCGCGACATCATCGGCAGTTCCATGCCTGCGGCGCGGCTGCGCGCCTCTATCTGGCAATCGATCTTCACGCACGATATGCGGCGCTACCGGCGCACCCTGTACGCGCGCATGGGCGAGTTCGCCACTCTGATCACCGGCCCGTCGGGAACGGGCAAGGAACTGGTGGCGCGGGAGATCGCACAATCGCGCTACGTTCCGTTCGACGTGCAGCGGCTCTCCTTCGCGGATGATGGCGCGGGCTCGTTCTTCCCCATCAATATTTCCGCGCTCTCACCAACGCTGGTGGAATCGGAGCTGTTCGGCCACCGGCGCGGCGCTTTCACGGGAGCGGTGGGCGACCGCAAGGGCTGGCTGGAGATGTGTCCCGAACTGGGCTCGGTGTTCCTGGACGAATTGGGGGACCTGGATCCCGCCATCCAGGTGAAGCTGCTCCGCGTGATCGAAACGCGTACGTTTCATCCCGTGGGCGACACGGCGGCCCGGCAGTTCCGCGGCAAGTTGATCACCGCGACCAATCGCGATCTCGGCGCGTCGATGAAAAAAGGCCTGTTCCGCGAGGACCTGTATTACCGGCTCTGCTCCGACCAGGTGGTCACGCCTTCGCTGGCGGCGCAGTTGTCCGATTCACCGGGAGTTCTGCGCGAGCTGGTGTTCTACATGTCGCGCCGTGTGGCCGGGGCGGAGGCGGAAGAACTGGCGCCCGAAGTGATGGACTGGATCACGGGGAATCTGGGTTCCGATTATGCCTGGCCGGGCAACTATCGCGAGTTGGAGCAGTGCGTCAAGAACGTGCTGATTCGCCGCAACTACCGGCCTTCGGACAGCGCGGCGGCCGATCCGATCGAAGCACTGGCGGGGGATCTGCGGGCCGGACGGCTGACCGCCGACGAGTTGCTGGCACGCTACGTAACGCTGGTGTACAGCCGGACCGGCAGCTACGAAGAGACGGCGCGCCGGCTGGGGCTGGATCGCCGCACCGTGAAGGCCAAGGTCGATACAGCCCTGCTGGAGAGTTACCGCGGCTTGTAGGCCACTGCGTCAATCTCCACTTTGGCGTTGGGCAGAGGCAGGGCCGCCACGCCAATGGTGGTACGGGCGGGCTTGGCTTCGCCGAAGAATTCGGAGTACACCTCGTTCATGGCGGCGAAATCCTTCACGTCGGTCAGGTATACCTGGCACTTGACCACGTCGGCCCGGGTGGCGCCGCAGCCTTCCAGGATGCGGGTGATGTTGTTCAACACCTGGCGTGTCTCGGCGCGGATATCGCCCAGCACGGCCTGGTTGGTCTCCGGATCGACGGGAATCTGGCCGGATACGTAGATGAAATCTCCGGCGTACACGGCCGGCGAATAGGGACCCCGCGGCACGGCAACGCCGGGAGGCGACAAGCGCTCGATCATGAGTTAGTGTCCTTCCGCTTCTAAGTAACGTTCGGCTTCGATGGCCGCCATGCACCCGGCGCCGGAGGCGGTGATCGCCTGGCGGTAGGTGCGGTCCTGGACGTCGCCGGCGTGAAATACGCCCGCGATGTTGGTGCGCGCGCCGCCCTTGGACAGGATGTAGCCATCGGGATCGGTTTCAATCTGGCCCTTGAAGATTTTGGTGTTGGGAATATGGCCGATGGCGACGAAGAAGCCGTCAACGTCCTGTTCCCAGGTCTCACCGGTCTTGACGTTGCGCAGGCGCACCCCGGTGACCAGCTTTTGCGAGACGTCGAAAACGTCTTCCACCACGGTGTTCATGACGAACTTGATCTTGGGATTGTGGCGGGCGCGATCGAGCATGATTTTGGAGGCGCGGAACTCCTCGCGGCGGTGCACCAGGGCGACCTCGCTGCCGAAGCGGGTGAGGAAATTGGCTTCTTCCATGGCCGAATCGCCGCCGCCCACCACCATGATCTTCTTGCCGCGGTAAAAGAAGCCGTCGCAGGTGGCGCAGGAGCTGACGCCGTGGCCGATCAGCCTGTGTTCGTTCTCCAGGCCGAGCCAGCGGTCGGAGGCACCCGAGGCGATGATGAGGGTGCGGGTCTCGATCCATTCGCCCTCCACGTTGATGCGGAAGGGGCGGGTGGATAGGTCGGTATCGATGACCGCGCCGTGGAGGTATTCGGCGCCGAAGTTCTGCGCCTGCTTCTTCATGTTCTCCACCAGCTCGGGTCCCATGATGCCTTCGGGAAATCCCGGAAAGTTTTCCACCAGGGTGGTGAGGGAAAGCTGTCCGCCGGCTTCGTGGCCGCTGACCACGAGCGGTTTCAGGTTGGCGCGCGCGGTGTAGATGGCCGCTGTATTTCCGGCGCAGCCCGAGCCGATAATAACCACGTTTCGCATGAGTTGTGTGTAGAGATTTCAGGTTAGCACGACGGGTGCGAGCCGAAGATTGCGGCCGCTGGCCACATTCCCGTTTGATGGGAGCTATAGTTGATCTGACAATGCCGTAAACATGGCCTCCAAACAATCTATTCGACTCGGCACGGTGCCGGAGACCCTGCTGGTTCCGCTCTATGCCCGCGCGGTGGAAAGCCGCAGAAAGCACCCCATCCTGGAAGATTCCCGGGCCCTCGGAATGGTGGAATCCATCGATTGGGATTTCCGGAGATTCAACCAAAGGTTGCGTGTCATTGGCTGTACGTTGCGCAGCGCCATGTTCGATGAGTGGGTCAAGAGATTTCTCGGCAGCCATCCGGAAGGCACCGTAGTCGAGATCGGCTGCGGACTCAACACGCGCTTTGAGCGGCTGGACAGGTTCGACCTCGATCTCCCGGAGGTAGTGGAACTGCGGCGGAAGTTCTTTACAGATACCGGGCGGCGCACCACTTTGGCCGCGTCCGTACTCGATACCGACTGGATGGCCACGGTACTGCAAAGCCCTGGACCTTATTTCCTTGTCGCGGAAACTGTCTTGGTCTACCTGCAAGAGTTGGAGGTCAAGACGGCGCTGGCGCAGATCGCGGAGCGCTTCCCATGTGCGAACATCGCCTTCGATACCATCAGCGGCAGAGCCGTAAAGGGCGGGAACAGAGACCACGCGCGCCGGCACCTGGATGCCCGATTCGCCTGGGCCTGCGCAGACCCGAAGGAAATTGAGGGCTGGAATATCGGGCTGCGCCTGGTGGAATCGCGCACCTTGGCTAACGTCCCCGAGCCTTTGAATTCGCGCCTCTCCTTCCCGGTGCGGACCACCTTTGACGTTGTTGGCAAATTATTTCCGGAGCTGATGAAGGTGTACCAGCTAAACCTGTTCGCCGGACAGTCCGCCTGCTTTTCAGCGCCTGGCCAGGAGGGCGCCTAGCCAGACGGCGAGATAGCCGAACAGGACGCTCCCGGCCACGTTGGCCAAGCCGATCCAGAAGGCTCCGTCGCGCACCGCGGAGTAGGTCTCCCATTCGAAACTGGAGAACGTGGTGTAGCCTCCCAGGAAGCCCACCACGAGCAGCAGGCGGAGATTGGTGTGGGGCTGGAAGCGCTCCGTGAACAGCGTCATCAACAAGCCGATGAGAAACGATCCGGTGATGTTGATGACCAGGGTTCCGAGCGGGAAAGTGCGGGCGTAGCGTGTCATGATGGCGGTGCCCGCGATAAAGCGCAAAAGAGAACCGGCGCCGCCGCCAACCGCTATCAGCAAGTACTTCACTTCAACTCGCTAGGCACTCCGCGATCTCTTTTTCTTCGATCGCGCCGGCCTTAATGATCTTCCAGGCGGGGTCGGTGATATCGACTGTAGTGGCGCCGGGTCCTACGCAGGCGCCGCCATCCAGAACCAGATCGACGCGGCCATCCATCATGCCGAAGACCTCGATGCCGCTGCGGCAGGTAGGGTGGCCGGAAATATTGGCGCTGGTGGAAATGAGGGGCTCGTTCAGGATGTTGATGAGCTGGTTGGCCACATTGGAGCGCGATTGCCGCAGGGCCAGGCGCCCGGTGTTGCCGGTGACCTTGAGCGGGATCTTGGCCGATGCGGGCACGATAATGGTCAGCGGACCGGGCCAGAAGCGGCGCGCCAGAATGGCGAAGCGATTGTTCAACTCACCGGCGAGTTCTTCGGCCATCAGCGCGCCGGAGACCAGGATGGGGAGCGAGCGGTGCGGCTCGCGGCCCTTGGCCTGGAAGACCTGAGTCACGGCCCGCAGGTTGAAAGGGTCGGCCACCAGGGTGTAGAGCGCGTCGGTGGGGATGGCGACAACTTTTCCCCGGCGCACGGCGGCGGCGGCTCGCGCCAGCGCTTCCGGCTGGGGCTGCTCTTGATTGATCTCGACCAGGTCAGTTGCCATGTGAATGCGATCTTTTATCGGGGTCCAATCGCTTCGGCGACGTCCAGCGCCATCTGGTAACGGCCAAACGGCGCACTTAATTGTACGCCTTGCACCATCTGGCGGACACGGGCGGTCATCTCACGGGCGATGGCCACACCTTCGTCGCGGGCTTTTTCGGCGCTGTCCACACTGCGCATGCGCGCCATGAACTCTTCGGGCACGGGGACGCGCAGCTCGTTGACCATGAATTCAGCGTTGCGGTAGCTGGTGAGCGGCCAGATGCCGCAGATGACCGGGATCTTTACGTGCTGGACGCGCACGAGAAACTTCTCTAAAAGGTCCAGGTCGAAGACCGGCTGAGTGACCACATACTCGGCGCCGGCTTCCACCTTCCACTGGAAGCGCCGGATCTCTTCGTCCATGTTCAAAGCGCCGGGGTTGGCGCCCACGCCGATGAGCAGGGCTGTCTGCGAGCCCATGGGGTTGCCACCGATATCGAGGCCGTGATTGAGGTTGCGGACGATGTTGACCAGGCCGATGGCGTCCACGTCGAAAACCGCGGTGGCGTCGGGATAGGCGCCCATGCGCGGCGGATCACCGGTGATGCAGATGAGATTGCGCACGCCCACTTTGTGGGTGCCGAGCAACTCGGATTGGATGCCGAGAATGTTGCGGTCGCGGCAGCAGAAGTGGTTGACGGCTTCGATGCCGGCCTCCTGCTGGATGAGCTGGCAGGTGACCTGGGCGCTCATGCGGGCGCTGGCGCGGGGACCATCGGGCACGTTGATGCAATCGATGCCGTGCTCGGCGCAGCGGCGGGCGCCTTCGATTTCGCGGGAGGCATCCACGCCGCGCGGCGGCAGAATCTCCACGAAGGCGACAAATTTGCCAGCGGCGAGTTTGGCGCCGAGCTTGGATTTTTCCGCCA